>CACYPI010000055.1 GCA_902776275.1 uncultured Aeromonadales bacterium
GGCCTTTTGCAAAAAAAAATTCAGGTTTTCACGGGAATTAGATCAGATCCAGATCGCCTTTTTGCTGAAATCAGCCGCCTTTCATGCGTTCACCCTGCCGATTAGGCGCCTTATATCCCCGGGCTGAAGCCCGGGATTTTACGGCGCTTTTTTGATAAATCCACTGTGCAGCTGATCGCAGGCGGGCATTGCTTCCTTGAGGCCGCCGCCTCCCGCCGCGCGAAGGCGGGCTTCGACTAGCGCCGCGCCCTGGCGCCTCCACCCTGTTCGCCTCTTGAGAGTCTTTCCTTTTTGGCACCTTTCTTGCTAATCCACGAAAAAAGCATGACAAGGGCCGGCAGGATGGCAAAGTTCTGCCGCCTGATTGGAGAGAGATCAAATGTTCAGCCGTAGAAATCTTGACGCGTACCGCAAGAACAGCCTCAGGGCCGAGCTTTCGGTAGCCGATCCCTACACCATAACCAAGATGCTCTACCAGGGAGCCTTTGAAAGGCTGGCCCAGGCCAAAGGGGCCATCGAGCGCGGCGACATGGAGGCTAAGGCGTCCAGGCTCTCGTCGGCCACGACCATCATCGAGAGCCTCAAGAACACCTTGGACTTCAAGCGCAATCCGCAGCTTGCCCAGCGCCTGTTCGACCTCTATACCTACATCCTCGACCGCATCGCCGACGCCTCCATCGAGGCCAGCTGCAGGCCGCTGGACGCGGCGCTGCGCGTCCTGCTGCCCATCAAGGACGCCTGGGACAGCATCCCGCTGTCAGAACAGCAGAAGGCCGCGGCGCAGCGCCGCAGCGAGGGGCTCTCGGGCCCGTCCATGGTCAATTCGCTGGCAAGCGGTATGATTTGACAAGGCGTTAAAGCGATAAAGGCGCCAGGATAACGGCAAAAGCCTCCTCCTGCGGGAGCGTGGGAGCGGATCTTGTGCTATAGTTCTATCGAGAAATTATCCTCATTATCCAGTCGGTTGGACGCTGGCGATGGTCCTCAATTAGAAAACAAGGCACGGCAGGCTCCCTGCCGCCGCGGGAGAGTGAATTCAAATCATGCTCGACAAGCTTTTGACGCAAGCTGAAGATCTGCTCGCGAAGATAGAGACCTCGGCAGCCGACGACGACTACGCCAAGGCCAGCGAACTCTCAGGGCAACTCAACGATCTGCTCCTGAAGCTCAAGGCCGCGTCCCCGGCGGAGCTCTCGCAGTACCGCGACCGCATTGCGACCCTCTTCGAGGGGGTGTCCGAGAGCATCAGCGCCGCCTCGGAGGAGCAGGAGAAGGTCAGGCGCGAGCTCATCAAGTTCAACAAGGGCGCCGCCGGGATCAGCGCTTACCGCGCCAACGGCGGGCTGACCAAGCGCAAGCCCTAGTAAACGCCCTGCCTGACAAGTGGACAACGCAGAGAAGCTCTCCGATCTCGACCGCATCGCCCTGAAAAGCGGCCAGCTCACGGCCGATGAGGCCTTGCGCTTCAAGCGCCTCTCAGAACTCCAGGGCCGCATGAGCTCGATGCTCATCGACCGCTTCAGGCAGAACATCGAAGCCTTCGGCAAGTTCATCCCCTCCATAGCCGAGAGCTTCGAGCACTACCGCCCCGCGCAGGCGCTCGAGTTCTTCTGCACCGAAAACGGGATCCCCAACCTGATGTTCCCCGACGACGGGAACCGCATCCTCTACAAGTCCGACGATCCGATGGATCTGTGCAAAAAGCAGGTGGAAGACGTGCTCTCAAGGCAGACCTACGTGGGCACCGGGTATTCGAGGGAGTACGACCAGTTCGGGCAGATCCACCACCGCTACCTGGGGCGCGCCGTAGACCAGGTCAAGACGGCGATGGACGGCGAGGGGCTGTGCACGGCGCTTGAGCTCAAGTCCTGCCCCAACTGCGTGGTCGTCGGGATCGGGCTTGGCTACCCGGTGGCGCTCCTGTGCGAGCGCATGGAGATCGCAAACCTCGTGCTCATCGAGCCCGACGCGGATCTGTTCTTCGCCTCGCTGCACGCCTTCGACTGGGCCTCGCTGCTCTCCTACATGCGCGAGAACCACTACGGCATCAACTTCCTCATCGGACAGACACCCATGCAGCTCTCCGAGGATCTCCCGGCCTTCTACCAGCGCCACGGGAGGTTCCTCACCGGGCAGTGCCTGTGCTTCGTCCACTATGCCAGCGAGGAGATCAAGTCGCTGGTGCAGACGCTGCTCAAGGACTACTACCGCATCCACTCGGCGATGGGCTTCTTCGACGACCACCTCTTCGGGATCTCGCACGCCTGCTGGGCCATCAGCCACCAGAGGCGCTTCCTGCGCGGCGACGCCGAGCCCGAGGAGTGGTTCAGGCGCATCCCGCTGTTCGTGGTGGGCAACGGCCCCTCGCTCGACCGCGACATCCCGTTTTTGCGCAAAAACCAGGACAAGGCGCTGATCCTGGCCTGCGGCACGGCGCTGGACACGCTCTACCACGCCGGGATCCGCCCTGACTTCTACGCGTGTACCGAGCGCACGCCGCAGATAGCCGAGACCATCGACGCGATCCCGGACAAGGCCTTCCTGCGCCGCATCACCCTGATCGCAGGCGACGTGGTGCATCCGCGCACCCAGGAGCGCTTTGCAAGGAGCGCGATCTTCGGCAAGCCCGACGAGCCCTTCTTCTGGATGGCGCGCGCCGCCTTCGGCCGCGCCCGCCTGGTGCGCGCCATCAACGTGATGAACCCCATCGTGGGCAACTTGGGCGTGAGCGCGGCGATGAGCCTGGGCGCGCACCGGGTCTGCCTCTTCGGGCTGGACAACGGCAGGCCGATCGACGCATCGCGCATGCACTCCAAGTACTCAGCCATCTACTCGAAAAGCGGGGTCTCGGACAAGGGCGGCAACTACGATCTGGCCTCGGGGATCAAGCTTCCCGGCAACTTCGGGGGCGAGGTTTCAAGCAATTACATCTTCAGGCTGGCAAACCGCCACATGGAGCTGGTGATGGAGCTGCAGCACAGCCTCGATCCGATCCTCAGGATCACCAACAGCTCAGACGGGGCGCGCATGGACGGGGCCAGCCCGGTCGACAGCGCCTGCCTGCAAGGAGAGTTCTCAGCCCTGCCCGAGGTTGACAAGGACGCCGCGCTCTCCTACCTGCAAGACTGCCTGTGCATCGAGCTTTCGGTGCCGGAAGACGAGCTTGAGAAAGCCTGCCTCAAGGACGAGTTCAACTGCGTCTGCAAGAAGCTCGCCGGCATGATCGAAGGCGCCCATCCTGCCTCCCGCACCCTCTACGTCCAGCACCTCGAATCGCTCAGCGAGGAGATCGCCAAGCTCAACGCCGATCCGCTCACCCGCGGCCTTGGATACGTGCTCGACGGCACCAGCCAGTCGCTCTTCATGATGGCGCTCAACGCGTTGTACCACATGCATGACGAGAAAAAGGCCATGGCGCTTGCCGACAAGGTGCTTGAGGATTACAGGTGGCTTTTGGAAGACGCGATGAGGCTTTACGCCTTCCTGCCTGACTACGTGATGGGGGATCACCTAATGCACCTGGGCGGCAAGCTCGGGTTCGACCACCCGGGCTTCCCAGCTCCGACCGCGCCCAGGCAGCGCAAGCTCATGGATCCCAAGTTTGCCGATCCGCAGATGCGCTTCATCAGGCGCTATAGCTGAGGCTGGGGACGTGAACCGAGAGCGAGGCAGCGTCGGTGAGCGCCTGGAACAGCCTCATCTGGCCGCTGTCGATGGGGTAGAGGATCTCCGGGTGCCACTGCACCGCCACAGCGAAGTCCTCGCCCTTGACCAGCGCGGCCTCGCAGATCCCGTCTTCTGAATACGCCAGCGGCTCGAGCCTGGGGCTCAGCTTGTCGATGCCCTGATGGTGGATGCTGTTAACCGCGATGCGCTCGGCGCCCATGAGCTTTGCAAGAAATCCCCCCTTCACCAGCGAAACCTGGTGCGCGCCGCGCTCGTAGGGCTTCTTCATGAGGTGAGACACCGCCGAGCCGATGTCGATCTTGATGTCCTGGTAGAGGGTGCCGCCCAGCACCGCGTTCAAGATCTGAAGCCCGCGGCAGATCCCTAAAAAAGGCTTGTGCGACTCCAGGGCCTCGTTTATCAGGATCGATTCCATCTCATCGCGGATCACGCAGGTCTCGCCGCAGTATTCGCGTGGCTTCTGCCCGTAGAGCGAGGGCGAGACGTCCTGCCCTCCCGTGAAGAGGAAGCCATCGCAGCGGCGCGCGCATTCGCTTATGACTGCCATGCTGGACGTCAGCGGGAGGGTCAGGGGGAGCGCACCGGCCTTGACCAGCCCCTGGATGTAGCCAGGGAGCATCCAGATGCTCTGCCTGGCGCTGTCCCAAAGCGGCATCACCCCTATCGTTACCATGGCGGCACCTCCTTTTGCACTCTCCGCGTCCAAGCCCCATGGTAAGCCACGCAGGCCCCCTGCCTCCCCAGGCGCACCGCGCCTGATCCCGCAGCCGCCGTGGCGCCCTGTTTTAGCCCTGCTTATGCCCTAAATAGAGGCGACGGGCATAGAAAAATCCTCGCCTGACCGTCCTGGGCGCTGGATTGCCATTGACACCTGCCTTGGAGTATTTTTAGAATTAGTCTGTCATCTGACAGGGAGAAAACGCGATGGACAAGACTTGGGAGAACGCCTGCTGCCGCATGTGCATGTGCATGATGCGCAGGACTCGGCGTGCTTCCTGATCCATTGCAACAGCCAGGATTGGCTTGATGAAACGGGGAGCTGAAAGCTCCCCGTTTCGTTTTCCAAACCAAGTGAACCATCAAGGAGAAACCTCATGGCAATCTTCAAGAACCTCGCGATCGCATCCGCGCTCGCCCTATTTGCAGCCTCGTCATTAAGCCCGGCCCAGTCCGCCGAGCGCCGCACCGTCAAGGTCGGCGTCGTCGGCGAGAACAACGAGCAGTGGAAGCCCATCATCCAAAAGCTCAAGTCCGAGGGCGTCGACCTCGAGCTTGTGAAGTTCAACGACTACCAGATGCCCAACCGGGCGCTCGAGGACGGGGAGATCGACATGCATGCCTGCATGACCGGCAGGTTCCTCAAGACCGAGTCCCAGGAGCACGGCTACCACTTGAAGGCCATCGGCACCACCCTCATCACCCCGCTTGGCGCCTACTCCAAGAAGATCAAGTCCCTCTCGGAGCTCAAGGACGGCGACACCGCCGCCGTGCCCTCCGATCCGGTGACCACCGGACGGGCGCTCAGGCTCCTCGAGGATCACGGCGTGCTCAAGCTGCGCAAGGACGCAGGCTGGACTCCCGCTGAGAAGGACATCACCGAGAACCCCAAGCACATCAAGTTCTACTGGGTCGATCCGGGCAACGCCTACAACGCGCTCGACGACGCGACCATCTCATTCCTGAACGGCGAGTTCGCGGCCGATCACGGCCTGTCCACCAAGAAGGACTCCATAGCCTCGGAGAACACCTCAGGCTGGGGCCTGGACAACCCGTTCGTGAACATCATCGCGGTGCGCGAGAAGGATGCGGGCGACAAGCTCTACAACCATATCGTCGACCTCTACCACACCAAGGAGGTGGCCGACATCATGAACAAGGCCTACAACGGCACCATAATCCCGGCATTCAAGTACTGATCAAATGCGCCCGGGCCCTGCCCGGGCGCGTCCATTCAACACAACGAAGAGGTAAAAAATGAAGCTTTGCAAGACAATCTGCGCAGCCGCCATCGCCGCCGCCGCATTGATCTCAATCTCCCCCGTCCAGGCCGACGAGGCCAAGACCGTCAAGGTCGGAGTGGTCGGCGAGAACAACGAGCAGTGGAAGCCCATCATCGAAAAGCTCAAGTCCGAGGGCGTGGATCTTCAGATCGTGAAGTTCAACGACTACCAGCTGCCCAACCGCGCGCTCGAGGACGGGGAGATCGACATGCACGCCTGCATGACCGGCAAGTTCCTCAACACCGAGTCTCAGGAGCACGGCTACCACCTGAAGGCCATCGGCACCACCCTGATCGCCCCGCTTGGCGTCTACTCCAAGAAGATCAAGTCCCTCTCCGAGCTCAAGGACGGCGACTCAATCGCCATCCCGTCTGACCCGATCACCACCGGCCGCGCCCTGCGCGTGCTCGAGGCCAACAAGGTCTTGAAGCTCAAGGACAACGCCGGCTGGACCCCGTCGAAGTCCGACATCACCGAGAATCCCAAGGACATCAAGTTCTACTGGGTTGATCCTGGCAACGCCTACGCCGCGATGGACGACGTCGCAGCCTCCTTCATCAACGGCGGCTTCGCCTCCGACCACGGCCTGGTGCTCAAGCGCGACGCCATCGCCTACGAGAACACCGAGGGCTGGGGCCTGGACAACCCGTTCGTGAACATCATCGCCGTGCGCGAGAAGGACGCGGGCAACAAGCTGTACAACCACATCGTCGACCTCTACCACACCAAGGAGGTGGCTGACATCATCACCAAGCAGTACAAGGGCGCCATCTTCCCGGCGTTCAAGTACTAAGGGGGATCTCATGGCAGATCAGAATGGCCTGCGCACCGCCTACCTCGCAGGCGGCTGCTTCTGGGGGGTGTCCGAGTTCTTCTCGCGCATCCCGGGCGTCGCCTCCACGGTGACCGGCTACGCCAACTCGAGGATCGACAACCCCTCCTACAAGCAGGTGAAGGCCCAGGAGGCCGACGCCGCCGAGACGGTCGAGGTGAAGTACGACCCCCAGGTGATCACGCTCGAGGAGCTGCTGCACGCCTTCTTCCTGATAATCGATCCCTTCTCGGTAAACCGCCAGGGCCTGGACAGCGGCCGCTCGTACCGCACCGGCGCCTACTACACGAACAACGAGGACAAGGCTGTGATCTCAAAGGCCTTCCACGAGGCCGAACAGCGCCTTGGGCGCAAGATCGCGGTCGAATGCCTGCCGCTTGCGAACTTCTACAGGGCCGAGGAGTACCACCAGGACTACTTGAAGAAAAACCCCGGCGGCTACTGCCACGTGGACTTTGGCAAGCTCAAGATCTTCCGCGACGAGCTTTTAAAGGAAGGCAGGCACTTTGAGGACTGGCAGATCTGAGAGCCTACCCTGATGCTGAAAATCCCGGCTTGAGCCGGGATTTTTGTTTTCGCATAGGAGTGCCCTACGACGAGGACTGGCGGGATGGGGCGAAGAGCCTGCCCTCCATGAGCCTGGTCTCGTTGCGCTCCAAGGAGCCGACGCCCAGGTCCGGCACCCTGAAGGCGAGCACAAAGCACAAGAGCGCGCAGAAGCACAAGAGCGCGGCGAAGAACGGGCTTAGGTCAAAGCCCGGGGACATCACGCCCACGTCCTGGATCCCGGCGATGAAGCAGAGGATGTGGATAACCAGGATCAGGCACAGCCCGGCCTCCCTGCCGCCTGAGGGCAGGATCTCGCAGGAGAAGACGCACAGGAAGGTCAGCGTGGTGAACACTGCGGCGAAGATGTACACCAGTATGAGCGCCGACACGAAGACCACGTTGAGATCGCTTATGCCGAAGAGCGTCACCGCGCTTAGGAGCGCCAGCATGCAAAGGCTGATCCCGGCGCCCACCAGCATGGACTGCTGGCGCCCGGCGCGGTCGGAGGCCATCATCGCAGTCACCGCCCCGAAGAAGGCCACGGTCACCGCGGCCTTCACGAAGCCGTAGCTGTAGTCGTAGTTGCGCATCACCAGGATCCCCAGGTACTGCAGCTTGTAGCGGTGGATGAGCTCGAGCGACATGTAGGGGACGATGGCAAAGCCCGAGAGATGCATGAGCACGATGAGCACCACGAGGGTCCTAAGCGCCCTGCGGCTCACCGCAGAGTGCAGGTAGAGCTGCATGCCGCGCTCGGTGCGCCCTGCGACATCGTTGATGAAGGCCATCTCGCGCGCCGCCGCGGCCTGGCTGCTCCTGAGCGTGAAAAGCGAGGTCAGCGCCGCGTCGCCGTAGCCTGCAAGCGCCAGCCAGCGCGGGCTCTCGGGGAGCCACAGCGCGCAGAGCAGGCACAGCGCCGAGCCTGCGGAGGCGATGCATATGGACATCAGAAGCGGGGAGTCGGGCACCACGAGCCTTGCGGCTATCGAGGCCAGGAACCCCAAGCAGGCCACGGCTGCCGGCAGGCAGCAGCACATCCCGCGCGACGTGGGCAGCGAGATCTCGGCTGCATACAACAGCGCCGAGACGATGTAGATCCCAAAGCCTGCGCCCACGGTGAACTCGGAGAGCAAAAGCGAGCTGAAGTCGCTTGCGAGGATCGCCGTGCAGCTTGCGGCAAGCCCGATGGCCGCCCCCGCGATGATCCCGCTCTTGCGGCCGGAGCCCTGGCTTATGAAGCCGCCGCACATCACTCCGGCCGCCGCGCCCAGGAGCACCACGCTCACCACGCTGTCGATGTCGTAGCTGTTGAGCAGGAACACGTACATGAGCTGGTTCTTGTACGCGAATATAGACCCCAGGTTGAGCCCGAAGAACACGGACAACGCGGCGACCGCCAGCGTGAAGCTCAGCGGCCTGTAGGCTATATTGCCTGTCCCTGTCTTGGTGCGCATCCGTGCCTGATGGTTGAAAATGTGATCCCCATTATACTTGAGCTCTGCCCGCTCAAAGCGCCGCAGCGGTGCCGCCACCGCGAGAGGATCGCGGGGGCGGGCGGTATAATCTTGGCAGTTTCAGCCAGGTACACGCATATGAGCTCTGAAAAACTCCCCTCCTTCGACAAGCCCGTCACCGTCATAGGCGACGTCATGCTCGACCGCTACTGGTACGGCGACAGCAGCAGGATCTCCCCCGAGGCCCCGGTCCCGGTGGTCAACGTCAAGTCCCGCGAGGACCGCGCAGGCGGCGCGGCCAACGTGGCCTTGAACATAAGCTCGCTGGGGGCGCCCGCGCACCTCATCGGCATCGTCGGCGAGGATTCCAATGCCGTGAAGCTCGAGTCCATCCTGAAGGAGCACGGCATCGACACCGCGTTCATCAACGTGCGCGGCCATCCGACCATCACGAAGCTGCGCGTCTTAAGCCGCAACCAGCAGCTGCTGCGCCTTGACTTCGAGGACAGCCTAGCCGACCTCCCGGGCGAGCGGCTGCTCGAGGCCTTCAGGAAGGATGCGCAGGACAGCGGGATCATCATCGCCTCGGACTACGGCAAGGGCACGCTCTCGCACATCCCCGAGATCATCAAGCTCGCCGCCAAGGCCGGCAAGAAGGTGCTCATCGACCCCAAGGGCACCGACTTCTCACGCTACGACGGGGCCTTCATGCTCACCCCGAACATGAAGGAGTTCGAGGCCGTGGCAGGCAAGGTCTCCGACAACGACGATTTAGAGCGTCGCGCGCTTGCGATGATCGCGAAGTTCCACCTAGGCTGCCTGCTCGTCACGAGGTCCGAGGACGGCATGTCGCTCATCCGCCCGGGCTACAGCGCGGTGCACCTGCCAACGCGCGCCCGCGAGGTCTACGACGTGACCGGCGCAGGCGACACCGTGATCGGCACGCTGGGCGCGGCGCTTGCATGCGGCGTCGACCTCGTTGACGCCTGCGAGATCGCAAACCGCGCCGCGGGCATAGTCGTGGGCAAGGTCGGCACCTCGACCGTGAGCCCCGACGAGCTTGAGCGCGCGCTGCGCGGCGACGACGCCTCGCTCAGCGCCGGCGCCGTCACTGAGGACCGCCTCGTGCAGGAGGTCGCGCGCCTCAAGGCCGAGGGCAAGAGGATCGTGATGACGAACGGCTGCTTCGACATCCTCCACGCAGGGCATGTGAGCTACCTAAAGCGCGCCCGCGCCCTGGGCGACCGCCTCATCGTCGCGGTGAACACCGACCGCTCGGTCAAGGCCCTCAAGGGCCCGACCCGCCCGGTCAACCCGCTTGAGGCGCGCATGGAGGTGCTCGCCGCGCTCGACTGCGTGGACTACGTGGTCCCGTTTGACGAGGACACGCCGCAACGCCTCATCGCGAGGATCCTGCCTGACGTGCTGGTCAAGGGCGGCGACTACACGGTCGAGCAGATCGCAGGCCACAAGGAAGTGCAGGCAAACGGCGGGCAAGTCGTGGTCCTGCCCTTCCTGCCCGGGTACTCGACCACCTCGATCATCGAGAAGCTCAAGAAGTAAGGAAGGCGCGCATGTTCCCATCGCTGTGGTCTGATGATGAGAAAGGCGGGGGCGGGGACGCTGCGGCGTTCCGCCCGCGCCGCGGCATCAGCTCGATAGGCTACGCCCAGGCCAACGCGCTCATCGAGTCCGGGCGCTGCGTGCTCCTGGACGTGCGCGAGCCAGACGAGTTTTCGCAGATCCGCATCCCCCAGGCGGTGAACCTGCCTGTCGGCAAGATCAACGCCGAGACTGCCGCCAAGGCCGCGCCCTCGAAGGACGTCCCGGTGGTGGTCTACTGCAGGACAGGGCGCCGCGCCTCCGAGGCTGCGCAGATCCTAAAGAGCCTCGGCTACTCCACCATCCTCAACATGGGCGGGATCTCCTCCTGGCCCTTCTCGACCGTGACTGGAAAGTAGCGCCCGCGCCCAAGCGCGCCAAGGCCCCCGCAGGAGACTGCGGGGGCCTTGCTGCAATTGAGGGCCAAACTCCTGGGCATTTGGGAGCGCCATGGCGCATTAAGGAGGTTTTCGCCTTTTGAATCAAACTATTGCTGCAAAGCCTTTTTCAAATTAGCAAGTGCGACAGCTGACAAAAGGGCACCCCCTGCCCGAATGACGCGAAGGCCCGCGCTGGGCGGGCCTTCTTCAAGGGGTCTGACAGGGAAATTACTTCTCTATCTTGTACTCCTTGAGCGACCAGATCTTCTCGGCGTAGTCCTGGATGGAGCGGTCGGAGCTGAACTTCCCCATGGAGGACGAGTTCACGATCGCCGCATGCGCCCAGCGCTTCTTGTCGGCGAACATCTTCTCGACGCGCTGGTGGGCCGCCTTGTAGGACTCGAAGTCGGCCAGGACCAGGAACGGATCGCCGCCGTCTAGCAGCGAGCGCTTGATCGAGGAGAGCGCGCCCGGGTTGCCCGGGGTGAAGTAGTCGGTGTCGAGCCAGTCTAGGGCAGCCTTGATCTCAGGATTGCTGTTGTAGTAGTCCCAAGGGTTGTAGTGCTTCTTGAGCTCGATGACCTCGTCCACGGACAGGCCGAAGATGAAGTTGTTGTCCTCGCCGGCCTCGGCGACGATCTCGATGTTCGCGCCGTCCATCGTGCCGATGGTCAGGGCGCCGTTCATCGAGAACTTCATGTTCGAGGTGCCGGAGGCCTCGTAGCCTGCAGTGGAGATCTGCTCGGAGACGTCGGCCGCCGGGATGATCTTCTCGGCCAGCGAGACCCTGTAGTTGGGCATGAACACGACCTTCAGCATGTCGTGGACGCGCGGATCGTTGTTCACGCGGTCGGCCACGGCGTTGATGGCGTAGATGATGTCCTTGGCCAGCGTGTAGGCAGGGGCGGCCTTGGCGCCGAAGATGAACACCTGGGGCACGATCTTGAAGGTCGGATCATCGATAATCCTGCGGTAAAGCGACATGATGTACAGGAGGTTCAAGTGCTGCCTCTTGTACTCGTGGAGCCTCTTGACCTGGACGTCGAAGATGGCCTCGGGGGAGACTTCGACGCCGACGAGCTTCTTGATCTCGGCGGCAAGGCGGACCTTGTTGCCGTGCTTGATGTCCATGAAGCGCTTTTGCACCGCGGGATCATCGGCATAGTCGCGCAGCTTGCGGCAGTCGTTCAAGTGGAGCGGCCAGTCCTTGCCGGAGATCTCGTCGTAGAGCTCGGCAAGCCCGGGGTTGCACGAGAGGATCCAGCGGCGGGGGGTCACGCCATTGGTGACGTTGCAGAACTTGTCTGGCCACAGCGCGCTGTACTCGGGGAAGAGCTCCTCGCGCACGAGCTTGGAGTGGATCTCCGCGACGCCGTTGACGCGGCGGGAGGCGATCACGCTGAGGTTGGCCATGCGCACCTTGCGCTCCTGGCCCTCCTCGATGATCGAAAGCTTGCGCTTGACGTCGTTGTTGCCAGGCCAGGTCTTCTCGACGATGCCGTTTAAGAAGCGGTAGTTGATCTCGTATATGATCTCGAGGTGGCGCGGCAGCAGCTTCTCGAAGATCCTCACCGGCCACTTCTCCAGCGCCTCAGGCAGCAGGGTGTGGTTGGTGTAGTTGAAGGTCTTGCTCACGATGTCCCAGGCGGTGTCGAAGGAGAGCCCCTCCTCGTCGACGAAGAGCCTCATGAGCTCTGCAACGGAGATCGCAGGGTGGGTGTCGTTGAGCTGGATGACGATCTTGTCGGCAAACTCGCTGTAGTCGTGGTGGTGCGTGCGGTTGTAGCGGCGCAGGATGTCGCGCAGCGAGCAGGCGGAGAAGAAGTACTGCTGGGTCAGGCGCAGCTCCTTGCCAGCCTCGGTGGAGTCATTGGGATACAGGACCTTGGAGATGGTCTCCGCGGCCGCCTTCTCCTGCTGGGCGTCGACATAGCCGCCGGCGTTGAACACGTCCCAGTTGAAGGCCTCGGTGGCGCGCGACTCCCACAGGCGCAGGATCGCGACGGAGGAATTGCGGAAGCCGACCACGGGGATGTCCCAAGGCACGCCCTTGATCAGGTGCGCGGGGTGCCAGACGCGGCGCTCGGTCCCGTCCGGGGCCTTCTGCGACTCGACATAGCCCCCGATGGGCACGTTCTGGACCGACTCAGGGCGGCAGCGCTCCCAGGGGCAGCCGTACTCCCTCCACGAGTCAGGGCGCTCGACCTGTCGGCCGCCGCGGATCTCCTGGCGGAACAGGCCGTTCTCGTAGTGCAGGCCGTAGCCTACGCAAGGATAGTCGAGCGTGGCCAGCGAATCCATGTAGCAGGCGGCCAGGCGGCCCAGGCCGCCGTTGCCCAGGGCCATGTCAGGCTCCTGCTCGCAGATGTCGCTGATGTCCTGCCCGCAAAGCTTCAAGGCCTCGCGCGCGACGTCGTACTTCTCGAGGTTGCAGAGGTTGTTGACCGTGAGCCTGCCCATCAGGAACTCGGCCGAGAGGTAGTGGACGGCGCGGGTGTCCTTGACTGAATGGGTGTGCTGGGTCTGGGTCAGGCGGTTGAAGATGTCCTCGTTGACGGAAGCCACAAGAGCCTGCCACCAGGAGAGCTTGGACGCCTTCTGCTCGGAGGTGCCGATGGTGCAGCGCAGGTGGTGGATGATCTTGTCGCGCATCTGCTCGGCTTCGCGCTTGAGCTCAGCCGAAACTGCAGGTGCTGCGTGGGCGGCTGCGGCGCGCACGGCCGCAGTTGCTTTCTTAGTCTTCTGTCTAGTCGCCATTGATTTGAATCCTCCTCGAAGGAGCAAAGTTGAATCAGGTGAAAACGTATCCAGATTATACAGCCTGGTTTGTAAAGACTTACCGCACGCATTTGACATGGAAGATTGCACGTCCGCCGATGTAAGCGGTTTCCCGGGACTTCCGTCACGTTGCGGATCGCATGGAACACACGTTTGGCACGATGGGGGCTATTTTTGTGATGCGTGTCAAAATAGTACAGATTTTTGTGATCAGAAACGCAGTTCCTCGGGGATTTCCGGATCCGGATTGAGGTCGCGCGGGCGCATTTTCGACTTGCCTGACTTGAAGTCGCGCATCGCCATGACCCAGGCGAGCACCTGGGCCACGGCCTTGAACAGGCCCCTCGGGATCTCGTGGTCGAGCTCGGTGGTGTAGTACAGCGAGCGCGCCAGCGGCGGGATGGGGATCACCGGCACCTCGGTCTCACGGGCGATGTGCTTTATGATCTCCGCGATGTCGTCCACGCCCTTGGCCACGACCAGGGGCGCGGTGGCCCCGTGGGGATCATAGGAGAGCGCCACGGCGTAGTGGGTGGGGTTGGTGACCACGACGTCGGCCTTGGGCACCTTGGCCATCATGCGGCGCGAGGCCATCTGGAACTGCATCGACTTGATCTTGTTCTTGACCTGGGGGTTGCCCTCGACGTCCTTGAACTCGTCCTTGACCTCCTGCTTGGTCATGCGCAGCTGGCGGATGTAGTGCCACTTCTGGTAGGGCACGTCGATGAGCACGATGGGCAGCATCGCGCAGACGATGATGAGCATGATCCTGAAGAGGAGCCGGATGGCCGCGCTGATCCCCTGGAGCGGATCGACGTAGGAGAGCTTGAGCACCTGCCCTGCCATGCCCGAGAGCGCGAAATAGCAGAAGGCGCCGATGAAGGCGACCTTGGCGATGCCCTTGATGAGCTCGATGAGCGAGTTGAGGCTGAAGATCCTCTTGATGCCTGAAAGCGGCGAGAGCTTGTTGAAGTCGGGGGCGAGCGCCTTTGACGAGAAGTTGTAGCCGCCGATCATGAGGTTGCCTGCGAGCGAGCAGACGAGCACGATGAGGGCGATGCCCAGGATCGGGACGGCGATGTCGCCCAGGTCCTGCACGAAGATCCTGCGCATCTCGTCGACCGTGAAGTCCTGCTCGCGGGTGAGCGAGAAGGAGTTGAGCATCACGGCCCTCATGCCCGAGGCGAGCATCCCGGAGAAGGCCCAGAGGCTCACGACGCCGGCGAGCAGCACCACGAATGTGCCGGCCTCGCGCGAGCGCGCGACCTGCCCCTTGCCGCGGGCGTCTGAGATCCTCTTTCCCGTCGGCTGTTCTGTCTTCTCGCCGTCGTCGGCCATCCCCTACCCTGCCTTCGCGCCCCTCAGTCCAGGATCTCGGCCTTGTCGCCGTTGTCCTCGAGCCACTGCCTGCGGTCGGCGGCGCGCTTCTTTGAAAGCAGCATGTCCATGAGCCCGATGGTGCTGTCGCTGTCGGACTGGTCGAGCGTCAGCCTCAGGAGCTTGCGCGTGTCGGGGCTCAGCGTGGTCTCGCGCAGCTGCTCGGGGTTCATCTCGCCTAAGCCCTTGAAGCGCTGGATGCGGATGTTCTCGCGCTTGTAGCCCTTGCGCGCAAGCTCCTTCTGCTTGAGCGCCAGCTCGTCGTCGTCGATGGCGTACTCCTTGATCTTGGTGCCGCAGTCGATGCGGTACAGCGGCGGGCAGGCCACGTAGACGTGGCCCTCCGAGACTAGCGAGGTGAAGTGCTTCACGAAGAGCGCGCACAGGAGCGTGCCGATGTGCAGTCCGTCCGAGTCGGCGTCGGCGAGGATGCAGATCTTGCCGTAGCGCAGCCCCTCGAGGCTGCCTGAGTCGGGCTCGAGCCCCATCGCCACCGAGATGGCCCGGATCTCCTCGGACTGCAGGGCGCCCTGGCCTGAGACCTCCCAGGTGTTCAGGATCTTGCCGCGCAGCGGGAGGATGGCCTGGAACGATGAGTCGCGGGCCTGGCGGGCGCTGCCGCCTGCCGAGTCGCCCTCGACGATGAAGAGCTCGCCGCGGCTTGGATCGGTGGAGGTGCAGTCCACGAGCTTGCCCGGGAGCTGCGGGCCGCGCACCGCCTTCTTGCGGGTGACCGACTTGGCGGCGCTGTCGCGCTCGCGGGCTGCCTCGATGACTACCGAGGCGATGGCCTTGCCGGTCTCGACGTCGCGGTTTAGGTAGAGCGAGAAGCGATCGCGGATCACGCCCTCGACCATCGCCGCGACGTGGCGGGAGGAGAGCTTCTCCTTGGTCTGTCCTGCAAACTGCGGATCGTGCATCATCAGCGAGATCACGCTGGTGCAGCCCTTCCACACGTCGTCGGGGGTGATCTTAAGCCCCCTTGGCAGCAGGTTCTGCAGCTCGCAGAACTCGCGCATGGCCATGGTGAGGCCCGAGCGGAAGCCGTTGACGTGGGTGCCGCCCTCGACGGTGGGGATGAGGTTCACGAAGGACTCCGAGATCTGCGACATCCTGCCCTCGGTCTCCCAGCAGCAGGCCCACTCCATCTTCCAGTCCTCGCCTTCGTAATTGCCTGCAAAAGGCGGCGAGGGCAGCGTGATGCGCCCTTCTATCTGCGATGAGAGGTAGCTTTGCAGATCGCCTGAGTACGCCCACTCGTCGCGCTGGCCGGCGGCCTCGTCTAAAAGCGATACCGAGAGGCCGCGGCAGAGCACGGCCTTGGCGCGCAGCGCGTGGCGCAGCGCCTTCAAGTCGAACTTGGGATCGTCGAAGTACTTCTGCTCAGGCCAGAAGCGCACCGTGGTCCCGGTGTTCTTTTTGGCGCAGGTTCCGACGCTCTTTAATTCCTCGGTCTTCTCGCCGTGCGCGTAGGCGATCTCCCAGATCTGCCCGCCGCGCCTGACCGTGCAGACGAGCTTGTCCGAGAGCGCGTTGACCACGCTCACGCCCACGCCGTGGAGTCCGCCTGAGAACGCGTAGTTCTTGTCGTTGAACTTGCCGCCTGCGTGGAGCCTTGAGAGTATGAGCTCGATGGCCGGCACGTGCTCGACCGGGTGCTCCTCGACCGGCATGCCGCGCCCGTCGTCTGAGACCTCAAGAGAACCGTCTGAATGCGCCACCACGCTGATATGGCTTGCAAAGCCGCCCATGGCCTCGTCGACGCTGTTGTCGATGACCTCCATCCCCAGGTGGTTGGGGTTCTGGGTGTCGGTGTACATGCCCGGGCGGAGCCTCACAGGCTCAAGCCCCTTGAGCACCTGTATCGAGGCGCCGGTATAGTCTTCTGCTGCTGTCTTCTGTGTCATATGCCCTTTTCCTGACGGCATATTCTACCAAAGCACAAAGCGCGCCTAAGCGCGCAAAATCCCCCGCGCAGCAAGTCATGGCGATCGCGCGGAGTGGAGAACCGGCGATTTTTCAAAGATGTGATGGTTTGACATCCTCCCCTCTCTAAAGAGAGGGGATCCCTACCGATCTCTTGGGAGATCTTCGGCGGGTTCCTCTTGCTGACCACCAATGTGATTCACTTGG
>CACYPI010000056.1 GCA_902776275.1 uncultured Aeromonadales bacterium
CGGCCGATCATCCGCGCCGAGGGGTGGACGCTCCTGCCGCCTGCGTCGCGGCGCCTTGGACCGACGTAGGCGTACATGTACCTGACGCCGTTCCTTGTCCGGACATAGCCGCCGACATCCGGGACCTTGACCCTTGTGAACGAGTAAATCATGCCCTGCCTTCCTTGGGAACACACATTATGATTGATAATTGTATGGTACACAACAGGCCACGAAAAGTCAAGGCTTTTTGAAATATTCATTTTGAATAACAGTTAAATCAGATCTGAAAAGAGGCTGAGGAACAGAGGAAGGAACTGTAGACTACACATTTGGCATGGCATTTTCGGTTGAAACCTAAAGAGCAGTCCAATCGTGAAGATCGAGGCTTAAGTTGGAGTGCATGGCCTGATCTGCTGGGTTTTATTTGTATTTATCGTTTTTTGTTTAAATTTATAGTCGGACCAATAAATCAGAGATCACAGATTTAACGCAACTTGGCCGCAAACTTTGAACGGCGTACCAAATTCGTGCAGCACAAGCGTTTGTGTATTGCTCCCCCCCTTGGGATTTGGTATTCTGCAATCACGGTAAGCAATTACCGGAAAGTTAACCCTGGGGTGCAATCCAGCTGTTTTCACCCTGAGCCGATACTACAAATGACTTAGGCGCCTACCCGCCGCCATTGTGCAGGCTCTGACCTGGGCGAGTTCCCAGCTCCGGAGAAGCCTAAAGGCAGACGTCAGGTGCCAAACTTGAACACACTGGTTCAAGGAGTCGTATACGGCAGATACACCCTCGGGCTTTGCTTTCCTTCCTGATTTCAGTTATCCAACCCCATTTATAATTAGCAAGGCGTTTTGCGTCTTGTTCCCTATTCTGCCTTGTCGAAAGCCTTGGCTCCTGCCTTGCGCCAAAGGGTCATATTGCCTGAGCTCCTGTGCATCGGGGATGCGACTGCGCCAGGCGTTGCTGGCCTGCATGCGCATATTGATGAGCGATTTTAATCGCGTGCATTCATGCCATGACATGTCTGCAAATTTTCATCTTATCCCCCGTAAACACATTAATTATCATTTAAATAGATTATTAAAAGCTGCCCGTGGCGTCTTACCAATTGGATGAGCATTTTGCAATTAAATGCTCATTTTATTTAAGTCGATTGCGTGAATACAATCACATTCTGCTTTTGATGTTTGCTTTCGCTCATACTAATCTTGTATTCAATCACCGAGCATTCCTCAGGCGGTTCTCCAGCCCTGGGGTTTCCCGTTGATGTAACAGACAAACATACAAAATTAAACAAGCATTGGAGTAATAGTAATCCACATGATCAAGATCCTTTCCGCCGCAGCCGCAGCCGCAGCATGCATGATCGCAGCCTCTTCCCCGGCCTTCGCCGCGCCCGCGGAGCTAACCAAGCCCGTGAAGCTCACCTTCGCGGCGCAGGAAGTCGGCACCGCCGCCTACAGCTATGCCACCGCAATCCAGAGCGTCATGCTCAAGGGCCTGCCCAAGGGGTCGAGCATCACCATTACCACGACCTCCCCTGGCGGCGTGGGCGCCCCGCTCATCGTCAACGACGCGGCCAAGTGCGACATCGTGATGTCCAACTCCGGCCCTGCCAAGTGGTCGATGGAGCAAGGCATCCTCGGCCGTCCCAAGACCGAGCACATCGCGGTGCTCGCAGGCGGCATGGGCCATGACTTCATCAACGTGATGTTCACCAAGAAGTTCGTCGACAAGACAGGGATTAAGACCGTCGAGGAGCTGGTCGCCAAGAAGTACCCGGTGAAGATCGTCATCAAGAAGAACGGCACGCTCGGCGAGCTTTCGGCCGAGAAGGTGTTCGAGGCGGCAGGCGCGTCGCTTGGCGACGTCAAGGCCTGGGGCGGCCAGGTCGAGAAGACCGGCGGCGACGCCATCAAGTCTGGGCTTCAGGACGACCTCTACGACATGACCATCGACCACATCGGCGCCGGCCAGTCCAACACCACCGAGCTGTGCCTGACCCACGAGATGGTCGACGTCCAGCTTGGCGACGAGACCATGGCCAAGCTCAAGACCATGGGCTATGACGACGTGACCGTCGAGCCCAACACCTGGAAGGGCCAGACCGAGGCCATCAGGACCGTCGGCTCGCAGCAGGTTGTTCTCGTATCCTCGACCATGGACGACGCGGTCGCCTACGCCCTGACCAAGGCGCTCTCCGAGCACGCCTCCGAGCTTGGCGATCTGGTCGCGGCCCTGAAGTACTTCGATCCGAAGGTCGCAGGCTCGCTCAAGCTCACCGGCATCCCGGCCCACCCGGGCGCGAAGGCCTACTACAAGGAAATGGGCTACGCGGCTGACTGAGCCACGCGCGCGGGCGCCGCTGGCGCCCGCGTCCTCAATCCCGGGGCCGGTGCATTGAAAGAGCGCGCCCGCCCCGGCTCCAAACCCCTGTCCTAGGGAGCATTCCAATGAACCAATCAAAGATCCGCAGGATTGCCGTGATCGCCGTGACCGCAGCATTCTTCTGCTTCCAGATGTACCTGGCTTTCGTAAAGCAGCTGACCCCGATGCTCCAAAGCCCGGTCCACCTGGTGTTCGCCCTCTTCCTCATCTACATGTACTACCCGGCCGACTGCCAGTACCGCAAGCGCGTGCAAGCAGCCGCGGACAAGGCAGGCAGTGCGCCTGATCCAGAGCACCTTGATGCCCCCAGCTGGATGAACTATTTCGACCTCATCCCGATCGCGATGATCGCCTTCCTGGGCTGGTACTCGGTCACGCAGTACGCGCGCCTGAGGGACTTCGTGCCCTTCGTGGACGACGTCTACCCGCTTGACTGCGCGGCGATGGTGATCGCGATACTGCTGCTGCTCGAGGCCGTCAGGCGCTCGCTCGGCGCGGTGCTGTTCTTCTTCATAATCGCGTTCATCGCCTTCGCGTGGGTCTCGCCGCACCTGCCGGGGATCCTCTACACCAAGGGCCTGCCCTTCGGCCAGATGCTCGACCAGTTCGCCATCGGCATGACGATGACCGAGGCGGGCGTCTTCGGCACCCCGCTGTACACCTCGGCCTCGGCGCTGTTCTACTTCATCGTCTTCGGCGTGTTCTTCAGCACCTGCGGCGGCGGACAGCTGCTCATCGACATCGGCATGAAGTTCTCAAACAAGTCCTCAGGAGGCCCTGCCAAGGCGGCCGTGATGTCGTCGGCGCTCATGGGCATGGTCTCGGGCTCGGCGGTCGCCAACGTCTCGACCACCGGCGTCATGACCATCCCGATGATGAAGAAGATCGGCTATGCCCCTCAGGAGGCCGGCGCCATCGAGGCCGTGGCCTCGACCGGCGGGCAGATCATGCCGCCGATCATGGGCGTGGGCGCGTTCATCATGGCCGAGATGCTCGGCGTGAGCTACTTTTCGGTGGCCTGCGCAGCCATCATCCCGGCCATCGCCTACTACTTCGGCGTGTTCGTGCTCGTGACCTTCCTGGCGCGCAAGCGCGGTGAAAAACGGCGGCGCGGACGCGGAGATCAAGGTCTCCCAGCCGATCCTGCCGCGCCTGTACCTGTTGATCCCGATCATCATGCTGGTGGTCTGGATTGTCTCCGGCGCCTCGCTCATGCGCTCGGGCATGGTCGGCATCGGCTCGATCCTCGTGTGCAACGCCATAAGCTACTTCGTAGGCGGCAGGAAGAACTTCGTTGGGCTCAAGCAGCTTTGGGACTGCTGCCTGCGCGGGGCCAAGCAGTCGGCCGAGATAGCGATCCCGACTGCGGCCTGCGGCATCATCATCAACGTGGTGACCGGCCAGACCTCGCTTGCCACTAACCTCTCAGCGACCATCGGCGCCCTGGGCACTAACTACCTGTTCATCGCGCTGCTCATCGCGATGATCGGCTGCATGATCCTCGGCATGGCCCTGCCCACCGTGGCGGCCTACCTCGTGGGCGTCGTGCTCTTCGTGCCGATCATCCGCTCGCTGGGCATCGACGCCCTGTGCGCGAACATGTTCGTGTTCTACTACGGCATCATGGCCCAGATCACCCCGCCCGTGTGCGTGGCCTCCTACACGGCAGCCGGAATCGCGGGCGCCGACGCCATGAAGACTGGCATCAACGGCATGCTCTACGCGCTCGTGGGCTTCATGGTCCCGTTCGTCTTCATCTACAACCCGGCGATCCTGCTTGAAGGCTCGATAGTCGAGATAGCGATAGGCGCAATCCAGCTGCTGCTTGGCACTTACTTTCTGGCGCTCACGGTCTCTGGCTACTACAAGACCTTCCTGCCGGCCCCCGCAAGGCTCCTGACCTTCATAGCCGCGGCAGGCCTCATCAGCCCCGAGCCCATCACCTCGGCCGCGGCCATCGCCATCGGCGCTGGCACGCTGGTTTGGAACTGGCGCCGCGCCCGCGCTCTTCCGGAGGTGTCGGCATGATCATCTGCAAGTCTGAATGTCTGCGCAACTACGCAGGGTCGCTCCCCGGGATCGGCGCGGCGCTTGAGGCGCTCGAATCGCTGGGGACGGATCCCAGGCCCTGCCGCGTCGCGTTCGAGGGCGGCTACCTCTTCATACAGGAGGGAATGACCGCTCCAGTCGAGGCCGGGATGTTCGAGGCGCACCGCAAATACATCGACGTGCAGGTGCTGCTTAAGGGCTGCGAGAGGATTCTCTGGAACGATCTCAAAGCCCTCGCGCCCGAAGGCGGATACAACGAGAAGACTGACAAGCTCGTGCTGACGGGCAGCGGGGCCATCGCCATGGACATCCCCGCCGGAATGGCCTGGGCGGCCTTCCCCGAGGACGCGCACATGGCCTGCCGAGACCCGGGAAGGCAGTCGCGCTTTCTCAAGGCCGTGATCAAGCTTGAGATCCCGCACGGCGGGACCAAGGAGGCGTGAATGGAGTTTCGCACGCTTGAGGATCTGCCCAGGGACGGCGAGATCATGAGAAATCCGCGCACGGGGCTTTGCGAGGCCCTGGTGCCGCCTGGCCCCTACGCCACCGCGCACGCGCCATGCCTCCTGGAGCTTTCCGACGGGAGCATGCTCTGCGCCTGGTTTGCTGGATCCTTCGAGGGCAGCGCCGATGTGAGCATAGTCTGCGCAAGGCTGCCTGCAGGGCAGGCCAGATGGACGGAGCCATCGCCCATCTCCTCGGATCCCGAGAGGTCCGAGCAGAACCCCTCGCTCTTTGCCGCCCCTAACGGGGCGGTCTGGGCGGTTTACACCGCCCAGAAGGCCAGGCAGGAAGGCAAGGACAACATGCAGTTCACCTCCCAGGTGAGGGTGCAGGAGTCGCATGACGGCGGCCTCACCTGGGGGCCATACTGGACGCTCTTTCCCAAGGAAGGGACGTTCTGCCGCCAGCCCATCCAGGTGCTCTCAAACGGCAGGTGGATCATGGGCAACTGGATCTGCACCGACTCGCCCGACGGCCTCTCAGGGGATCCCACCGTCTTCAAAATCTCAGATGACGCGGGCAAGACCTGGCGCGAGGTCGAGATGCCGCAAAGCTGCGGGCGCGTCCACGCCAACGTGGTCGAGCTGGAGGGTGGAGAACTCGCCGCGTTCATGCGCTCGCGCGAGGCCGACTTCATCTACGTAAGCCGCTCCTATGACTTCGGCGACACCTGGTCGGCGCCGGTGCCCACGGAACTGCCCAACAACAACTCGGGCATCAGCGCCATCAGGCTTGACGACGGGAGAATAGCAATCGCCTGCAACCCCACCTGCGCCAGCCACCCGGTGAAGGGCAAGGCCGCGTGGCCGGGGCTGCGCTGCCCGGTTGCCGTGGCCATCTCCGAAGACTGCGGGCGCAGCTTTCCGCTCATGCGCATCATCGAGGCCGGAGAGGGCTTCGTCGGCGCGGAGAACCGCACGAACAACGCTCAGTACGAGTACCCCTACCTGATGCAGTCGCGCGACGGCGCGCTGCACCTGGCCTTCGCCTTCCATAACCGCGAGTGCGTGAAGTACATGCGCTTTACGAAGGAGCAGATAGCAGGGAAGAGGCGCGAGAAGGAAGGGAGGTACAACCCCACCTCGGCCAAGGTGAGCTAGAAGGCTGCGCCTCCTATGCGCGCAAGGGCGTCCCTATGCCGGGGCGCCCTTGCTTTTTGCAGCCTAGTCGAGGTTCTTCCTGAACAGGAGCCCTGCGGTGGCGAATGTCACGATGCTGATGCCAAAGAGCGGCGACAGCATAACTATGTTGTCCATGAAGGACTCGCCTTGGAGGTAGATCCTCCACACCGCCTGAACTCCGTAGTAGAGCGGATCGACGCGAGCCACCACCTTGAACCAGTCGGGCATCGCGTCCACCGGGGTGAGGAGCCCTGAGATCATGATCGAGGGGAGCACGATGAGGAAGGCGATGATGATCGAGGCAAGCGAGGTCTTGGAGAGCACCGAGACCGTAAGCCCGATCCCCACGCAGGCGCAGCTGAAGAGGGCTATCACCAGGAAGAGATCGAGCACGGTGCCGCGCAGCGGGATGTCGAAGTAGAAATTGCAGATCGCCGCGAGCGTCAGCGACTGGAGTATGGAGACGATGACCGGCGGCAGCGCCTTGCCCACGAGCATCTCGAAGGAGTTGGCGGGCGTCATCAGCATCATGTCGAAGCTGCCCTCCTCCCTCTCGCGCGAGACCTCGAGGCTCGCGAGCATGACGACCTGCACGATGGTCAGGGCGAGGATCATGCCGGTGAGGATGCTGAAGCGGGTGATGTTGTTCTCGTTGTAGATCTGGCGGTAGGTGATGTCCAGGGGGCTGTTCACGCCGTTCTCTGCGTTGAAGGACGCGACTATCTGCTGCACGTAGCCTGCCGCGGTGTTGGCCGAGGCCGTCTGCCTGGCGTCAAGCGAGATCTCGACTTCGCGCGTGTTCTTGAAGTCCGGTCCGAAATAGATCCCGATTAGCGCGTCGCCGTGCGAAACCGCCTTGCGCACGCAGTCAAGCGAATGGCACTGCGCGGACTTGGTGAAGCCCGGGGTGGCGGCGATGCGCTGCATGAGCTCGCGGCACTCGTTGTCCTCCTGCGCAGCGAAGGCGGCATAGGGCACCTGCGAGAGCTGGTAGTTCGCGCCGTAGCCGAAGATGATGCACTGCACGACTATCGGGACGACCAGCACCTTGCGCGTGCCTGGATCGGAGACGATGACGATGAGCTCCTTCTTGAAGACGGCAAGGATCATCAAAAGGCCGCGGACAAGCTTTTGGAAGTTCATTTGCAGTCCTTGTGCACCTTGCACACTGCGATGAAGAGGAACAAGAGCGCGTAGACGAGCTGCAGCGCGGTATCCAGCAGCACCTTCTGGGTGTCGCCGCCTGAGAGGAAGAGCACGCGCATCGCCTCGACGGCGTAGGTGGGCGGGATGGCGTTGCCGATGGCCCTGATGGCCGGTGCGACGCCTCGCAGGTCGAAGATCATCCCCGAAAGCAGCACCGTGGGCAGGCAGCCGATGATGATGGCGTACTCGGAGGCCAGGAACTGGTTCTTGCAGAGGGCCGAGATGAGCACGCCGAAGCAGATCATCTCAAAGGAGTAGACCGCGATGAGCAGCACGAGCAGCGGCACGCTCCCGCGCAACGGGATGTGCAGCAGCAGCTGCCCGAAGATGAGAGTGATCATCGACCCGGTGAAGCCCAGGATGAAATAGACCATGACCTTGGAGAGCACGATCTCCAGCGCCGAGGTCATGGTGCCGGCGAGCGACTCCATGGTCCCGCGGTCCCACTCGCGGGCCACGACGAACGATCCCAGGAACGAGCAGACGAGCGTGATGATCGCGATGTACTGGCCTGAGAGCAGGAACCATGAGGAGGTGTTGGACTCGTTGAACCAGTTGCGCGCGACCACGGATACCCCGCCCTGCCCCGCGCCGAGCTTGGATGCCGCCGCGCTTATCACCGAGTTGATGTAGCCGCGCGAGAGCTCGGCCAACTGCGCCTCAGAACCGTTCTGGAAGATCATGATCTGGGCCTTGCCGTGGGCGAGCGCATCGTCAAAGCCCGGGTCCAGGGCGATGATGTTGTTGACCTTGTGCGAGTAGAAAAGGTCGCGCGCCTCGCCCAGGGTCCCCACCACCGTGGTGTCGAAGTACGGCGAACCTATGAACTCGTCTGCCAGCGTCTTCTGGACCCTGCTTTCGTAGTTGCAGACCACCGCCGCCTCGATGGGCTTGACGTCCATGCGGATGGCGTAGCCGTAGATGATCACGAGCACCAGGGGCTGGATGAGCACCACGGCGAGCACCGAGCGATCCTTTGAGATCTGCAGGATCTCCTTGCGGATGAGGATCGCCATGAACGCCAGGCTCGGCATCCTCCTGAAGATCTCCTTCAAAAGCTCAAACATCGCGGTCATCCCCTCCTGCGCGGAAATTGGCGACAAGCTCGACGAAGGCCTCCTCGATGGAGAGCCTGCGGCCCTCGCGCGTGCAGATCTCCTCGGGGCTGCCGAGCACCAGGATCTTGCCGCGGTCCTGGATGAGGAAGCGATCGCAGTACTCGGCCTCGTCCATGAAGTGGGTGGTCACGATGACCGACGTTCCCTCGCAGGAGAGCGCGCAGATGCGGTTCCAGAAGTTGCGCCTGGCCATCGGATCGGCCCCCGAGGTAGCCTCGTCCAAGAAGAGGATCTTCGGGCGGTGGATGAGGGCGCAGGCCATCGAGAGCTGGCGCTGCAGCCCGAAGGGCAGATCCATGGAAGGCTCCTTCTCGCTGCCCCGAAGCGAGAACTCGTCCAAAAGCTCCTCGATGCGATCGCGCAGGCGCCTGCCCGAAAGCCCGTAGCTTAAGCCGAAGTACTCGAGGTTCTGCACGCTGTTGAGGCGGCGGTAGAGCGAGAACTTCTGGGAGACGTAGCCGATGGTCTGCCTTAAGTCGGACTTGGCGGTGCGCAAATTGAAGCCGTTGACCGTGACCTCGCCGTCCGTTGGCGTGAGCAGCGCGCAGATCATGCGGAAGGTCGTGGTCTTGCCCGCGCCGTTTGGGCCCAAGAGCCCGAAGATCTCCCCGCGGCGCACCTGGAAGTCCGAGTGGCGGACTGCGGTGAAGCGGCCGAACTTCTTTGAGATCCCCTTGACGTCGATGACCACAGGATCATCGTCGTGGGAGGGCTTGAGTCCGTTCACGTCGGGCTTTTTCATCATGAGCGAGAAGTCGAGCGTATTGAGGATGTAGACGTCCTCAAGCTGGGGCACCCGCTGCGCCACGGCAAGCGCGCCGTGCGCGCAGCCGATGGAGGACTCGGCGAAGGCCTCAAGCTCCGCCGCACCAGCGCCTTGCCTTGCGATGATGTCGATGCACCCAAGGCGCGGGCAGAGATCGAGGATCGGCGAGTTCTCGTCATAGCGGCGCGTGCTGAACATGAGGCGCCTTGCCGTGGCGCTGTAGGCAAGCCCCCCGCCCACGCTTATGCGGAAGGTCCTGCCCTCGGCAGACTTGCAAAGCCCGCCGGCGGCGCCCTTGAGCACAATCTTGCCTGACTCGAGCATCACGGCCATGTCGGCCGCGGCGGCCTCCTCGAGGTAGGCGCTTGAGAAGATGCACCTGGCCCCGCTCTCCCTCATGTAGCCGTAGATGACGTCCCACAGCTCCTTGCGCGAGACTGGGTCGACGCCCACGGTGGGCTCGTCGAGGATAATGTAGCGGGGATCCGCGGCGATGGCGCAGGCAAGGCCGAGCTTCTGCTTCATGCCGCCTGAGAGCGAGTCTGCGGCGTAGTCGTGGAACTTCAAGAGGCCCACGCGATCGAGTATGCCTGAGAGCTTCTGCTCGGCGCCCTGCTGCGCAAGGCCGCGCAACCCCGAGAAGATCTTGAGGTTGTCCATGACCGAGAGCTCCCCGTAGAGGCCCAGCTGCTGGGACATGTAGCCAATCTTGCTGGTAAAGGAGAAATCAGTGCTGTCGGGGATCATGCCGCCTAGGCGCACGATCCCGCCGTTTGGGCGCAGCACGCCTGCGACGAGCTTCAAAAGCGTCGACTTGCCCGCGCCGTCGGGGCCCATCAGGCACACCGACTTGCAGGAGTCCGGGATCTCGAGGCTGAAGCCCTTGTAGACGGGGACGATCTTGATCCCCCTCCGGTAGCCCCGCTCAAGATCCCTTATCTCAAGCAGACTGCCCATGCTCAGAAATCCACGGTGACGGGCTGGCCGAGCCTCAGGATGCCCTTGGGATCGTCGAAGTCGACGCGCACCTCCCAGACGAGGTCGGCGCGCAGCTCCTCGGTCTGCACGCTCTTGGGCGTGAACATCGCAGTGGAGCTCACGTAGGCAACCTGGCCCTCGACCTTGTCGCCTGCGGCATCGGATATGGTGACCTTCATGCCGGGCTTGACTGATGAGAGCTGGGTCTCGGCGATGTACATGAGCACGCGCTTGTGGTCAAGCTGCGAGAGCTCGTAGACCGTGGAGGAGGCCGAGGCCATGTCGCCTAGCTCGGCCTTGCGCGTGCGGATCTGCCCGTCGTAGGGGGCGCGGAGCACGCTCTGGTCGTCGCGCTGGTAGACGAGGTAGGAGAGCTGCTCGTCGCAGGATCTCGCGATCTCCTCGGCCTTGCGGATCTCCTCCTCGCGGTAGCCCTTCTCCATCATCGCAAGGTTGGCCCTGGCGCTCTCGAGCTGGGCCTGGTACTGCCTTAGGGTGTAGAAGGCCTGATCGCGATCCTGGGCCGAGGCGCTGCGCCTTGCGTACAGCGACTGGTAGCGGTCGTTGGTGAACTTGGCGAGCTCGACCTGGGCCTCGAGCGTCTTGACGCTGGCGCGGGCGGAGTCTACCTCCTCCTTGCGGTAGCCCTTGCGGGCCTTGTCGGCGTCGGCGCGGTAAGCCGCGCAGTGGGCCTTGGTGATCCCTATCTGGTGCTCGAGCGCCTTGGTGTCGAGCGTGGCGAGCTCCTGGCCCTTCTTGACGAGATCGCCGCTGTCCACGTTGAGCGCGGTGATCCTGCCTGAGCGCTCGAAGGCAAGCGAGCTCTGCCTGATGTCAACGATGCCGTGGGCCTTGCCAAGCGGATCCACCGAGGACTTGCTGTAATAGAGGACGCCGGCGAAGGCGGCGCAAACCACGACGAATGATGCTGCGAGCAGTTTCTTGTTCATGGCGCTCAAGGCCCCTTGTTCTTTTATACGCTATGCCCATATTTTCCGACCGCAGCGTGGTCCCGTGCAAGGAAAGAAAGTTAGTCGCAATAGTGCAAGCGCGTCCCGGAAGCGGGCATTTGGCAGGGGACATCTAATTGGAAGGACAGCCTTTTATCAGGTCTTGCGCGCGCGGCTGCCTGGCCTAAGGAAGTCTCTTGAAAGATTTTCTCTTTGTTTGCCCGAAACGTTTGAAGGCCCCGCACCGCCTGCGCGGCGGCGGCTGATACGTACTGTCCGGACACTATGGGCACCGTCCACTTGGCGCGCATCTGCCCGCGGCTAAGCCCGGCGGCGTGCAATGCCTCGCGCTGCGCGCGGGTTGTGTACGTGAAGGTTGACTGGACTAGCCATGTGCACAGCTTGCGGGCCTCGGAGGTGAAGCTCCCCGTCCACTCGGCCAAATGCTCGGAGACAAACTTGTCTATGTCTTCCTGCACGCGCCCCGGGTTGGCCCGGGCCATGCTTGAGAGCACCTTGCGGCACAGGGCTTCAAGCCTTGCCCGCTCGGCGGGGGTCTTTGGCCTTGACAGGCTCAGATCCATTGCAAGCGTGCCGGTTGCATCGAGATGGAGGAGGATCTGCTCAAGCACATGCCGCTGGAAAGCCCCTTGCAGGGCCTTCAGGCGCCTTGCGTAAAGCGCGCGCACGCCTTGATTAGGCTCCACCGCGCGGCAAAGCCTGATGCGCTTTTTCATCATTTGGAAGGTCCCCGGCTTGCAGATTGAACAAGCTCGGCTATACTGAAAATGAAGCGAGCGATAGCGCTCCTAGAAAAGAGTTGCAGCGCGGCCGCTTTAAGGTTCCCGAGTGTACCTATAAACTCCCGAGCCTTGTAAAACGCCCTGGCCAGTGTCTCCTGCGGTATGAAGCAGAAAAGATCGACGGTCAGGGCGTTTTGATTTTGCCTTTATGATTGACCCGCCTATTCGTTTCTTCCTTTTTCCATGCTTCAAAAGCCGCAACGGCATCACGCCTGTGGCGCGCTACCAGGTCATCGGCTTTATCCATGCCGTAATACGAAAATTCCGCGGAATCGCCCTGCTGCTTGCTGAGCAGTTTTATTATGTAAAAATGCCCTTCTATCTTCAGCAACTTGGCCGTGTAGTGAAACTTAACATCAGGGGCATGGTCTGAACTAACCGCGTTAATTTCCTCGCCTGTACGGTACGCATAACCTATGTAGGGTATAGCCTTGATCTTAAGCGGCGTCAGGTTAGAGGCCATTTCGCCTATTCCTTTATGCCCGAACGTTAATTTCGTGCATCCATTCAAGCCTTTCAGATTCTCCGCGCCAGTAATTGAGCCGCCATAGCATTCCTTGAAATAGGATCTCAGCGCCTTTGACATGGAGACAGCGCCCTGAGCCTCACGATAAGCGGCAAAAGACGGCAGCTTATCCGGCCCTACAGCGGTTCCCGCCCCGCCAACAACCTTCCCGTCCTTGATGGCGATAGTCTGATTGTTATCCGTCTTGCGGAACTTGATATCTCGATCGTCATCGTCCTGTGCCATCCCGCGCCTGGCGTAGAGATAGCCCTGCATGAAGGCCATGCCGAGCACGAAGGACTGGCCGCACTTGCGCGCCAGCTCAATCTCCGTCATTGCCCTGCTCCATCATGTCCAGGAGATTGGGCTCGCCGCCCTCGGCTTCATCGCCCGCGGGGGCCTCGCCGCCCATGCCGGGCTGGCCGCCCTCGAAGGCCTGCGCGGCCTGCTGCTGCAAGTCCCCGGGCATCTCCTCAGGAAAGATGGGCTGGGCTTGGGAAACCACGAAAGGATCCCCGTAATCCTGAATACAGGCCTTCCCGGCAATGCATTGCAAGGATGCCTGCCATTTCCGGCAAGCTGCAGCCTCTTTGCGCGCGCAGCAGAAGCCGCTCAAGACTCTGCCTTAAGATCAAAGAAGGGCGGAGCCTTGCGGCCCCGCCCTTCTTTCAAACGGCAGTCCTGATTACTTGTTCAGGGCCTGCTCGACCTGGACGGCGATGGCGACAGTGGCGCCAACCATCGGGTTGTTGCCCATGCCCATGAAGCCCATCATCTCGACGTGCGCAGGCACGGAGGAGGAGCCTGCGAACTGGGCGTCGCAGTGCATGCGGCCCAAGGTGTCGGTCATGCCGTAGGAGGCAGGGCCGGCAGCCATGTTGTCCGGGTGCAGGGTGCGGCCGGTGCCGCCGCCGGAGGCGACGGAGAAATACTTCTTGCCCTGCTCGATGCATTCCTTCTTGTAGATGCCGGCGACCGGGTGCTGGAAGCGGGTCGGGTTGGTGGAGTTGCCGGTGATCGACACGTCAACGCCCTCGTGGTGCATGATCGCCACGCCCTCGCGGACGTCATCGGCGCCATAGCAGCGGACCGCGGCACGCTCGCCCTCGGAGTACTTGATCTCCTTGACGATGTTCAGCTCGCCAGTGTAGTAGTCGTACTTGGTCTGCACATAGGTGAAGCCGTTGATGCGGGAGATGATCTGGGCGGCGTCCTTGCCGAGGCCGTTGAGGATCACGCGCAGCGGGGTCTTGCGGGCCTTGTTGGCGTTGCGGGCGATGCCGATGGCGCCTTCAGCGGCGGCGAAGGACTCGTGGCCGGCGAGGAAGCAGAAGCACTTGGTCTCGTCGCGCAGCAGCATGCCGCCTAAGTTGCCGTGGCCGATCCCGACCTTGCGCTGGTCGGCGACGGAGCCGGGGATGCAGAAGGCCTGCAGGCCGATGCCGATCGCCTCGGCGGCCTTGTCAGCCTGCTTGCAGCCCTTCTTCAGGGCGATGGCGGCGCCGACGGTGTAAGCCCAGCAGGCGTTCTCGAAGGCGATGTCCTGGATCTCGCGGACGGTCTTGTAGGGATCGAGGCCGAACTTTGCGCAGTATTCCTTGCACTCTTCGACGGACTTGAAGCCGTACTCGGCGATGACCTTGTTGATCTTGTCGATGCGGCGCTCGTAACTCTCAAATAATGCCATTTTGTTCGCCTCCATTATTCCTTTCTAGGATCGATGTACTTGGCGGCGTTGTCCCACTGGCCGTAGTGGCCGGTGAGCTTAGCCAGGATCTCCTTGCCGGTGAGCTCAGGATGGGCCTTTAACATGTCCATGAGCTTGCCGAGGTTGACGAACTCGTAGCCGACGATCTCATCGTTCTTGTTAAGGGCGATGCGGGTGACGTAGCCCTGGGTGAGCTCGAGGTAGCGGGCGCCCTTGGCCTTGGTGGCGAACATGGTGCCGACCTGGGAGCGCAGGGTCTTGCCGAGGTCCTCAAGGGAGGCGCCGACCGGGAGGCCGCCCTCGGAGAAGGCGGTCTGCGAACGGCCGTAGACGATCTGGAGGAAGAGCTCGCGGTAGGCGGTGTTGATGGCATCGCACACGAGGTCGGTGTTCAGGCCCTCGAGGAGGGTCTTGCCGGTGAGGATTTCGGCAGCCATGGCGGCGGAGTGGGTCATGCCCGAGCAGCCGATGGTCTCGACCAGGGCTTCCTCGATGATGCCGTCCTTGACGTTCAAGGTCAGCTTGCAGGCGCCCTGCTGGGGAGCGCACCAACCCACACCGTGGGTCAGGCCGCTGATGTCCTTGATTTCCTTGGCCTGAACCCACTTGCCTTCCTCAGGGATGGGCGCAGGACCATGGTACGCGCCCTTGGTGACGGGGCACATATTCTCTACTTCTTTTGAATAGATCATTTATGGTACCTAAATCGATGTTGTTAAGAGAAATCCCACTGCTGTTGTGCGGGGCTTGGCCCCGCGCCCGCCAACCGCGCTTGCGCGCGGGCGATCAGGCGGCGGCTCTCCCAGCCAGAGCCGGCCGGCTCGGGCATTGCAAGCTCCGCCCCCGGCATTAAAACAACTGGATTATATTACAGTCCCCGCCGCTCCCCTGTTTGGCGATCAAAAAAATGCCGTGTGCGAAGCCTGTTAGTTAGCATTACCTTACTCATGTTAGTTATTGCTAACTCAAATTTCCCGGCCATTAGCGCATCCAGCGCCATGGACGATTTGCGCAAAAAATGCACAAATGGCGGGGCGCAAAGCGAAAATAGGCGTGACATTGCGCACTTGTCTAACCTTTTTGCTAACATAAACAGACGTTACTGGAGGCAGGTTGACAGCAGACCGGCCGCACGTACCGTTTATTCATCTCAGGTGAATTAAGCAGGTGTATTAGAAATGACTCCAATCATCAAACCCCAGACCGACACCACCATCAGCTGGTTCCTAAGCCAGTGCCACATCCACAAGTACAACGCGAAGACGACGATCATCCACGAGGGCGAGAAGGCTGAGACCCTCTACTACATCGCGAAGGGATCCGTGGCTGTCATGATCAAGGACAAGGATGGCAAGGAGATGATCCTCAGCTACCTCAACCAGGGCGACTTCATCGGCGAAGTCGGGCTCTTCGACAAGAGCGAGACCCCGGTGAGGACCGCCTGGGTGAAGACCAAGACAGCCTGCGACATCGCCGAGGTCTCATACAGCAAGTTCCGCCAGCTCGTCCAGGTCAACCCCGAGATCCTGATGCGCCTTGCCGCCCAGCTTTCGCACCGCCTGTCGGCCACCTCCAAGAAGGTCGGCTCGCTGGCCTTCCTCGACGTCTCAGGCCGCATCGCCAAGACCCTCATAAACCTGGCCCACCAGCCCGAGGCCATGACCCACCCCGACGGCATGCAGATCAAGATCACCAGGCAGGAGATCGGCCAGATCGTTGGCTGCTCCCGCGAGACCGTCGGCAGGATCCTCAAGATGATGGAGGAGGATCACATGATCACCGCCCACGGCAAGACCATCGTGGTGTTCGGCACGAGATAAGCCGCGCTTTCAAAGCTCCCCGGCCCTGCGCCGGGGATTTTATCAAAAAAGCGCCGTAAAACCCCGGGCTTCAGCCCGGGGATATAAGGCGCCTAATCGGGGGTATTCTGGTTTTCAATGTATTGTCTGATGAT
>CACYPI010000057.1 GCA_902776275.1 uncultured Aeromonadales bacterium
CTATCATCAGACAATACATTGAAAACCAGAATACCCCCGATTAGGCGCCTTATATCCCCGGGCTGAAGCCCGGGGTTTTACGGCGCTTTTTTGATAAGGAAGGGCGCTTCTCGATCGCTGCCGGGGAGAAGAGCTTCCTGAAGACCGGCGCCAAGGCAGGCGACCGCATCAAGGGCACGGTGCGCAGAAAGCTCGATCCCGAGCTTGAGTACGCCGACTTCTACCGCGCCGCCTCCATCAGGATCCTCGAGCCGGGCGAGGAGTCACCTTCCGTGGTGAAGAAGCCGGCGCCCTTCACCGGGGTGCCGCGCTGCAAGAGGGAGCTTGACCTGCGCGGGGCGAGGATGCTCGACGAGGAGCTGTGGAAGGGCAAGTGCTTCTCCTGCGTCTTCGCGACCATGGCCAACGTCCACACCACCATCGGCTTCAACAGCTTCGGCAGCGCGGTCGTGAAGAACGGCTTCGAGCCCTTCTGCTACGGGCCTTTCGAATGCCCGCTCTACAGCATGGGCATGCCCCGCAGGATCCTTTCGGCAACCGGCAGGGCCACGGACAGCGGATACCTTGACTGGGTCTCAACCAAGTACCGCCCGGGGGATCTCGACTAGGACTGACCAAGGGCCGCGCCCGAGCGCGGCTTTTTTCCGCCATCACATATTGACGCTTATCTATGTTTGTCTTATCCTTGCACGCATAGACAATCATCGATATGGAGGCTCGAATGGATGATGCCACGATCACCTCGGTCTGCAAGGCGCTATCCGATCCAAACCGCCTTAGGATCGTCAGGATGCTCTCGGGCTCGGAGAAGTGCGCCTGCGTGCTCCTCGAAAAGCTCGGCATAACCCAGCCCACGCTCTCCCACCACATGAAGGTCCTCGCCGAGTGCTCGCTGGTCAGGGCGAGGAAGGACGGGAAGTGGATGCGCTACTCGCTTGACTGCGCCACGCTCACGGCCTTCAAGGGCTTCATCGCCTCGCTTGAATGCGAGGGCTGCGGCGGCGATGAGGAGAGACAGGACAGCGGCGGCTCGTGCTGCTGCGGGGGGCGCTACAAGTGATCCTGGACTTCATCGAGGATCAGATCCTCGGCATGCGCTGGCTCGACTCCCTTGCAGGGAGCGCGCTTTCAGCCGCAGGGATCGATCCTGCCGCGCGCATCGGCGGGAGCCTGCGCTTCCTCATGTTCGACTTCGTGAAGATCTCAATCCTGCTTGTCGTGCTTATCTTCGCAATAAGCTATGTGCAGAGCTACTTCCCGCCCGAGCGCTCGCGCCGCCTGCTCGGCAGGTTCAAGGGCCTGCGCGCCAACGCTGCGGCGGCGCTCCTGGGCACCGTGACGCCCTTCTGCTCGTGCTCGTCGATCCCGATCTTCATCGGCTTCACCAGGGCGGGACTGCCTGCCGGGGTGACGTTCTCCTTCCTCATCTCCTCGCCGATGGTCGATCTCGGGAGCCTCGTGCTGCTCATGGGGATCTTCGGCACGAGGATAGCCCTGCTCTACGTGGCGGCAGGGCTCGTGGTGGCCATGGCAGGCGGCGCGCTCATCGAGATGCTCCACATGGAGGATCAGATAGAGCCCTTCGCAAGGGAGGGGGCCGCGCAGCCGTCAGAAGGCCATGCCCCGTCATTCATGGAAAGGCTCTCCTACGCGTCAGGCCAGGCAGGCTGGACCTACCGCAGGGTGCTGCCCTACCTTGCCGCAGGAGTCGCGATCGGCTCCCTTATCCACAACTGGATCCCCTCGGGCGCCGTCGAGACGGCCCTGGGAGGGGACAACCCGCTTGGGGTCGTCATCGCCGTGATTGCGGGGATCCCCATGTACGCCGACATCTTCGGGACGGTGCCGATCGCCGAGGCGCTGCTTGGCAAGGGCGCGCTTCTAGGCGTGGTCCTCTCCTTCATGATGGCCGTGACCACGCTCTCCCTGCCCTCGCTCATCATGCTGCGCAAGGCGGTGAGGCCGAAGCTTTTGTGGCTGTTCATCGCGATCTGCACGGGAGGGATCATCATGACCGGATATCTGTTCAATCTAATCGAGCCGCTGCTTGGCTGAGGAGTTCAACATGTTTTCAATCAGGAAGATCCTGGGGATGGCAGGCAGGGAGGAGGTGGCGGACGCGTCAGCCCCGCGCAATGCCCGCATCAAGGTCATAGGCAGCGGATGCGCAAGGTGCAGAAGCCTGCTTGCAGTGGTCAGGGAGGCGGCTGGACCCATGGGGCTCTCCAGCAGCATCGAGTACGTGACCGACATAAGGCAGGCCGCCGCCCTGGGCGTCATGTCGATGCCCGCCCTCGCCGTCGATGGAAAGGTGGTGCTTGAAGGCAGGGTGCCAGGCAGGGACGAGGCCGCGCGGATAATCGCCTCGGCGCTCAAGGAGGCAGGCAAATGACCGCGCAGGCCGGGGCCATCAGCCCCTTCCAGAGGCACCTCACGCTGTGGGTGCTGCTGTGCATGATCCTGGGCGTCGCCGCAGGAAGGCTCTTTCCCGCCCTGCCCGAGGCTTTCGGACGGATGCAGGCCTTAGGGATCTCAGTTCCGCTTGCCGTCCTCATCTGGGTGATGATCTACCCGATGATGGTCAGGGTCGACTTCAAAAGCGTGCTTGACGCCGGCAGGCACCCGCGCGGCCTTCTGGTGACCTGGGCGGTGAACTGGCTCGTGAAGCCCTTCACGATGTTCGCCATCGCCTGGCTCTTCCTGTGCGTGCTTTTCAAGGATCTCATCGCCCCGGATCTTGCGCGCGGGTACCTTGCAGGCGCCGTGCTTCTGGGGGCTGCGCCCTGCACGGCGATGGTCTTCGTGTGGAGCGCACTCGTGCGCGGCAATCCAGCCTACACCGTGATGCAGGTGGCGACCAACGATCTCATCATCCTCGTCGCTTTCGCGCCCATAGTGAAGCTTCTGCTGGGAGTGTCCGAGGTCGAGTTGCCCTCAGGGGTGCTAGCGGCAAGCGTGATCCTCTTCGTGGCGATCCCGCTTGCAGCCGGCGTGCTGACCCGCGCCCTGGCTGTGAGGATCAAGGGACGGGAATGGCTTGACGGGGTGTTTCTCAGGAAGGCGGGCAGCCTCACGACCGGCGCGCTGCTGCTCACGCTCGTCATGATCTTCATGATGCAGTCGAGCGTGATCGCAAACAAACCTCTGGACATCGTGCTCATCGCCGTGCCGCTGGTAATCCAGACCTTCGTGGTGTTCTTTCTCGCCTATCTCGCCTGCCGCGCGCTCAGGCTCCCCTTCTCCATCGCCGCGCCTGCGGGAATGATCGGGGCGTCGAACTTCTTCGAGCTTGCCGTGGCGGTCGCGGTGGCGCTCTTCGGGGCCTCGAGCCCAGCGGCGCTGGCGACCACGGTCGGGGTGCTAACCGAGGTGCCGATCATGCTCGCGCTCGTAAAAATCGCCAATGCAACCAGGGGGTGGTTCAGAAATGCCCGGGAAGACTGAGGTCGCGTTCATCTGCACGCACAACGCCTGCAGGAGCCAGGCGGCCGAGGCCTTTGCCAGGGCCTCGGGCGCCGAGGGGCTATCCTTCAGTTCGGCAGGCTCCCATCCTGCCTCCGAGGTCGATTCCGATGCGCGCAGGGTGCTGCGCGAGCGCTACGGGCTTGACCTCTCGGGATGCGCGCCCAAGGGAATCTCGGAGATCCCGCATCCTGACTACGCGGTCTCGATGGGCTGCGGCGTGGCCTGCCCCTTTGCAGGCAGGCCATTTGACGAGGACTGGGGACTTGCCGATCCGACAGGCCTTGGCGACGAGGAGTACGTGAAGGTCTTCGACGAGATAAGGCGCCGCGTCGCAATGCTCATCGGAAAGCTCTCGTCATCGGAGTCATGAAGATCTGAAATGGCGCCAGCTCATCCCCGTGCCTGAACGCCGGGCAGAAGCTGCCTGAGCAAGTTTCCGCCTTCCATCCAAAGCGGTGGCATGACGGGAGCTTTTATTCCACGATATCCCTGGGGCAGGAGGACGCGCCCTCCTGCCCCAGGGCTTGCGCCTGGGATCTTGCCCGCATGCCGCGGGCTTAGGAGGATTGGAGATGTCGCGCAGAAAGTCGAGGCGGCGGGCAAGCACCGAGCAGATGGCCGCAGAGAAGCGGCGGATGGACGAGGAGCTCTCATTAGATGAAGGCGCCAGCGCAGACGAGATGAGCCTTGATGGCCTGGATCCTGCTGATCCGGATGATGAGCTCGCAGGCGGCGACTGGGACCTGCCGCCTGAGGAGTACGAGTACCACATGCTGCAGTCCTGCTTTGGCGAGAAGATCCGCGTGCACTCCGCTCTTTCCATCCCGCCCTTCAGGCTGCACACGATGATCTCGGATCCGGCGGATGACGCCTACAGGGCGCTCATCAAGTTCGGCGCGCTTGGAAGGTCAGAGGTCATCTTCAGCGAGCTTGCCAAGTGGAGGGAACGCTGGAGTGGTACAACATAGAAGGCTATGACGCCAAGCGCGCCAAGGCTGCCGTGCGGGAGCTTGCCAATGCGGCGTGCGGGCAGAGGCTAATGTTTCCGCCGGAGCTCATGAGCGCGGAGGCTGCCGATCCTGAGCCGCTCATCTTCGAGAGGCTCGAGCGCTGCCACCTGCCCGATGCACCAGAAGGCGGCGTCTCCTTCAAGTTCTCAAGGGAGGCTATGATGCTGGTGCGCGTCGAGCGCCGCCCCAGCAGGAACAGGAAGACCATCAACTGGAGCTAGGAGCGCCATGGGCGCCCCGAGGCATGCCCCTCTGCAGGGGCATGCTGATTGATGGCTCCAGCTCACTTCACCTTGGCGAAAGGACCGCTGTCCTCGGGATTGCGGTCGAGCGCGCCCACCACGTCGTGCGCGCGGTAGGGCTCCTCAAGATACCTGGCGTCCTCGTCTGAAAGCTTAAGATCCACGGCCTTGACCGCCTCAGCAAAGTGCTTTGGACTGGTCGCGCCGACTATGGGCGACTCGACTCCGCGCTTTAGAAGCCAGGCAAGCGCGACCTCCGCCATCGTGACGCCGAGCTTCCTTGCGACTTCATCCACCCTGCCGATTATCTCGAGATCGTTCTCCTTGGCGCGGTCGTACTTCTCGGAGATGACCTTGTCGGTCCTGGCCCTCAGGGTGTCGGCATCCCAGCCGGGGCGGCTCAGGTGCCCGCCAGCTAGCGGCGAGTAAGGCATCAGCATGGCCCCGTACTGCCTTGCCACCGGGATGAGCTCGCGCTCGTCCTCGCGGTAGAGGAGGTTGTAGTGGTTCTCGAGTGCCGAGAAGAGCGTCCAGCCGTTCTGCCTGGCGCACTCCTGCATGTTGTGGAACTGGTAGCCGTACATCGCCGAGGCGCCGAGGGCGCGCACCTTGCCAGCCTTCACGAGGCCGTCGAGCGCCTCCATGGTCTCATCGATCGGGGGGCCGTAGTCGAAGCGGTGAATGATGTAGAGATCGAGGTAGTCGGTCCCAAGGCGCGATAGCGTGCCGTCTATCTCGCGCCTGATCGCCCTGGCTGAGAGCCTGCCTTCGTTGAAGTAGACCTTGGAGGCCAGCACCACCTTGTCGCGCGGCGCCTTGAGATTCACAAGCGCGCCCGAGGTACTTCTCGCTGGTGCCGAAGCTGTAGGTATTGGCCGTGTCGAAGAAGTTCACGCCGAGGTCGAGCGCGCAGGCGACCATCTCCCTGGTGCGCTTCTCGTCGAGCGTCCAGAGGTGGAACTTCTCCGGGGCCTTGCCAAAGGACATGCACCCTGCGCAGATCCTCGAGACTTTTATGCCTGTCCTGCCGATTTCAGCGTACTTCATCAAATGCTCCTTGCCGCATCGCGGCCTCCTCACCTCAAGATACCTGCCATGCTCGCCTTGGCGCGCCCCAAGGTCAAATTTGGCGCATGCCGTCACCCTGCCCCATCGGGCGGTCATGTAAAATGGCGTGCGGCGCGCAAGGTGCGGAAGTGTTTTAAGGAGGCGGCAATGGCAAGGAACAAGAAGCCCAGGGCGAAGGCCCCGGCGCGGACGGTGAAGGCATCGTACTCGGACAAGGACATCGAGGCGGGGATCCTGAATCTTGCGAGGAACCTGTTTGCAATGGCCGGGATCGAGCCCACTCCAGAAGAGGAGGCTGACATGGCCCTCATGGAGGAGCACCTCGGGATGGGGAGCGGCGGCCGCTTATCGCCTGCGCCCACTGTTGAAGGGGTTCACCCCAACGTGTTCGCGATCCCCGCGCTCAAGCGCTGCGAGGCGATGGACTCGGAGATCTTCAGCGCGGTCATCGAGGCTGCCGCAAAAGGCAGGGAGAGCCTGACTCTCAACGACATCGCAAGGACCGTCATCGGCCGCGCGCTACGCGGCGACGAGGACGAGATGTCCTTCGGCATGGCGGTGGACATGTTCATAAACGCGTTCGCCCAAGCCAAGGTCAGGATCCCCAGGGAGCTGCGCGTGAAGGCCGGAATGGACGAGGGCAGCAGGATCCAGCCTAGGCTCTTCGAGGCGCTGGGCTTCGTGCAGCAGCCAAAGGGCGGTGCCAGTCTCGACATCAGGATCACCAAGGAAGCCAGGGTGCTCTTCCCGTGAGGAGCACGGATGCCCGGCGCGCCGGGCATCCGTGCTTCCTGCAGAGGGAAGGCTGGTTTTTGAAAGGAGCAGGAAATGCCCAGGAAATCGAAGAGGCTGCAGGCGGCGCGGGCGATGGCTGCAGTAGCGGCTCAGCTTGAGCTTGAAGAAGCTGAGGAGAGCCGGAGGCGCGCTCTCAGGGCGCCCGAGTTTGCCAGGAAAATTGGCAGCATGGATTTAAGCCAGACTTATTCCGGAAGGCTTGAAGCCTGCGGCTTCAAGCTCCTTTACTCGGCGTACGACGATGACTGCATGGCTTACGGGCACAAGTGCCTGCAGGATGTCGCCGTGGATCTTGGCCTCAAGGATCTTGATCGCCTGGTCTTTCTCGAGATCCTGGGCGCCGCAGCCTCGATGAAGGATGAGGTGAGCTTCGAGGATCTTGCCTCGAAGATCGGATACTACGTCGATCTCGAAATAGATGGCTTTGACTCCACCGGCTTGATCTCGAAGATCGAGGATTCCGCGCTGAGCATCTGCCCGAGGCTTGAGAAGGCGGAGTTCGACCTGCCCAAAGGCATGCCGAAGGATCTCCCGCAGTTCTCGTCATATGACGACAGCAAGGAGCGCGGCCGCATCTTCGAGAGCATCAGGTGCGTCAGATCAGTCCAGCCGCACGACGGCCGTGTCGAGTTCAAGCTGACTCATGAATCAAGGCCTTTTCTGACCAGCGTCGATGTTGCCGACCTCTACAAGCCGGTTCCGGGCAGCAATTGACGTCATATTCCAAATCACACACAAGAGCAATTCGAATGGCAAGGAAATCATCAAGGCGCGCGGCGGCGCAGGCCATGGCCGCGCAGAAGCAGGCCGAAGCCAGGCCGCAGTCCGAGCAGCAGTCCTTAAAGCAGATGCTGGCGCAGCTCAACAAGATGGCTGCCAAATGGGGGCCTGCGAGGTACAAGACCAATAACGAGTGGCTGTCGGCAGAAGGCTTCATTCCCCTCGCCACCACCTATGCGCGAGGAGGCATCACCATAGCGCACAACTACGTGCTGGAGGTTGCCAGCGCGTGCGGCTTCAGGGAAGGAACCCCATGGATGGTCTTCATGGAGCTCCTATCCGCCGCCGCCTGCGGCATGACCAGGATTGGCCTCAGAGAGATGGCCGACAGCATCGACTCCCTCATAGGTCAGGATATCAACTACTTCAAAGCCGATGGAAAGCTCGGCCTGCTTGAGGACGGGGCGATTGAACTCTGCGCCAAGCTAGAAAACGCCAAGTTCAAGCTTCCCAAGTCGATGATCAATCATGACGATCCATCCGAGGATGGCAAGGCGCGCCTTTTTGAGAGGATTGCCTACGTGAAGGGGGCATCCCCGGAGGAAGGAGCCATCGAGTTCAAGCTTACCGATGAAGGATCGCAGGTAGTCAAGTGCCTGGACGCAGGCTACTACTACGGCCCCTATCAGGGCTGAGGCTTTCATGGAGCGGCTCGGCACGCGCGATTGCAGCAGACGGCATGAGGACGTAGGCGGCGAGTCTCTCTTGAGGCCCTGGGCCATGAGGGGGAGCGAGGCATGCGCAGAAGAGCGCTCATGACCGTTGCCGACAAGCTCTGCATGCAGGGATTCGAGGAAATGCAGGGTACATGCTCGACCCAGAAAGGCGGCTGCGTCATCGTGCACGAGTGCCTGATGAAAGTCGGCAGCAGGCTTGACCCAAAAGATGGGATCCCGATGGCGATCTACCAGGAGATCCTCTCGGCCGCGACAGTGGGCAGGAAATCTCTGAGCTTCAGGGAAATGGCGTCGAGCCCCATCCTGGCCCCAAGAGCTGGCAAGGACGACCTTGGAAGCTCCGAAGTGCCGGCAATGCTTGCGGATGCCGCCAAGGCCCTGTGCCCAAGGCTTGGGAAGGCAAAGTTCTCCATCCCCTATGGGCTCCTCGTGGAGAAGGACGATCCCCGCTTTGACGGCAAGAAGAGAGCCCTGGTTTTTGAGAGGATCTCATGCGTGGAGGCGGAACCCCCGCAGGAAGGAGGCATCGATTTCGAGCTGACATGGGAAGCCAGGCAGTTCCTGGAAGACATGGACGAGCAGTACTACCTCAGCCCCTACTTTCCTGAGGACGAGTACCCCGACGACGATGACGAATATGATGACGATGACTTTTGACAGCGCGCGATGCGCGCCCAGCAGGAGCAATTGAATGGCCAGAAAGAAATCCAGCAGGCGCATGGCCGCAGAGCAGATGGCGCAGATCGAAAACTCCATCACGGATGAGGAAAGGCTCAAAATCAGAAAGACCATGGAATCAATGGACAGCCTTGGCAGGTTCCTGCGCCTTGCAAGCGACAGGCTCAATGCCCGCGAGGAGGAATCCAGGCGGGCCCTGGGCGACATCCTGCTCTCATCTGGGTTCCAGCGCATGCCCTCGCGCTACAGGGACGGGGCGGTTGCCCTCGTGCATGAAAACATCCTCGGCATGGTCGACAAGATGGGGCTTGAAGGGATCGAGCGCGGGGCTTGCATCGAGATCCTGGCCGCGGCCGCTTCCGGCAGAAAGATGGCCGGCTTCTGCGAGATCGCGCTCCGCCTTGAAGACAATGAGAGGATCGAGGTGCCGGGCGATTCGCTTGACGAGAAGGCCCAGTGCATCGAGCGCATCGCCAGCGTCCTCTGCCCGAGGCTGCAGGAAGCAAAGTTCATCCTGCCGGACGATTTCGACATCAAGGAGAAGCCAGTGTTCGAGGGGAAGCGCGAGCATCCCGTTTTCTCCAGCATCCAGTGCAGCGGAGCGCAGCCCGTTGCCGAGGGCCTTGTCAGGTTCGAGGTCAGCCCTGCGGCGCGGCGCTTCCTGCTAAACGCCCGCGAATCCATGTTCTCCAAGGCTGCTCAAGAGCCTCAGGCCACCACCAGGATCCCGCCCAGGGAACTGCTCCAAAAGGGCTTCAGGCAGATCGGATGCACTTTTGCCCATCCCCTGACGCCATTCATCCACGAGTGCGTCTTTGACGCGCTCAAGGCAGCAGGCTTCACCCCGCTTGAGTTCGGCGTGGCAAGGATGGTGCTCGCGGCTGCCGCCTCGGGGGTGGACGAGGCCGAGTACTTGGATTTCTCATACAAGCTTGACATGTATCAGCCGCTCTACAAGCTGAAGATTGACTTGGACAAAAGGCCAGCCTTCCTTGGCGAGGTCGCGAGGCTCATCGCCCCGAAGCTGCTGGCAATGGAGATCACCCTCCCGGTCTGGGCCGATGAAAGCTCAAATCCGGCTTTCGAGGGCAGGCGCAGGCACCGCGTCTTCGCAAGCATCGCCTGCATGCAGGAGCTAGGCAAGATCGCCTTCAAGACTACTGCGGCGGCCAAGCCTTTCCTGCTTGCCTCGCGCGATTACCTGGCAGACGACGATTGCTGGGATGACTCCTGCTTCATGAAGGACGAGGACTGACTATCCAATCTGACGTAGGAATGGCCAATGGCCAGGAGGAAATCATCAAGGCGCATGGCCGCGCAGTCGATGGCTGCGGACGCCAGGCAGGCGAAGGATAAAGCCGAGGAGAAGAGCAGGATCGACAAGATCAGGCGCGAGCAGGCCCAGGTGGCAAGGGAGAGCGCGGCGCTTGCAGGCAGCATGCGGCCGCTCAAGATTTACGATGACGGGGACGATGGCTTTGGCAGCATCCCTGCGCGCAGGCATGTGCCGAGGGAGGCATCGACCTCCGGCGCTACCGGCGCGAGGGGCGAGGGATACGAGCAGCTGCCCTCGTGCTTTGGCGCGCGCATCTACGCGCACGAGTACCTAGTCCACACCATGGCGTTCGACGAACTCGACAGCGACGAGCAGGCCCTCTACCTGGTGCTGCTCATGCTGGGCGCCCTGGGCAGGACCTCGGCGAGCTACGAGGAGCTCTACCGCTGGCTCAATGCGATGTGGGCGCCCGACGAGGCTCCGTTCTACCAGGAGATGGTCCAGCTCCTCGCAGGAGACATCTGCAACGTCATCGACATGTTCCCCGACTTCACGGTTCCGCCCGATGTTCTGGCCGCGGCGGCTCCCGGGGAGAAGCTCAATGAGAGCATGCCTGTCTTCGACGGGATAGACGGCGGCGCGGACTCCGTCTGCTTCAGGCTCTCCGATGCCGCGCTCAAGCTGTTGTGCGTTGAGGAGAAGCCAAAGGAGTGAGGATTGGCCGCATTTGCAGCGAGGCTCCGGTTTCAAAAGGCGCTGGCTCAGGCCAGCGCCTTTTGTATGGCGCTACTGCCTGTCCGCCCCTCCTCCCGGAGCCTTGACGTTCCACAGCGCCGAGAGGCGCACTTCCTTTGGTGCGTTGTCGGGATTGAGCTGCTTCTCGCGCAGATCCTTCATCACGTAGTCGTAGGCCTCGGCGTCGACCTGCTCGAACACCACGAAAATCACCTCAGGATCGTCAGGATGCGCCTTTAGATCGGAGAGCACTGCGGGCACCGCGACCGAGGCGGCCTCGGTGTGCGGGAAGGAGAAGGCGCCGGTGGAGATGCAGGGGAAGGCGATGGACTTGAAGCCATGCTCGCGCGCGGCTTTCAGGCAGTTCGTATAGCAGGATGCGAGATCGGCGCGGTCCTGCGAGGTGAGCGGACCAGAGATCGCCGGCCCCACGGTGTGGATGACATGCGAGGCCTTGAGGTTCCAGCCTGAGGTCACCACCGCGCACCCAACCGGCGCCGGATGCCCCGCCTTATCCATGATCTGCGCGCACTCAAAGCGCAGCTCAAGCCCCGCTGCCGAGTGGATGCAGTTGTCGATGCAGTTGTGGCCTGCGATGAAGCAGCCTAAAAGCGAGGAGTTGGCGGCGTTCACGATGGCGTCGGCCTTGATGTTCAAGATGTCGCCGCGGTAGACGCGCACCTTGGGCGAGAGGATCGAGGGCTTCAAAAGCCCGAACGTGACGGTCGGGCGATCGTCGCGCTCGGCGGCAAGCAGCTGATCCTGCAGCGGGAAGAACTCCTCAGGCGGGCGGCGCCTGACCTGGCACATGTTCATGAGGCCGCGCAGGAGCATGCGCTGCGCCTCATAGGAGCCGCCGAACTGCCCTGCCTGGCCCTTGAGCGAAGGCGTGGCGTCAAGCAGCATTCCAATAAGGGTTGAAACCGCCGAGGCCCTGTCCATTGATTTTCCCTCCTGCCATTGATTTGTTTGGATAATCTTAGCCCAAGCAGGCGCAAAGCGCGCCTTTGCGATCCTGACGCTTTGCCATCGCGCACAAAAGCAGGGCCCCCGGGGATCGCTCCCCGGGGGCCCTGCCGCACCCATCCGCCACAGGCGGATTCAGGCGATGCCGCCATCAGGCATCAGTGGATTTGAATCTGGGTGCTCTTCTGCTGTTCCTTGGCCTTCTTGACCTCGACCTTCAAGAGGCCGTTGTCGAAGCTTGCCTCAATCCCGTTCGGATCGGCGTCCTCGAAGGAGAACTGGCGCTCGTAACTGCCCTCGGAGCGCTCGTGCACCACGTAGCCGTTCTTGTCCTTCTCATCCTTGTTCTCAGAGCGCACCGCATTCACAGTCAGGATGCCGTCGTTGAAGGAGAGCTTGATGTCCTTCTTGTCAACGCCGGGGATCTCGGACTTGAGCTCGTAGTGGTCGCCCTTGTCCATGATGTCGGTCTTCATCTCAGGAGCCATCTGCCCCTTGAAGATGTCGAAGTCAGCGAGCGGACGGGCAAACCAGTCGAAGATCGTCGGGGTGTAGTTCTTGTTGCCGAAAACCTTGCTCATCTTGTTAGCCATAATCTCAACTCCTTATCCGCGGTGCCCCGCGGATCAACTTCTTTATTCCTTTTACACTTCAATATGTGGGGTCGGAAGTGCTGATTTAAAGGGTGTTGATATTTCTTTTCAAATGCCTAACAAATAGTTAGGTAATTCAGGAAGGTTCTCAAAAGCCTATGGCGCAATGGAATCGGCAGGGCCTTGAGAGGCTCAAGCGCCACTGCATAGCGGCAGCATTCCCATGCTCGGAGGATGTTTTTTGTGGATTTGAAGGCGAAAAAAATCATGCCCGCCGGGGGCATGATTTCAATTTTTGCTGCGGCGCGGGGCTTCCCCCGCGCCTATGATCCATTTTTACTCGCCGATCTCGATGACGTAGCCGTTCGTGTACTTCTGCGTCGGGCTTAAGCGGATGATGCCGCCCTTGTGCCTGAGGTCTCCATCGGTGTCGGAATCGTCGGGCCTGCCGATCCAGGGCTCGATGCAGACGAAGGGCGCGCCGCCCTTGGTCGGGGTCCAGATCCCCCAGTACGGGAAGTCCGGGGCGATGACCTTGACGTAGCGGCTGGTCTTGTCGGAGCGCAGCGTCATGCTGCTCGAGCGCAGGCGGTCGAAGAGCAGCACGTCGTCCTTGAACATGCCGTAGTTGAGGTCGAGCCTCCTGCCCTTGAGCTTGCCGCACTCCTTCTTCTGGTAGAGCCCGCCTTCCTTGGTGGTAAGCAGGATCGGGGTGTCCTCCTGGGCATCGAACTCGATGTAGCAGTCCTCGAACTTCAGTCCCTCGTCGAGCGGGCAGCGGAAGCCCGGATGGGCGCCGATGGAGAAGAGCATCTCATTCTGATCGCGGTTCTCGACGGCCCAGAGCACCAGGATGCGCCTGCCTTCGAGGCGGTAGCCGATGGAGAGCTTGAACTGCCAGGGATAGCAGGCGATGGTCTTATCGGATGACTCCAGGGTGAAGCTGATGAAGCCGTCGCCGTCGGAGGCTTTCTTGAACTCCGAGGTGCGGGAGAAGCCGTGGCAGGGCAGCTCGTAGTCCTTGCCATGGAAGCGGTAGCGCAGGTCCTTGAGCCTGCCCACGATCGGGAAAAGCGTAGGAGCACTGAACTGCCACCACTTTGGATCCCCGTTCCACAGGTACTCGTGCCCGTCCTTCTTTGACTTTATCGAACGGATCTCCGCTCCCTGATCGCGCACCTGGATCTCAAGGAACTCGTTTGAAACGACATGCATCTGCTGACTCCTCGTCTTGATTGGAATACGGACGATTTTAAACGAACATGCCCCCTCCGAGAAAGGCGCCAGAGGATCTTGGGCGGGCGTGGTCAACCAAGGCGAGCATGGGAAGCGCCGCGGATCCCGCAGATCCGCGGCAGCCGGCCCTTGCAGGCTATTCCAACTCCCGCGGGAAAAAGTCAGGTCCGGCAAGTCCCCATGACGCGGCGGCGCTATACTTTGCGCGTTTAGAACCTTGCAGGAGGAGAACATGAACCTCAAGGGCCTCATCTCCCTTTCTTTCGGGTCCCTCAGCTACGGCATGACCGAGTTCGTGGCCATGGGGCTGCTCCCCTACGTCGCCGCATCCTTCGGCGTGAGCCTGCCGCAGGCTGGCAACTTCATCTCGGCCTACGCCACCGGCGTGGCCTTCGGCGCGGTGGCGCTCCTATGGCTGCGCGCCTTCGAGCTAAAGCGCCTGCTCCTCATCCTGATGTCCATCCAGGTCTTCGGAAACATCCTGGTCTGCCTCTCGCCGAGCTTCCACGCGATCCTGGCCGCGCGCTTCATCTCAGGACTGCCCCACGGCTGCTTCTTTGGCATCGCGACCATAGTCGCCCAGCGCATCGCCGACCGCGACCGCGGCTCGGCCGCCGTCTCCATCATGGTCGCGGGCATGACCATCGCCAACGTCTTCGGCGTCCCGCTGGGCACCTCCATAGCCCACACCATCGACTTCCGCGTCGTCTTCGCGTTCACCGCGATCTGGGGCGCCGTGGTGGTCTTCTCGATCTGGCGCTGGGTGCCGGTGGCAGGCAAGGTCGAGGACACCGGCTTCCGCGGCCAGTTCCGCTTTTTAAAGAGCCCAGCGCCCTGGCTCGTGCTGCTGGCGGTCTTCTCAGGCAACGGCGGGATCCTCTGCATGCTCTCCTACATAAGCCCGCTCATGACCAAGCTTGCCGGGCTGCCCCTTGAGGCGGTGCCGGGCGTGCTCCTGGCGACCGGGCTTACGATGATGGTCTGCAACTTCGTGTCAGGCAGGCTCTGCGACCGCTTCACCCCAGGCAGGATCGGGTGCCTGGCTCAGGCCATCGCCGTGATCGCCCTCGTGATGATGTCGCTCTTAGGGCACATCGCCCCGGTGGCCGTGGTGCTCGCCTGCGTCGCCTGCGGCATGCTCTTCGCGCTCTCGGCCCCCGAGCAGGTCTCGATACTGCGCGTCGCCCCCGGCGGGCTGATGCTCGCCTCCTCGCTCGTGCAGGTCGCGTTCAACCTGGGCAATGCCTTCGGCGCCTTCGCAGGCGGGGTCCCGCTGCGCCTGGGCGCCCCGCTGCCCTGGATCCCCGCCATCGGCGCGCTGGTCTCGCTCTTTGGCGCAGCCGCGCTCTTCGTGTACTACAAGCGCTACGAGGCGCTCTTCTCAAAGGACATCCGCTGAGCTGATGCCGCTCCAAGGCGCGGCATGGCGATAATGTTTCCCGGATCAACTGAGCGGCCTTCTTGGTTCTGCCATGATTGACGGATGAATTGATCCGTCATTGGAGGAAACATGGCACACAAGGTTCTAATCGTTTCAGGGCATCCGGCCCTCGCCTCAGGCTCCACCGCCAACAAGGCCATCATCGAGGAGTACAAGAGGCTCGATCCGTCTGTCCAGGTGCGCGACTTAGGCGCGCTCTACCCTGACTTCAAGATCGACGCCAAGGCCGAGCAGGAGGCCCTGACCCAGGCTGACGTCATCGTCTTCGAGTTTCCTGTCTACTGGTACCAGGTCCCCGCGCTCATGAAGAAGTGGTTCGAGGACGTGTTCACCCACGGCTTTGCCTACGGCACCGGCGGGGACAAGCTCAAGGATCGCGTGATGCTGCTCTCCTGCACCACCGGCAGCCCCGCAGGGGCCTACACCCCGCAGGGCCCTAACAGCCATCCGCTTGACTTCTACCTCAACAACTACGAGCAGACTGCCAAGCTGTGCGGCATGAAGTACGCAAAGCCGCTCATCGCCTACGGCATGCTCTACATCCCGGGCGTGATGGACGAGAAGGCCAAGGCTGCGGTCATCGAGAAGGCCAAGGCCCACGCCAAGGCGCTCAAGTCTGAGATCGACGCGCTCTGATCCATAAGGGCCCAAGCGCAAAAGCCCCGGAGGCTCTGGCCCCGGGGCTTTTTGCTTTCCATTTGCAAATGAGGAGCGCATAGATAAAAAGGCCCCCCGGGGCTGAGCCCCGGGAGGCAGGTCCCGCGCTGCTTTGGACGCGCGGATTGGTGCAGCTTATTCTTATTGTTGTTGCGCTGCCCTTATTCTTTGGAACTGTAACGAAATAAATTGATTACTTTGTCACAAAACAGGTGACATTATTTTGTGACAGTATGGTAAGCTTCCATCAGTGCAGAATAATGCTGTGGAGGCTGCCG
>CACYPI010000058.1 GCA_902776275.1 uncultured Aeromonadales bacterium
CATGTATTAGGCCTGCCGCCAGCGTTCAATCTGAGCCATGATCAAACTCTTCGATAATGAAAGCTTTGATCCGGACGTCCCTCGGCAAGTCCATTCCTGAATCCGCCTTCTCGCCCTTTCTTGTTCTCCCTCTTTCCAGAGGGCCCACACAGATTGTCCGTACTTGTTTTCAAAGAACTTTTTCACCCACCGGCTCGCGGTGGCGGTGTCTTGCGACAACGGAAATGCATTATAGAGATTTAAACCGAAGTGTCAAATGATTTTTGAAAAATCTTTTTTAACTCTTCAAATGCCTTGCATAACAATGCGTTGGCTATGCTTTCTAATGCATTTGCACTCTCTTTCGTGAGTGCATTTTTCAGTTTACTACTCAAATGTATTTTTGCAAGTTAATTTTGAATTTTTTATTTTATCTATGAATCAAGCATTAACGTGTAGATGTCAACTGAAAGGTATTTGCCGAACTTCCTTGCGATCTCGGGGATGGTCCCGCAATAGGTGAACCCGAGGCGCTTGTGCAGCGAGACGCTCGCCTCGTTGCCCGTGGTTATGACCGAGATCACCAGGTGGGTCTCCCCGTCACCGCGGACGCGGGAGAGCAAGTCGCGGATCATGGCCTCTGCCGCGCCGCGGCGGCGGAAGGACTGATCCACGTACACCGAGAGCTCGACCGTGGTCGTGAAGGCATCCTTGGTGCCATAAGGGGAGAGCGAGGCATAGCCCATGGCCCTCCCGCCCTCCTCGCACACCACCAGCGGGTGGTTGCCTGTATTGTGGGCATGCAGCCACTTGAGCCTGTCGGCTATGCTCTTCTCCTCGCAGTCGAAGGTCGCGGTGCCGTTTCGGATCTCAAAGTTGTAGATCGCAGCAAGCGCGTAGACGTCGCTGTCTTTGGCTGTGCGGATAATCATGTGCTGCCTCCTGCGGGCCGCTGATGCCAAAGGGCGGCAGCGCCGCCCTTTGGTTTGAAAGTTCCCGCTTCAGTGCGAGAGCTTGCGGATGAAGTAGTTGCCGCCTGACTGGATCACGCCGACCATGATCAGGATCACCAGCACCGTCACATAGGTGACGTCGGTCTGGCCGCGCTGGTGGCCGTAGCGGATCGCGAAGTCGCCGAGCCCGCCGCCGCCGATTGCGCCGGCCATCGCGGTAAGGCCGATGAGGCTGATGGCCGTGATCTGGGTGACGCGGATGATCGAGGGGATGCTCTCGCGCAGGTACACCCTGAAGATTATCCCCAAGGACGAGGATCCCATGGCCTTCGCCGCCTCGACGAGCGAGGGATCGACGCCTGAGAGCGCGCTTTCAACCTGCCTTGAGAAGAACGGCACTATGCCGATCACGAGCGGGGTGAGCGCGCCGGTGGTGCCGATCGCCGTGCCGGCGATGAGGCGCGACAGCGGGATCAGCGCGGCAAGCAGGATCACGAAGGGGATCGAGCGGAAGACGTTGACCACGGCGCTTAAGACCGAGTAGAGCCTGGGGCTCTCGAGGATGCCACCGCGCCCCGTAACCGTCAGCACCACTCCCAGGAACACGCCGAGCACGAAGGCGATGGCGCCTGAGACTGCGAGCATGTAGAGCGTCTGGAGCGTCGACTCCCACAGTTCGTCGGGCTTCTCCATCACATGCGGGATCACCGCGTTTAAGAATGCAATCACCGAATCAGCCATTTGCCAGCACCTCCACCTTGACGTTCTTCTGCCTCATGTAATCGAGCGCCTCCTCGATCCTCGCGCTCTCGCCCGAGATGATCCCGACGGTGCCGCCTATGGGCGCGCCCTCGACGAGGTCGACGTCAGCAAACAGGATGTTCATCGTGATCATGAAGCGGTTGGAGGCAGCCGAGATCAGGGGTTCGGAGACCCCCGGGCCGGTATAGGTCAGGCGCACGAACTTCTCGCCTGGCTGCAGGTGCAGCACCCCGGGGAGCGAGGCCATCTGCTCGGCCTTGGAGAGCGGGGTCGCCGCGCTGATGAAGCGGCGGGTGACCTCGTTGCGCGGGTTCGAGAAGACGCGGAACACGTCGCCTTCCTCCACGAGCTTGCCATGCTCCATCACGGCCACGCGCGAGCAGATGTCCTTGACCACGTTGAGCTGGTGGGTGATGACGACGATGGTGATGCCGAGATCCGAATTGAGCTTCTTCAAAAGCTGGAGGATCTCGCCCGTGGTGGTGGGGTCGAGCGCCGAGGTCGCCTCGTCGCACAAGAGCACCTTGGGCTCGTTGGCCAGCGCGCGAGCGATCGCCACGCGCTGCTTCTGGCCGCCTGAGAGCTCGCGCGGGTAGTTGTTCTCGCGGTCCGAAAGCTCGACGAGCTTTAGGAGCTCGCGGGCGCGCTCAAGCTGCCTTGGCTTGGGGATCCCGCGCCAGCGCAGCGGGTAGAGCACGTTCTCAAGCGCCGTGCGCGAAGGCATCAGGCTGAAGTGCTGGAAGATCATCCCGATCCCCGAGCGCAGCTCCCGGAGCTTGCGGTCAGGCCAGAGCGTGACGTCCTCGCCGTCTATCTCCACCTTCCCGCCCTTGTCCGGGCGCTCCAAGAGGTTGATGCACCGGACAAGCGTGGACTTGCCGGCCCCTGAAAATCCTATGACGCCGTAGATCTCGCCGTCCTTGATCTCCAGCGAGACATCGTCGACGGCCTTGATCACGTCCTTGCCGCGATGGTAGGTCTTGCTTATGTGTGAAAGCCTGATCATTATTCCTCCCCGCCGCGATCTCTTCGCGGCGCCAAGCGAAGCTTGATGATGGGGAAAACTCTAACATCAATCAGGGGCGTTGCGCCATCGGCTTTGAATTCGCGGCGCGCCCCTGGCATGTCAGCTCGCCTTCCCGACCCTGCAAAGGCGCTCCCGGAGCGCGCTGTCGCGCAAGGTCGAGCGCACGCAGCAGGAGGCCAGCAGGGCGGGATCGGCGTAGATGGTGATCTTCTTCCTGGCCCTCGTGATCCCGGTGTAGGCAAGCTCGCGCGTGAGCACCTCGTTGTCCCTGGGGCTTAGGCAGAGCGCCACATTGTCGTACTCCGATCCCTGGGACTTGTGCACCGTGAGCGCAAAGCCATCCTCGCTGTCTGAGAGGAAGACCGGGTTGACGCTGCGCACCCCGTCGCCGCCTTGGAACCACGCCCTGGCCGCGCCGTCCCTGCCGCGGGCGCAGAAGCCGACGTCGCCGTTGGCCACGCCTGCAGAGGGGTTGTTGCGGGTGACCATGACTATCCTGCCTGGGAACCAGTCCGAATAAGGCAGGCCGAACCTCAGCCGCGCCGCGCGGACGATCCTGCGGTTGACATCCTCGGTGCCCATGGCGCCGCGGCGGTTTGAACAGAGCACGCGGAACTTGTTCATAAGCGCCAGAGCCTCTGCCACTTCGTCCGCGTCGTCATTCGTGATCTCGCGGTCCTTGAGCTTGCGCATGAGCTTGAAGAACTCCCCGTAGCCCTGATCCCCGAGCGCCTGCTCGATGAGCGCCTCCTCCGCCCCCTCGCCGCTTCGGATGGCGCACTCCCCGTCCTTCGACGGCAGGCAGGACTCAAGCGCCTTGAGCATCTGCTGATCCTTGGTGATCCCGCGGTCGTTGACCGTGCGCGCCAGCGTGCCGATCCCGCTTGACTCACCGAAGCGGTAGCTCTTGCGCAACAGCGCCACGTGCGGCGCGGGGAAGGCCCCGGCGATCGACTTCTCGTCGACCCCCAGCAGCGAGGCGGCCGCCTTCGCGCCTGTCGCAAAACCGCCCCCTGCGCAGAGATCGGCCAGCACCGCGCCGGCCTCGACCGAGCAGAGCTGATCGCGATCGCCCAGGAGCACGAGGTCGCAGCTGCCAGGCAGCGCCGCGCAGAGCTTGGCAAAAAGCGGCAGGTCGACCATCGAGACCTCGTCCACGACCAGGATGTCGCAGGCAAGCTTGTTGACCTCGTCATTCCTGCAGGAATCCGAGTGCGGCCTGACGCCTATGAGGCTGTGGACCGTGGAGGCGCGCTTGGGAATGAGCGCCATGAGATCCCGCCCTCCAGCAAAGTTGTCCTCGAACTCCTTGAACGCTCCGGCGTCGCCTGCCTTGGCAAAGGCATTTGCGATCGACTCACTAAGCCGCGCCGCGGCCTTGCCGGTAGGAGCTGCGAGCATCACGCGTGGGTTCTCCTTGTTGCAGAGCGCGAGCTTGGCCATCAGGATCCTCGTCACCGTGGTGGTCTTGCCGGTTCCCGGCCCCCCTGAGATCACGGTGAAGGGCGAGGCAAGCGCAAGCGCCGCCGCGCTCTTCTGATCCCCGTCTTCAGGGAAGAGCGCATCGAGCACCGCCTTGGCGCGGGTGCTGTCCGCACCGCCAAGCTCAGGGCGGGATCCTATGTAGTCCGCGATCGCCTGCTCGTAGTTGAAGTAGCGCCTGAAGTAGAGCCTGCCCAAGTCCCACACCAGGGGTGTGCCGTCAGAGGGGCCGCCTGCGGCGCCCCCTGCGATCGGAGGAAACTGGAAGTCATCCTGCGAGAGGAAGGCGAAGCCTTCGCCGAACGCCCCTTCGAGCGCCTCCTTTGCAGGAGCGTCCGGATCGAGGCCGAGCACGCTCAGGAACTCGCGGCACCCGGGGCCTTCAGCACCGTCCAGGCGATCCTCGATCACCCTGGCCGCATCCTTGCGCGCACGCGCGTCCGCCAGGTTCAGGCACACGCCGCCGTCCTCGAGCTTGAGGCACAGCAGCATCACGAGGAGCATGAGCTCCCTGCCCGCGCCGTAGCGCCTTGAAAGCTCAGAGCACAGCGCCGCTCCGATGAGCGGCAGATCCCTGTCCGCATTCTTTGGCATGCCGTTCATTCCTCCTCCCCTTTGAACATGGCGTCAAGCTCCTGCACGATGCGAAAGTCTGGCTTGGTGAAAAACACGCCGTTTCCCTTCTCGCTCCCCGCGCCCAGCCCCCTCAGGTAGAGGTAGAGCACGCCCCCGAAGTTGCGCTCGTAGCTGTACGCGCTGCCTAGGCGCGACTTAAGGAAGCGGTGCAGCGCCAGCGTGTAGAAGAGGTACTGCACGTCGTAGCGGTTGTGCGGATCGAACACGTTGTCGCGCACCGCATCGCTCCTGTAGAAGCTCTCGTCAGGCCCCAGGTAGTTCGACTTGTAGTCCGCGACGAAGTAGAGATCCTTGTCAGGAGAAGCCCCAGGCAGGCGCATCACGAGGTCGAGCGATCCGGTAACGTAGCCGTGCAGCGTCCTCTGATCGAGCACCAGGTGCGGGACCTTGAGCCCGGGGATCCCCTTGGCGCTCTCAAGGCACAGCTCGTTGATCCTGAGCGTGTCCACCTCCCCCTTGGCCGGAATGAGGTACTCCATCTCGGGGATCCAGCATCCGCGCCTGAGGCCGCCCAAGCTCAAGGTCCCGTTATCTGTGTCGAGGATCGGCGCGCTTGTGAGCTCCTGGAACCAGTCTGAGAGGGGAGGGACGATGTCCTGCCCGAGATCGCCTCCCGCGCCGCGCCCCTCCGGGGCGCTCTGCTCAGCCCACTTGGCGGAAAGGCCGTTCGTCCTGGCCTTCAAGGTCTGCGAGATGATGAAGCGGTTGAACTCGCTGCCGCCTGCGGGGCGGTCGAACGGGAATTTCTCCAAGGCCTCGTGCAGGAAGGTGCCCGCATCGGTGCCGCGCGGGAAGTTGAAACGGCTGGGGCCCTGGCCGCGCGGGGCGGCCTTGGACTTGTCAGGCCTGGTGTCGCCCTCCTCGAACTCGCGATCGTGCAGCCCGCGCGTCACCGCGGTGTAGGAGCTTATGGAGAAGCCCTTTCCGACCATGCCGTCCGAGGCGACCTCGAATGCGGTGTCAGATGCCCTTGCAGCCTTCGGCGCCTCGATCCTCGACACCGGATCGTCCTTGCCTGGGGATAGCACCTTGCGGAACTCATAGCGCGGATTGTCCGCGCCCGCTCCCTTCACGAGATGATCGAAGGCATTGTCCGCCGCCACCTTGCCCTTCTCTTTGCCTGACTCTGTCGCGTAGCCGAACGCCTTGCCCCAGCGCGAGAGCATCAACGCAAGCGGGCTGGTCCTCGTCAGGCTGAAGCCCTCGTTGCCGATGTAGATGAAGTTCGCCGCGCTGGCGCGGGTCAGCGCCACGTAGAGCCTGCGGCAGGCCTCCTCTTTCTCGCCTTTTTGCTCCTCTTTGACAGAGTCTTCGGAGCCGTCGAGGTCGAGCCTGTAGCCGCTGCAGATCTGATCGTAGTAGCGCACCGGCTCACCTTTCTTTGCATGATCCTCCTGGCCGCACCAGAGGAAGGGCAGGAAGACCACCGGGAACTCGAGCCCCTTTGACATGTGCATGGTGTAGACCTTGACCTGCTCGTTCTCAGACTCAAGGCGCTTCCGCGGGCTGTCCGGGGTGATCTCGGCGCAGTGCGAGCGCAGCCACTTTTCCTGCGCCCTGATCCCCGGGATCTCGTGGCGCTTTAATTGCACGAGCTCGGCGATGTGGAAGCAGTCGGTGATGAAGCGCTCGCCTCCGTCGCCGCCTTCGATCCTGCCGATGGTTCCATGCTTGTAGCACCAGGTGGAGAAGGCGCTCAGGAAGCCATACTCCTCCCACTGGTTCCTGCCGTCGCGCAGCTGCGCGGTCTCCTCCTCAAGCTCCTCGCCATCCGAGCGCATGGCGCAGATGCGCGCAAAGCCGCTGGCGCCGAGCCCCGCGAGGCGGGTGCCCATCAGGCGCTTGACCTTGCCTTGGACCTGGTAGTCGGCCATGGCGTCCATGAGCACGAGCACGTCGGAGGCTGCCTGCGAGACGCGCAGATCGCCACCGTAGATCTCGGGATCATCGGCGAGCACCGAGCTGCGGTCCGAGAAGTAGACGCTCTGGATCCCCCGCTTGCGCAGCTCTGCTGCGATCACCTGGTTCTGGGATGCCTTGGAGACGATGATGGTGATGTCAGATGGCCGCACCTTGCGCTCAGCCCCGTCCGCCACGAGCACTCCATCCTTAAGGCATGCGGCGACATCGGCGGCGGCGGCCGCGGCGACAAAGGCGGTGCTGGTGCCATTGCCGCTCACCTCGTTTCCAACGCGGGTGACGATGCAGCCGGCGGCCTTGCCGCCGAGCTTCAGCGAGAGCTTGCCTTCTTTCTTGAACCCGCTCCTCTCAAATGGGATGGCCCCGCTGCTGGAAGCCCCGCCCTCGGAGAAGGGCCAGGTGGCGGCGGCAGGGTCGGCGGGGCTGAATCCCCCGAAGATGTCGTTGACGCTCTCGACCACTGCCTCGCAGGAGCGGTAGTTGACCGGGAGCTTCAGGACATTCTCCTCGGCCCTTGCAGGATCCCCGCCGTCGAAGAGCTCGCAGATGGCCTCGCCTGCCAGGCTGTAGGAGTGGATGTCGGCGTTGCGGAAGGCGTATATGGACTGCTTCGGGTCGCCGATGAAGAGGCAGCGGGCGTGATCCTCCACCGCGTCATCCGTGAGGTAGATCCGCTTGAAGATCGAGTACTGCACCGGATCGGTGTCCTGCGACTCGTCGATCATCGCTACGGGGTACTTGCCCCTGAGCGTGCGCGCCAGTTCAAAGCCGTGGGCCTTGTCGTAGAGGGCCTCGTCGAGGCTCGTGATCAGGCCGTCGAACGATAGCACGTGGTCGCGCTTGCAGATCTCCTCGCGCCGCTCGACGACCATGAAGGCGGCGAGCGTGAGCGCCGCCTCGCGCAGCGCCCCGATCCTGCCTGAGGCGCCAGCGCAGAGATTCTTGAGGGCCTCTGCCGCGACGAGGACATCTTGGGCGCGCTGATCCTCCTGGAATTTTCTCTGGAGCGCGCTGTCAGGATCGGTCTTGAGCCTGCCGACGCCGGCGCCTGCGCCTAAGTCCCGGCCCACCGCGTCGGGGCCTACTGCGAGGATCGCGCCGAGGCCCTTCCAGGTGTCGCTCTTGAATGCCGAATGGCGCGAGTCGCTCGTCCCCATTAGATCAGGGTTGTCGGCGCAGAGATCGCAGACTTGCGTCGCCTTGTCGCGGATCGCAAAGCTTGCCGAAGCCTGCTCCTGCACGGCTTTTTCCGCCATCTCAAAGAGCGCCTTGCGGATCTTGCCGCGCAGCGGGGCATGAGCGCCCTTGAGCGGCGCTGCAGCCTCCCAGAAGGCCTTGCCCGAGATCCTGCAGCCTCGGAACATCTCGTCAGGGCCCTGGCTGCGGGTGCCGCCTGAGGCCTGGGGCCTGCGGCTTGCCTCCGAGGCCCTCACCCCCTCGACCTGGGAGATCCGGCTCTTGAGGGCCTTGCGCAGGCTCTTCTCGCCATCCCCGCCCGAGAGCAGGGCGAGGAGATCCCCTGCGCCCTCTCCTGAGTAGAAGAGCGAGCGCCAGACCTCGTCGATGGCCTCGTCCTGCTGGGATGAGATGTCGGCGGTCAGCTCGTTTTCAAAAGGCTCGCCCGACTCGAACGCGAAGACCTTGGTGAGGGCTCGGTCGCAGAAGGAGTGGATGGTGCAGATGGCAGCGTCGTCGAGCTCGTGCTCGGCCTGATCGAGGATCTTCTCGCACTTGCGCGCGGCGGACTGGCGCGCATCCTCAGAGGGGTGGCCCGATAAGAGCTTGTCCACCAAGCACAGGAGCGTGTCGCCTTTATCGCCTTGCATCGCCTGCCCTGCGGCGGCCTGCCCGAAGCACAGCCGCGCCTCGTGCACGCGGGCGCGGACGCGGGCGCGCAGCTCGGCTGCCGCCGCGTTGGTGAAGGTGACGATGAGCAGCTGGTCGGCCCTGACTGAGGCAAGCTCATTGGGCTCAAAGGGGTTGCCAGGCCCGCACTTGCCGGTGAAGTCGCCTAGGAGCAGCCTTACTGCGAGGATGGTGATGGTGTAGGTCTTGCCGGTGCCTGCCGAGGCCCTGATCATCGAAGATCTGCCCAAGGGCAGCGTGAGCGCGTCAAGCTTTTGTTCTTTGGTTGCGGTCATTTCTGATCCTCCAGGTGCGCGATGGCATGCTTGTAGACGACGTCTTCATAAAAGGCCTTGAGCAGCGGGAAGCCCGGCCCCTCGGGGCCGCCCTTCCTGGCGTTGCACACGGCGCTGTCCTGGAACAGGAAGGCCGCGTCCTGGTCGAACGCAAATCCCGGGGCCTTGTAGCTCTTCTGCTTTTGGGAGGACTTGGAAGCACTGATCGTCCCGAGGAACACGCCCAGATCGTAGCGGCCCGCGCCCTTGAAGAGATCAGGCCATACCGGCAGCGGCCGCATAAGCCCCATGAGGTAGTACCTGAGGCAGTCGCGCAGCGCCGCGCGCGCCTCGATGCGGGTGAAGGGCTTGAAGCGGACGATCTCCGAGCCACTACCCCCTAGCCACAGCGCGTGCTCCCCGTCATCGAAGGCCAGCGCCTGGGCTATCCCCGCGCACATGGCATTGATGATGGGAAGCTCGCCCGAGTACGGGTTTATCTTCGCGTCATACTGCCTGGCGCTTCCTGCAAGCGAGGCTGCGGCGCCTGCAAACGAGGCGGCTTCATCGCCCTCAAGCCTGAGGTCCTGCGCGGTGAAGCTGATAGTCTCGCCTGAGGCGCTGTCAAAGAGCCTCTCCTCTGCGTTTGCAAAGTCGATGCCCGGGGCGGCGCTTTCAAGCGCCTTGCGCACCTCATCGTGAAAGTCGAGGATCTGCTGCTTCTGCCGCTCCCAGAACGCTCCGCCCGGGCAGAGCCCCGAGGCCTCGCGCCCGTCCAGCTCAGCCCTGGCCTGATTGTCGCCAAGCCAGAGGATCTCGCCCTTGAGGCTGCCGCCTTGAAGGCGGTCGAAGTCGAAGAGCTCGGCATCCTCGGGTTCGTCCTCGTCGCGGATGGCGCTGACGCCGGCGTGCTTGAGGAAGCCGCGGCAGGGGCTCCTTAGGAAGGTGGCGAGATCCTCAGGCGTGACGGACAGGCTTGCAGGGAGCGCCTGGCCATAGCTTTGCGCAAGCCCGGGGGCCTTGCCGTCCGAGGCTGCTGCGCCATCCTTGTCCACGTAGCTGCGCTGGTCGAACGAGGGCAGGCGCGGCACGCCCTGCGCAGCCCTCGCCTGCTTGTCGTAATTCCCAGGATCGTAGGCGTTGAGCCTTGACTTGATGGTGAGGACTTCCGAGGGCCTCGCCCCGCCCTGCGCCTCGAGGTTGTCGTCCAGCCACTCGCGCAGCTCGGTGATCACCGGCGAGGGCTCCATCGCGCTGCCGTCGCTGGGGTTCTGGCCTATGTATGAGAGGGTGAGGCTCTCGCGCGCCGAGAGGATCGCCTCGAGGAAGAGATAGCGGTCGTCCGAGGGGCGCGAGCGGTCGCCGCGCCTGAAGAACTGCGGCAAGGCGAGCAGGTTGAAGCCCGGGGCGCGCTCGGCGCGCGGGAAATCGCCGTCGTTGAGCCCGAGTATGAAGATGTGCTTGAAGGGCACGGCGCGCATCGGGAGCATCGAGCAGAAGTTGACCTTGCCGGCGAGGAACCTGCCCTCGTCCACCTTGTGCTCAAGCGAGTCAGAGAGCATCGCGCGCAGCACCCTCAGGCTCACCTGCGGGGCGTTCTTGAGCATGCCCGGCACCCGCGAGAGGCCCCAGAGCACGTCCTTGAACTTGCGCCCCTCGTCGGGGCTGCTGCCGATGAAGCGGTCGAGCAGGATCTGCTGGAGCCTCTCAAAGCGCATGGGGCGCTCGCCCTCGCGCCCTTCGGCCGGATCCTCCGAGAACATGCCGCAATCCTGCGCTCCGAGATCCTCGAAGACGGCGCGCACTTCCTTCAGGCACTTCACGAAGTGCCAGAACTTGCCTGCGATCGCGGCGTCCGAGCCTTCAACCTCGGTGTAGTTGCCGCCTCTTTCCCCGCGGCCCTGCATGAAGCCCTCGAGCAGGCGCGAGATCCCGCCATCGAAGGTCCAAGGCAGCTTCGGCACCTGGCCGCCATCCCCCTCAAGGCCGTCCGCGAGATCCTCGCGCACCTCGCGATCGTCGAGGCCCCAGTGGATCCCCGTGCCGATGCACCACTTGGAGATCACGTCGAGGTCCTCGTCGGCAAAGCCGAAGGTCCTTGCGATCTCAGGCACGGCGAGCAGGGAGAGCACGAAGCCCACCGTCACCGGCTCCTCGCCCGCCCCCATGATCCTCAGCACGGCGTCGGCGGCCGGATCCTGCCTGGTCACCTGGCGGTCTGAGATCGAGTAGGGGATGCGCGAGGGATCGTCCTCATCGACGCTGCCGAACACCGCCTCGATGTCCGGGGCGTACTCCTCGATGGCCGGGGTCATCACCAGCATGTCGCCCGGATCGAGCCTCTCCCCCTGCGTCTTGGCGCGCTCGAACTTCTCGAGCATGAGATCGCGCAGCTCCTCGACCTCGCGCCTGCGGGTGTGGCATGACACGAAGACCAGCGAGCTGTCCCCCTCCTTCAGAGGAGCCTTGGCCTTCCCTTCGGATCCAGGGCGGCGCGAGGCGTCCAGCGAGTACATGCCGGCCTTGACCTGGCTTAGCGCGTCAGGCCCTTCGGGATCGGCAAAGACATTGCACATGTTGGACAGCCGATCCTCGGGGAGCGAGCAGAGCGAGGAGAGCATGTCGCGCGCCTCGCGCCCGGAGGCTGAGAGCAGCGGCGAGAAGCCGTCCGTCACCTCGTCCTCGCTGTCATCCCCCGTCCCCTGCGTGAAAGGAGGATCATCCTGCGAGGCCTCGGCAAGGCCCCGGCCCTTGAGCGCTGGATCGGCCTTCAAGATCCGGTTGCGCAGCTCCTGCGATCCATAAAGCCTCGGGCTGCGGCCGCACCTGAGATCGCCCCAGTAGTCACGGCAGGGGTTGAGGAAGAGCACGTAGACCTCGGTGCACAAGCCCAGCGCGGCAAGCAGATCGATGACCTGGCCTGGCAACGAGCTCACCCCCGCCACGAAGATCCGCTCAGGCAGCACCCTTGCGGCCTCGTCAGCGTGGTTCATGAGCTTGTCGATGAAGGCCCTGATCACCTGCGGGCGGTCGAAGAAGCGCGAGGCGTCATCCCCGCCAGCTTCCTTGCCGGAATAGTCGTGCATGTTCGGGCGCAGGCATGACCAGAGGTAGGGCTGCCAGTCGTTGGAGAGCACCTGCTTGGGGATTGAGCCGTCCTTCGGCCTCAGGCGGCGCGGGACCATGGCGCGCAGCGCCTGGCCCACCCTGCCCTCGTCATGGCTCCTGCCCTCCTTGAACTGCTCCCACTTGGCAAAGTCGCCCTCGTCAAGCTCGTCCCACTTCAGGATCCACTCGGGGCGGTACATCTGGTACTGGTCGAAGGTGTCGGCGATCTTCGAGCACAGCTCGTAGAGCCTGAGATCGGGCTCGTCGGCCTTGGGCACGTCGATGTAGCGCGCCAGGGGCCGGGTGATCGCCCTCCCGCCCCAGCTTCCGGCCATCGCCATCAGCGACCAGGTCACGGCATCGCGGTCGAAGGGGTTGTCCCTCACCGTGCTTCCGCAGACGTCCTTGTAAGCCTGCCAGATGAACTCCCACAGTTGCATGTAGTCGGCGCCGGCGGCGATCCCGTTTGCCGAGGCGATGTACTCGCTCAGGTAGTTCTTCATGCCGGAGTTGAGGATCAGGATCTTCTCCTTGCCAAGCGGCGACTTGAGCGGGCTTGAGCGCATGATCGTGGCGCAGGCCGCGGCCAACACCGAGATGTCGTTTGAATTGATGATCTGAAGGCGGAATTCCGGCATGGATGGCACCTGAGGTGGCGCGGGCGCGTGGATGCGTTGCCGCAATTGGCTTATATTTTACCGCAGGCGAGTTGGAACAGGTATAAATTTAAATCTAAATTGTGATCTTTTGGCGAGATGAGAAAAACAATCCGACCAGGCAGCGACGGCGGAGTTGAATGGCTTTGGGAGTGCCTGCCAAAGGCGGGGGATGGATGGAGAGCGGAGACGCGGATATGGAAAAGGCCCGCATTGCGGGCCTTTTCACTAGCTCTTATTGCAAGAATTACTTCTTGTAACGACGGGCCAGGTTGTCGAGGCGCTCGTTAGCACGGGCAGCGTCGGACTTGACGAAAGCAACGTCGTTGGCGAGCTTGGACTGCTGAGCCTTCAGGGCGTCAACATCGGCGGCGATCGCGTCAACCTTGGCCTCTAAGCCATCATTGGAAGCGCAGCCAACCAGAACGGTAGCACCAAGGGCAACAACGCCTAACATAGCCTGAAACTTGTTCATTTTTATCTCCAATACTGTTTAAACAGAGAATATTCATTAGGGGCTCTTGCCCCCGCTGACAAAGCGTATTCTATTATAAAAATTTAACTGCGGCACATTTTGCTTCAAAAAATAAACTTTTTATTTTCAAATATTTCTGACCGCCCGCCTAATACCTGATTCATCTTAATGCATTGATTTGCAAATATTTGCCCTCAAAATCGCCTTGAAAAGCGATTCCTTATGCTAATTTTTTTCAATATTTGTACAGCAAGGAGAGTCGGCAAAAAAGCCTGGGCTTGGAGGGAATGCGTTGAGTGCCAGCCTATCGGGAACGGTTTTTCCTGCGCCTTGCGCAGCCTGGGCCGCCTTCGCGGCCCAGGGGAGCAAGTTCAGCTGCGGCGCGGCAGCATGCCCTTGTCGATGATGAAGTCCTCTATCTCCTTCATGCCCTCGTGCTTGAGCATGTTGGCAAAGACGAAGGGGCGGCTGCCGCGCATCTTCTTTGAGTCGCGGGCCATCACCTCGAGCGAGGCGCCGACCATCGGCGCGAGATCGGTCTTGTTGATGACCAGCAGATCGGATCTCGTGATGCCGGGGCCGCCCTTGCGCGGGATCTTGTCGCCTTCGCTGACGTCGATGATGTAGAGCGTGAGATCGGCAAGCTCCGGACTGAAGGTCGCCGAGAGGTTGTCGCCGCCGCTTTCGACGAACACCAGCTCAAGCCCCGGGTGCCTCGACTCGAGGGTGTCGATGGCCTCGAGGTTCATCGAGGCGTCCTCGCGGATCGCGGTGTGCGGGCAGCCGCCGGTCTCGACGCCGATGATGTGGTCGGGGGAGAGCGCGTCGTGGCGCAGCAGGAACTCGGCGTCCTCCTTGGTATAGATGTCGTTGGTGACGAACGCCATGTTGTAGAGCGAGCGGAAGTCAAGGCAGAGGTTGAGCAAAAGCGCGGTCTTGCCGGAGCCGACCGGCCCGCCGATGCCGATGCGCAGGCATTGCTTGGAGTTCATCTATTTTCCTTCTTGCATTTCTTGTGTCAGTTGCCGGATCTCAGCTCCTGAAAAGCCTCGAGTACTGTATCTCGTGAAGCGCGCTCAGGATGGCGAGCACCGGCAGCGCCGAGCCTATCTCGCCCCTGCCTTCCATCGTCTTGAACGAGGCCTCCTCGAGGAAGGGGATGAGCGAGGCCAGCGCCTGCTGGCCGCTGTTCTGGCCAAGCGGCACGGCCTTCACCGCCACGCTTGCCTGGTTTTGCGCCCATGACATGAGGTAGGCGCAAAGCATCATGCGGCAGGAGCCGCTGCCATGCGGCAGCGACTGCGCGCCGCAGAGGGCGAAGCACGAGGCGTAGCCTGGGCGCATGCCCTCGGCCCACGAGGGCCACAACCCGAGCGCCTTCATGAGCCTCATGAGCGCCGCTCCCATCGCGCGATCCTCGTCGCACAGCTCGCGAGTGCCGCGGCCTGAGAGCAGCATGACGTCAAGGCGCGCGAACTCCGAGGCGTCGCCGCGGCAGGCCGCCTCGTACATGAGCCTCATCAGGGGGAGACCCAGCGCAGGAGCCCGTCCTCGACGCAGCCTCTAATCCAGGAGCACAAGCTCTCCCTGCCGGAAACCACCCCGCGCTCGACGGCCTGCTCAAGCCCCTGGGAGAATGAGAATTCCCCCACCGGCAGCGCAGGCGAGGAGAGCCACATCAGCGTGCCGAGGGAGGATTGGCAAGACGCGCCCTCAGCCATGGGAGTGGCCGTGAGGCTCATGGACGTGATCGTGCCCGTCGTGATCATGATCGTGGTCATGGTCGTGATCATGATCGCCGTCGTGATGGTGGTGGTGGGCGTAGGCTCCCTCCTCCGGCACGAACGGGCGCGTGGAGTGCGCGACCTCAAGTCCGAGCCTGCGGCAGAGATCCTCAAGCACCCCGTCGGGGAGGAAGGAGAACTCAAGCTCGCCTATCTCAAGCGGGGCGTGGCGGTTTCCCAGGTAGTAGCAAGCCTTGGCAAAGGACAGCCAGTCCCTGGCCTTCGCAGTCACCACCTCCTCTGGCTCGGGCAGCACCTGGACGCGCACGCCGCCGCGCTCGTCCTCGAGGATGTCGTATGGCCTGATCACGCTGCCGCGCTCGAGGAATATCCCGGCCTCCCCGCCAAAGGATCGGATCCTGGGCACGGCAAGGGCGAGCTGAACAACATCCTTGTGACTCAACGGCGCCATGGTGGTCTGCGTCAGGAGCGCCGAGTCCGTGAGATGGACCTCCCATGGCGACGGCTTCAAGACCGGGCACAGCGTGCATGTCCGCCTCTATCGGAACCCGCGCCTCGAGGCAGATCAGACGCTCGCCTTCCAGTGCGAGCTCGAGGCGCTGCTCAAGGCGAAGAACGCCGGCAGGGCCGTTGATGCCTCCAAATGGGCCAGGTACAAGAAGTTCCTCATCCAGCCGGCGCAGGGCTCCGACAAGTGGACTGTGAAGGCCTCCGCCGTCCAGCAGGCCAACCGGCACAACGGGTGCTTCGCCATCAGGACCAACGTTGTGGCGGATCCATTCGAGGCGCATCCGCTGGCGCAGGGGCTGAGGATGATGGCGATGGTGAGGCTTCAGGACAAGTGCAGCAGCCTGAAGGGAAAGCTGCCCGGAGACCCGCTCGTGAAGGCGATGCGGATCCTCAGGAAGCTTAAGGCCTCGCGGCCTGCCGGCCGCGGAGCCTGGCTGACGAAGGAGCTCCTGCAGGCCCTGGGAGCGGGCCTGCCGGGGAGGATCCTGAAAGATTGGAAACGAGGATCCCCAAAGTTTAGGAATTAACTGACCGAATCAGCGCCAAAAGTCCAAAAACAGGCAAAGCCGCGCCGATCGAACTTCATCTCGTGCGTCAGAACTTAAAAGCACCTTCTCCGTATAACGGAATAACCAGTCTTGCGCTGACAATCAGGTCAGGCTACTTCGTCAAAGCGCCCAAGCCTTCCTTGCCTGCGGCAGGCTCCCTCATGTCTTTCATGACAACCGAGCAGATCTTGCCGTAGAAGGCTATGCCTACTGCCCACACGTGCTCGAGGCGCTCGTTCTCCAAAAGCTCCCTTGC
>CACYPI010000059.1 GCA_902776275.1 uncultured Aeromonadales bacterium
CAAGTGAATCACATTGGTGGTCAGCAAGAGGAACCCGCCGAAGATCTCCCAAGAGATCGGTAGGGATCCCCTCTCTTTAGAGAGGGGAGGATGTCAAGCATGTTGGTTGAACTGTTCACGCATTAGACCCTTTCAACAGCTGCCGCCTTGGGGCCTGCAAACACCACGGCCCAGGCTTCGAGGTTCTTCTTTCCCTTGAATTTCGGGGAATTGCAGTATCTTGAGAGCTGCTCCTTTGCGACTGCCTTTTCGGAGGCAACCGCTTGATCATTTGCTTTTGTTTTTGAAAGGTATTTGAACTCGAACAGCATGTCGGGGCCGCCGCTTGAGTTTTTAACGTAGAGATCAGCCCTCCCATGATCGCCTGTATCAGCCTCAAGTATCGGTTCAAGCGATCCCGTGAAAGGACTTTGGATGATGAGGTAGTAGAAGCGCAACTGTAGCGAGCGCTCGTTGAAACCTGAGAATGCCGCGCTCGGAAGTGATGCCACTGATTTTTCCACTTCTGTGACGAGTTCTGCTATGTCTCCTTTCTGCAAGCTTTGGCCAAGAGCCGGGGCTCCGCTGATCTCCTTGTCGCCAGGTGCTGAGATGCAGGCGACGAAAGTCCTGTATATGGCTTCGTTCGGGCAGCGGTAGTTCAGCATGGATCGCGGGGTCTCGCCAGCAGGCTCGATCGTGAGGTATCCGAGGTACGCAAGCATCCAGATGACCTGATATTCGGAGAATTCCCTGCTGGCATTGAGATTGAGAGTTCCTGGCTCCTCTGCAGGGATGCTTTCGCGTTTGAACACGCATTCTGTGATTTTTTGCTGCACATCTGCAGGAGCAAGCTTCATTATTCCTTTGATCTTGCCAGCATCATCGTTGAGGTTGTTGTTCTTGTAAACATCCTGAACGCTGCGTGTAAGGATCAGCCGGTTTAAAAAAGACAGGCACATGGTGGTGTTGAAGATCCGCTCGCGGCTGTACTTGGAAAAGACATATCCGTCAAAATTCTTTTCCATCACGTCCATGAGTTCAGCCTTGGTAAGCGGTTTGAGGACACTGAAGTCCACAGCTTCGTCTACTATCTTCGACAACTCATCGTGTGTGAAGCCGACCATTGAATTGAACCCAGGGAGATCGCTTATGTTGGTGGCGATGTTGAAGCCTGAGGTCAGCGAGTCGAGGGACACCGCCGAGACACCTGTGATGAAAAATTTGGCAATGGGTTTTGAGTCGTCATCCTGCCCGAAGTACTGTTTCAACGCGGCATAAAAGCTCTTGATGAAGCCTTTGTGGTTTTGCGCAGTTGAGGTGATGTTGACAAATGCCTCAGCGTTATTTGAAAGAATGTCATTGGCGAAATGATCGTATTCATCGATGATCAAATAGATCTTTTCGCCATTCTCTGCCTGCAGCGCGAAGGTGCTAAGAAAAAGGCTGATCAGCTCAGATGGCGGCAAATGGAGGTTTGATTTAATTTCGTCCTTGGAAAGGCTCAGCGATGGATAACGCCTAGAGAAGGCCATGATGCCGAGAGCAATCCTTCTGGCGAAGCTCTCCTCGACAAGGCTCGTGTCCGGCAGCACAGGTGAAAAATCAAAGCGCAGGCAGCAGTATGAACTGGCTTTGGGAGTTTTGTGCGAATGGATCCATGTGCCCTCGAAGTTCGCGTCGAATTTGCCAGAAAGGCTTTTGTCGTAATAGCAGTCGAGCGTGTCGGCCAGGAAGGTCTTGCCGAAGCGGCGAGGGCGCAAGAATACTATGGCATTCGATCCTGCCCCGCTTTCGATCTGCGGTATGAACATGGTCTTGTCTACGTAAACAAGATTCTCTCTTCTTGCCGTCGCAATCGAGGTATTTGAAACATTGATGCTTTTTAAAGCCATGCCCGACTCCTTTGCCGTTCCTTTGACGATTATATCCTAGGGGCTGTGTCCAAAGACCCAGCGGGGATAGGGCGAAGGTTTTACGGAAGATCGGCCTCGGCCTCCCTCCTCGAGGGCGACTGCCTAAAGAGGCTCGGGCTCTGTCCGCGGTAGCGCTTGAAGAGCTTTGCAAAGTAGCAGGGATCGCTGAAGCCGCAGTTCTCCGCCACCTCGCCTATGCTCATCGATCCCGACATCAGGAGCCCTGCCGCGCTCTCGACGCGGAATGAGTTCAAGTACTCCATCGGGCGCTTGCCGGTGAGCTCGTGGAAGAACCTGCAGAAGTACTTGGGCGTCATGCCTGCCACCGCGGCCATGTCCTGCAGAGTTATCTGCCTCTGGTAGTTGTCGTGGATGTAGCGGAAGAGCTTTGACACCTTGTCCAGGTGCTTGGCGTAGCGCTCGGGCATCGCCTCGGCGGTGAGGCGGTAGGCGCCCATGCTCTCTATGCGACCGAAGAGCGCGAGCACCTGGGCCGTGGCCAGAAGCGGCGAGCGGTGGGTGCCCGGGGACGGCGGGGCCACCTCCGAGAACAGGCGGTCCACCGCCTCGCACACCTGCGGGGCCGAATCGGCGCGGTAGCACTCGTTGATCAGGATCTGCCCGCGGCCGATGCGACGCAAAAAGGCCATCGGCGGCTTTTCGAGATCCATGAGCATGTCGATGCTGAAGACCACGCAGCGGTAAATGGTGTCCTGCCCGCGCGGGGTGCCGCCATGCACCACGTTGCCGGGGATGATGACGCAGTCGCCCTCGCCCAAGCTGTAGCGGCGCTCGTTGAGGCTGATGTCGAGTCCGCCCCTCACTACCTTGGAGATCTCAAGGGCGCTGTGGTAGTGGTATGGCATCACGAAGCGCGGATGCTCCCGGTCGATGTAGTGGTAGTCAAAGGGAAACTCGAGCGTTCCGCGCGAGCGGTTCTCATGGTAAGCAACGGGCATTGCGGACATGGGCGCCTCCTCTCCCAGACTATATCCCAAGCGTTTGCGGATTTTGGTGCCGCCCCTCTCGGTTCGAGAAGAGCGCCCTTAAAGCCGCTCCAAGTCCGAAATGCGGCTCCATTGGCAAGCGGCCGCAGGGTGCGAAAGGCATCGTTGCGGGCAAAATAATCTGTCTTTCAACATGGGCCGCCTCTTCAGACAGGATGGAATATCATCAAAGCTGCGTCGTGCCTCAAATTTTGCCAAGACGCTTCCAAATCCCTTGCTCCGCAAGACATTTCCAAATTCTGAAGCGCATAAATCCAACCCCTGCGCTGCCTTGGCCTTCCACCTTCCTCCTTTTAGGAACATGGGATCGACTTCACAAATTTGAATGCTTTCTGCCTTTGAGGTGAATATTGTCATGATCATGGGCGCTTTTGAAATGGCACTTTTCCCTGATTGCTACCAAACTCATGACAGCTTCAGTCAAGAACCAAGCAGACAACAACAAACATTTTGGAAAAGCTTTCAGCCTTTGGAGGGCCATCCATGACAGCAAACCGTTACATAGGCCATTATCCAGTGGTGGGCATCCGCCCGATCATCGACGCCAGGCTCGGACCCTTGCAGGTCCGCCAGAGCCTTGAGGAACAGACCATGGGCATGGCCAAGGCAGCCGCCGACCTCATCAGCTCGAACCTCAGGTACACCAACGGCGAGCCGGTGAAGGTCATCATCTCCGACACCACCATCGGCCGCGCCGCCGAGGCTGCCCGCTGCGACGCCAAGTTCCGCGACGAGGGCGTGGACATCACGCTGTCCGTCTCCCCGTGCTGGTGCTACGGTGCCGAGACCATGGACTTGAACCCGCACACCATCAAGGGCGTGTGGGGACTGAACGCCACCGAGCGCCCTGGCGCGGTCTACCTCGCCTGCGTGCTTGCAGCCTACTCCCAGAAGGGCCTGCCTGCGTTCGGCATCTACGGCCGCGACGTGCAGGAGGCCGATGACCGCAACATCCCCGCCGACGTGCAGGAGAAGATCTTAAGGTTCGCCCGCGCCGCAGTCGCCGCCGCGACCATGCGCGGCAAGAGCTACCTCCAGATAGGCTCCGTGTGCATGGGCATCGCCGGCTCCATGATCAACAACGACTTCTTCGAGGACTACCTCGGGATGCGCGTCGAGAGCGTGGACGAGGTCGAGGTGCTGCGCCGCATCGAGGAGCACATCTACGACGAGGACGAGTACCAGAAGGCGCTCAAGTGGGCCAAGGAGAAGTGCCCGATCGGGTTTGACAAGAACCCTGAGTTCGTCCGCAGCAGCCCCGAGGTCATCGAGCGCAACTTCGAGTTCTCTGTCAAGTGCATGATCATCATCCGCGACCTGATGTGCGGCAACAAGAACCTGCCCAAGGGCCGCGAGGAGGAGATGCTCGGCTTCAACGCCATCGTCGGCGGCTTCCAGGGCCAGAGGCAGTGGACCGACCACTTCCCCGACACCGACTTCGCCGAGGCTCTGCTCAACTCCAACTTCGACTGGAACGGCCGCCGCGAGCCGTACATCCTTGGCACTGAGAACGACACCCTCAATGCCACGACCATGCTCTTTGAAAAGCTCCTGACCAACCGCCCGGCGATGTTCTCGGACGTCAGGACCATGTGGTCTGCAGAGTCGGTCAAGCGCGTCACCGGCTACGGCATCGAGGGGCACGCCCGCGACGCCGGCGGCTTCCTGCACCTCATCAACTCCGGCGCCACCTGCCTGGAGGCTTCCGGCAAGTGCCTGGACAAGGACGGCAAGCCCTACATGCCGACCTGGTGGGAGGAGACCGACCGCGACGTCGAGGAGTGCCTCAAGGCCACGCAGTGGTGCCCATCGGACAACGGCTACTTCCGCGGCGGCGGGTACTCGTCCCGCTTCGCCACCGAGGCCGAGATGCCGGTCACCATGGCCCGCCTCAACATCGTCAAGGGCCTGGGCCCCGTGATGCAGATAGCCGAGGGCTGGACCGTGAACCTGCCTGCCAAGGTCACCGACACGCTGTGGAAGCGCACCGACTACACCTGGCCTTGCACCTGGTTCACTCCGCGCTGCGGCAGCGGCGCCGCCTTCAAGGACGCCTACCAGGTGATGAACCGCTGGGGCGCCAACCACGGCGCGACCGTCTACGGCCATGTCGGCGCTGACCTCATCACCCTCTGCTCGATGCTGAGGATCCCGGTGTGCATGCACAACGTGCCTGAGGAGCAGATCTTCAGGCCGTCCGCCTGGAACTCCTTCGGCACTGATCCCGAGGGCTCGGACTACCGCGCCTGCAAGAACTTCGGACCGCTGTTCGGCAAGATCTAAGAAGGAGGCGGAGGCCCGGCAGCGGGCCTCCGTGGATGAATGCTAAAGGGAATTTCACCGCTCATCACCCCGGAGCTGGCCTTCGTGCTCGACGCGATGGGCCATGGCGACGGGCTGGTGATAGCAGACGCCAACTTTCCGGCAGAGGAGCTTGCCAAGCGCGATGTCGTGAGGCTTCCAGGCTCCAGCGCCGTGGAAGTGCTGCGCGCCGTGCTTCAGGTCATCGGGCCTGACGTGCTGCGCGAGAACCCGGGCTACGTGATGCAGCCTGATCCGAACGACAAGGCGGTAAAGGGCGAGCCTGAGATCTTTGCAGAGTTCGAGCGCGAGCTTGCAAAGGAGGGATCGCATCCTTCCAAGAAGGTCGGCCGCTACGAGAGGCAGGACTTCTACCGTCGCGCCTCGGAGGCGTTTGCGATCGTGCAGACCGGCGAGTCGAGGCTCTACGGGAATCTGTTTTTGTACAAGGGAGTCATAGTGCCCAAGGCCTGAGGCCTTGCGCATGGATTTGAGGAGAGCTTGATGGGCGTTCAGATGGAATGGTCGGCGATGGCCGCGGCAAAACCGCGTTTTGCGATGTGCCATGCCTCGACGATCCTCCCGCGTGATGACGGCAGCGTGCTCTGCGCCTTCTTTGCAGGAAGCGCCGAAGGCGCGGCCGACACCGGGATCTGGATGTGCTCCGTCAAGGACGGGCAGGGCAGCGAGCCTGCGCTCGTGGCCTCGGGAAGCGAGGCGCACTGGAACCCGGTGCTCTTCACCTACCCCGACGGGGCGATCGGCCTCATCTACAAGGTTGGCAACGTCATCGCCTCGTGGCGCTCGTACGTCTGCCGCTCGGAGGATGGCGGGATGAGCTTTTCAAAGCCCCGCGAACTCGTGCCGGGCGACCGCGGCGGGCGCGGGCCGGTGCGCAACCAGCCCATAGTGCTCAAGCGCGGCCGCCCTGGGCGCTACCTCTGCCCGGCCTCGCTTGAGGACGGGGAGTGGCGCGCCTTCTGCGACATCTCGGACGACGGGATGCAGACGCTGCGCAAGAGCGCCGAGGTGAGGCTTTCGCGCGAGGATCTTGGAAAGACCCAGGCGGCCGAGCACGTGATCCCGCTCTCCTCCCAGTCATTCTCAGGGCGCGGGGTGATCCAGCCTGCGCTCTTCGAGGACCAAGGCGGCGTGCACATGCTCTTGCGCTCGTCAGCAGGCTGGATCTTCAAGAGCGATTCAGATGACTTCGGGGAGAGCTGGAGCGTTCCTTATTCCATAGGCATCCCCAACAACAACAGCGGGCTGAGCTGCGCCGTGCTTGACGGCACGCTGTACCTCGCCTGCAACCCGGTGGCGGGCAATTTCGGGAGGAGGACGCCCATCACCCTGTTTTCGTCGCAAGACGGCAGATCCTTCCGCAAGGAAGCAGACATGGACAGCGCAGATGCGGAGTTCTCCTATCCATGCGTTACTGCCTCAGGCGGGGCGCTCTACGTGAGCTACACCTACATGAGGAAAAACATCCGCGTTATCAAATACAAGCAAACCAAGTAATTCCAAACAACATATTTGAGGAGATCAACATGAAGACCATCAAGGCTCTTGTTGCCGCAGCCGCTGTCGCGGCCGCTATGTGCGCCGCAGGCACTGCCATGGCTGCCTATCCTGACGGCAAGGACGTCACCGTCATCATCCCGAAGAACCCGGGCGGCGGCACTGACACCACCGCGCGCGGCGTGATCCAGATGATGCAGAAGGACATGGGCAACATCCACTTCGTCTGCGTCAACAAGCCTGACGGAAACGGCATCGTCGGCATGCAGGACGTCGCCAACGCCAAGCCTGACGGGCACACCCTGGGCATGGTCACCGTCGAGCTGGACATCTTCCCGCACCAGGGCAAGACCAAGCTCTCCTACAAGGACTTCGACTCCGTCATCGCCCCGATCGCAGCCCCGGCTGCCCTGATCGTCCCGGCCAAGGCCCCGTACAACAGCCTTGACGACTTCATCGCTTACCTCAAGAAGAATCCTGGCAAGGTGATGATGGGCAACTCCGGCATGGGCGCCATCTGGCACATCGCCACCATGGCCATGGAGAAGGAGTTCGGCGTCAAGGTCAAGCACATCCCTTATCCTAAGGGGACTGCTGACATCGCAGCTGCCATGGCTGGCGGCCACATCGACGGCACTCTGGCTGATCCTTCGTCCTTCAAGTCCCAGATCGAAGCTGGCAACCTGAAGATCCTCGCGGTGATGGCCGACAAGCGCACCAAGATGTTCCCGGATGTCCCGACCTTCAAGGAGCTGGGCCACAACATGGCCATCCGCGCCTGGGCTACCCTGGTCGCTCCGAAGGGCACTCCTGCTGACGTGATGAAGACCCTGCGCGACAGCGCCACCCGCGTTGCTGCCAGCGAGGAGTTCACCTCCTACTTCCTCAAGCAGGGCATCGACCCGACTGACATCATCGGCGAGGACGCCAACAAGATGATGGCCAACGACGACGCCATGTACGCCGAGTTCCTGGCTGCCCTGAAGAAGTAAGCGAGGAAGGCGCCCCCATGGCAAACATGAAGAACTGCAACCTCTGCATTGCCGCGCTGACGGCAGTCGTGGGGGCGTCCATAGCCGTAACCTCCTATGGTTACGGCATAGGGGTCACGGAGTTCGGCCCGGGTGCCGGATTCTGGCCCTTCATTCTGGGCGTGGCGCTCCTCTTGAACGCCGCGGCCATCTTCCTGGACACGATGCTGAACCTGAAATCCTACGCCGATGAGGTGGTCGTGCTGCGCTCGCCAGGGTGCTTCAAGGCCTACAAGCTCATGGCGATGGTCGTAGCCTATGCCGTGCTCATCTACGTGCTGGGCTTCTACATCGCGTCCTTCCTATTCCTAGCAGCCGCAATGCGCTTCCTGGGGCTTGAGAAGAAACTGCTCATCCTGGCAGTGTCCCTCATCTTCCTGGGGATCGTCTGGCTGCTGTTCGCCAAGGCGCTGCACATCACGCTGCCGCGCCCGATCTTCTGGGAGGGCTGATCATGGACGCAATAATCGCGGCCTTCTCGCAGGTCTTTTCGATATACAACTTCCTGCTCCTGGTGCTGGGCACCGTAGTGGGCATCTTCATCGGCGCCATGCCGGGCCTCTCGGTCAACATGGGGCTGGCGCTGCTCTTCCCGATCACCTTCACGGTAGGCGGCCTCGGCGGCATCATCATGCTCCTTGGCATCTACTGCGGGGCCATCTACGGCGGCTCGATCACAGCAATACTGCTAAAGACGCCAGGAACCCCGGCGTCGGCTGCGACCACGCTCGACGGCTACCCGATGGCCATCATCAACGGGCAGCCGGGAAGGGCGCTCTCCATCTCGACGACCGCCTCGACCTTCGGCGGCGTGTTCTCGGTGGTGTGCCTGATCCTCTTTGCCCCGATGCTCGCGAAGATCGCGCTGCAGTTCTCAAAGCCTGAGTACTTCGCGCTGGCAGTCTTCGGCATCAGCATGGTGACCTCGGTCTCCTCAGGCTCGGTGCTCAAGGGCATCGTAGGCTGCATCGTGGGACTTTGGATCGCGACCATAGGCCTGGACGCCATGTCAGGCATGGAGCGCTTCACCTTGGGCACGCTCTACCTCTCAGGCGGCGTCTCGTTCATGCCGATCCTCATCGGCCTCTTCGCGCTGACGCAGGTGTTCGTAAACTGCGAGGAGAGCGTCGGGACCAAGCAGCAGAAGTCCGACATCAAGATCGACAGCGTGCTGCCTTCCTGCGCTGACGTGAAGCTCACGCTGCCCACGCTCGTGCGCTCCTCCGCGATCGGCACCTTTATCGGCTGCGTGCCGGGCACCGGCGGCGACATCGGGTCCTGGATCTCCTACAACCAGGCCAAGGTCTGGGCCAAGGACTCCTCGCAGTTCGGCAAGGGCGACCCGCGCGGCATCGCAGCATCCGAGTCAGGCAACAACTCGGTGGTCGGCGGCGCCTTCATCCCGGTGCTGACGCTGGGCATCCCTGGCGACGGAGCCACCGCGATCATCCTGGGCGCGCTGATGGTCCACGGGATCCAGCCGGGCCCGCTGCTCTTCGTGAACAACCCTGCGGGCGTGTACACGATCTTCCTTGGGCTCCTCGCGGCGAACCTCCTCATGGGCGCGTTCGGCTTCTCCTTCATCAGGATGTTTGCGCGCGTCGTGAACATTCCTCGCCAGATCCTGCTTCCGATCATCGCGGTGATGGCGATCATGGGCACCTACTCGTACAACAACTCGATGCCTGACGTCGCGATCATGGTCTGCGCCGGCATAGTTGGCTACTTCATGCACAAGAGCGGCATGAGCGTCCCGGGCGTGATCATCGGCATCATCCTGGGCAAGCTCGCCGAGGAGAACTTCACGGGGTCGCTGATGATGAGCGACGGCTCTGCGGTGGTGTTCCTGGAGCACCCGCTTTGCGCCGTGCTGCTCTTCCTCTCGGCGCTGAGCCTCTTCTCGCCGATGTACCGCCCGATGCTGCGCAAGCTCTTCGAGAACAGGTAGGGCTCAGGCCCTGCCCCTGGGGCAGGGCTTTGGCAAGATATTGACAAGCAAACAAACTTTGGAGTTTTGAAAGAGAAATGGCAGAAAAAACCTTCAAGGGCGGCGCGTGGCCGGTGATGCTCACGCCTTACACCGCAGGGGCCAAGTCAGTTGACTACGACGCACTGGCCGAGCTTACGGACTGGTACATCCAGAACGGCTGCACCGGCCTGTTCGCCGACTGCCAGTCCAGCGAGATCTTCTTCCTCTCGCTTGAGGAGCGCGTCAAAATCGTCAAGACCGTGCTCAAGGCCGCGGCAGGGCGCGTGAGCGTCATCGCCTCGGGCCACGTGTCCGACTCGCTTGAGGACCAGGCCAAGGAGCTCAAGGCCATCGCCGACTGCGGCCCGGACGCCGTGATCTTCATTTCCAACCGCTTTGCAGGCCAGGGCGAGGACGATGAGGAATGGTGGCGCAACATGGAGAAGGTCATGAAGGCGCTGCCCTCTGACATGCCCCTTGGCGTCTACGAGTGCCCGTTCCCTTACAAGCGCCTGCTCTCTGACGATGTGGTGCGCCGCATGCGCGACAACGGCCGCTTCCGCTTCGTCAAGGACACCTGTTGCGACCTTGAGACGCTAAAGCGCCGCGCCGCCATCGCCAAGGATTCGCCGCTTAAGATCTACAACGCCAACTCGACCACGCTGCTCGACTCGCTCAAGGCCGGCTGCTACGGCTTCTGCGGCGTCATGGCCTCGTTCCAGATGAAGCTCTACGCATGGCTGTGCGCCAACGTGGATGACGATCGCGCCCGCGCGGTCTCGGACCTGCTTGCGATCACATCGTTGATCGAGCGCCAGTATTATCCGGTGAACGCCAAGTACTATTTAAGGGAGTTCGAGCACCTGCGCCTGACCGACGCGTCGCGCGTCAAGGATCCTGCCGGCTTGACCGACACCTTCCGCGACGAGGTGAGGGCGCTGCGCGACCTCACTGCCAGGACTGTGAAGTCCTTAGGAATCAGCCTCTAATGGCAACCCCCTCCGCCCGAGAGGGCGGAGGCAATTACAAAGCACAAAAGTGTGCTATGCAATCAAACAAGCAAACCAGGAGCACAACATGAAGAAAACCACCAAAGCACTCGCGGCTGCCGTATTCGCCGCCGCATTCGCCGGCTTTGCCGCCAACGCTGCCGACTTCCCTGAGATGAAGCTCTCGCTGGCCCACACCGCCGCGGCGTCCCACGCCCACAACCAGGCTGCCAAGCTCTTTGCCAAAGAGGTCTCCGACATGACCGGCGGGAAGGTCCAGGTCCAGGTCTACCCTGCAGGCGAGCTCGGCGACCAGCCGGCGCTGCTCGACCAGTGCTTCAACGGCGGCGATGTCGACATCCTCATCGCCTCGCAGTCGAACATGGCATCCTATGTGCCCAAGCTCAACGCCCTGAGCGCCCCGTTCCTCTTTGACAGCTACGATCAGGCCCATAAGACCATCGACAACTACGTCATGCCGTGGATGGAGAAGGACGTCGAAGAGAAGATGCACATGGTTCCGCTGGGGGTCTTTGACTACGGCTTCCGCCATGTCACCACCAAGGGCATCACCGTCAAGAAGGCTGACGACCTCAAGGGCGTGAAGATCCGCGTCCCTGGCTCTGCAGGCCTGCTGGCAACCTTCGATGCCCTGGGTGCCAACACCCAGACCATCGCCTACTCCGAGCTCTACCAGTCCTTGAAGCAGGGCGTGGTGGCCGCCGAGGAGAACCCGGTTGCGACCATCTTCGCTGACTCGTTCTACGAGTGCCAGGACAACCTCGCCCTCACCGGCCACTTCTTCGATATGCAGGCCCTGCTCATGAACAAGGACAAGTTCGATTCCATGAGCCCTGAGCTGCAGAAGGTCATCAAGAAGGCCGGCATCGACGCCCAGAACCTGACCCGCAAGCTGATCTCCGGCCAGGAGTCCGAGATCATCGGGAAGCTCAAGGCCAAGGGCATGAAGGTCTACGATGTCGACAAGCAGTCCTTCAAGGATAAGATGGGCCCCGCCTACGAGAAGATCGCCAAGCTCTGCGGCAAAGAGGAGCTTGACAACCTGATCAAGGCCATCAAGTAATTAAACTGTCCCCGCGCCCTGCGGGGGCTTTTCACCCTTCCATAAGGCGCGGCGCTTTGCGCCGCGCTTTCGAGTTTTACAAGGAGGTGCGCCGTGCTGATGTTCGTGATGTTCTTCGGCGTGGTGCTTGTGCTGTTCATAGGCGTCAACACCGCCTGCAGCATGGCCTTCATCGCCATTGCCACTTACTATGGGATGGGAGAGGCCAACTTGAACAACATGATCCGCCTGCCCTCGTCGATGTACGACCAGGTCAAGGGGATCACGCTGATGGCGATCCCGTTCTTCCTGCTCATGGGCAACTTCATGAACAAGGGCGGCGTATCGCGTGACCTGTTCGCGTTCGCCCGCGCCTGCCTGGGCCACCGCTGGGGCGGCCTGGCCAACGCCGCAATCGCCTCTTGCATGATCATGTCGGCGATGTCAGGCTCGGCCGCGGCCGTGGCCGCCGGCATCGGCATGATCGCCATGGCCGAGATGAGGAGGACCGGCTACGGCCAGCCCTTCTCCTGCGCGGCCATCGCAGCAGGCGGCGGCCTGGGGCCGATCATCCCGCCGAGCATAACGCTGATCCTGTTCGCGTCATTGGTCCCTGGAACCTCGGTCAACGCCCTGTTCCTAGGCGGCGCGATCCCGGGCATCCTCACCGGACTGCTCTTCATCGTCTACGCCAGCTTCGAGTCCCGCCGCAAAGGCTTCGGCCGCGTGCCGCCCGTGCCGATGGCCGAGAGGTTCCGCCTGGGCGTGAAGGCCATCTGGGCGCTATTGATCCCGGTCATCGTGCTCGGCGGCATCTTCTGCGGCCTGTTCACCGCAACCGAGGCTGCCGCAGTGGCTGCCTTCTACTCGATGCTCCTGGGCATGTTCAAGTACAAGCAGCTCAAGATAAAGGATCTGCCTGAGATCTTCTGGGCCACCGCCAAGTCCACGGGCCAGATCATGTTCGTCATCGCGGCAGCCGCGTTCTTCCAGCACGTGCTGCTCAAGACGAGGATCCCGCACATGGTTGTCGAGCAGATGGTCAGCACCTTCTCGAACATCACCCCGATCCTGCTGGTGATCATCCTGCTGCTGCTCATCATGGGCTGCTTCATGGAAGGCACCGCGATCCTGCTCATCAGCGTGCCGATCTTCTACCCGATCGCCCAGGCGTTCGGCTACCCGACCGTGCAGCTTGCCATCGTGATGTGCATCGCGCTGGCCTGCGGCGTGCTTACCCCGCCGGTTGGCTTGAACCTCTACGTGATGTCGTCAATCACGGGCGAGAAGGTCATGAGGATAGGCGCAGCGGCAGTGCCGTTCCTCATAATCATGATCGTGGTCACGCTCATGTGCGCGTTCTTCCCGCCGCTGACGACTTGGCTGCCCACTTTCATGGGATATGGCGTGTAGGAGGCATCAGATGAAGTCATGGTTCGCATTTGAAGACGCCGTGGGCAAGATCACGAGGCTGCTTGCAGGCTTCTGCCTTGCGGTGGTGTTCGTGCTCTTCCTGCTCAACATCCTCACCAGGGTGCCGTTCCTCACCTGGAACCCCACCTGGATCGACGAGGTGATCCAGTTCTTCCTGGTCTGGATGATCTTCCTGTCGGCAGCTGAGCTGGCCCGCATCGGCGCGCACTTTGCAGTGGACGTGCTGGCCGAGAAGTTCAAGGGCACGGGAACCGGGCGCTGGATGCGCCTGATCGCCGCCGTGATCATGCTGCTCACCTACGCGCTCATCATGTTCTTCGGCGTCAAGCTCTGCATTCGCAGCAGCGTCAAGGCCACCTTCACGCTCCCTTACTTCGTGAAGATGTCCTGGTTCTACTCGTGCATCCCCTTCTGCACCTTCCTGATGTGCATATGGGGGCTTCGCGACCTCATCTTCGCGGTGGCGGACATCGCCACCTCGGGCAAGGTCTCATTGATACTCGAGAAGCGCAAGCAGGAGCTTGCCTCCGACGATGAGGACAGCAAGATCATAAAGAAGGCCGCGCAGGCCCTGGGCGCTGGAAAAGGCCAGGAGGGCGTAAGCCCGAAGGACTGATCCAAAGCTCAGATTGAAAACGGGCCTTCGGGGGAGATCCCGGGGCCGTTTTTTTCATCGCCTGGAATGAAGCCTCCCGCACTGGTGCCTGCGCCAGTGCGGGAGGCTTTTTTGCTTGCGCGCGATTTAATCGAGGTCCAGGCTCCGCGAGAGCTCGACTTCCAGCGAGCGCGCGTCAAGCTCGCTGCTGTCCACCACCAGCATGTACATGAGAGTGCCGTAGTACTCGCTCTCCATGACCTTCCACACGCCGATGGCCGACTTCTCGTTGCCGTCCTTCACGCGCAGCTTGAAGGACGAGTATCCGGACTTGCCGTATTCGGCGCGGCCCTTCTGGTAGGCGATGCCGCGCAGGAAGTCCTTGCGGTAGCGCGGCGCGACCAGGCCCTCGAACGAGCCTTCGGAGAATGACGCCAGATCGTCGAAGCTCGAGCATCCGCACATCCTCCCGAAGAAGGGGTTGGCGTAGAGGATCTCGCTGTTCTGTCCGTCGCGGTAGAGCACGATGCCTGCAGGGCAGCCGTGGGCGATGTCGTTGAAGTTGAAGCCCAGGTTGATCCTGGAGGCCACCGCCATGCGCGGCTCGAAGCGCGACCAGCTGCGGTGGCCGTTGGATTTCGCGTTGTAGAGCGCGGCATCGGCGCAGGAAAACACATGCTTGATCGAGCTTGCGTCCCTGGGGTACTGGGCAACGCCCATGGAGACTGAGAACGCGACCTCCTGGCCTTGGAACTTCACGCAGTGCTCCTGGCTTGAGAACTCCTCGATGATCTCCTTGCACTTGTCCTCGTCTGGGTTCTCAAGCAGGATCTGGAACTCGTCGCCGCCACTCCTGATGATGACCGCCTCATCCCCGAAGGCTTGGCGCAGCTCATGGGCGATCTGCTTGAGCGCCTCATCGCCCAGGGCATGGCCGTAGACGTCGTTTAGGCGCTTGAACTCATCGAGATCCATCGCGATCACAGTGATGCCACTGGCGCCGCGCGCGAGCATGGCGGCGACGGCCCGGTCCCCGCCGTGGCGGTTGTAAAGCCCAGTGAGCGCGTCGGTCAAGCTGATCATCTCGAGGCTGTCCCTCGTGTGCCTGAGCCTTGCCGTATAGCTGTACATCGCCCCGAAGATCAGCATCATGACGATCGTGCAGCAAAAGGTGGTTATCTGCTCGAACTCTGAGATGCTGCTGCGGTTCGAGGATGCGCGGATGGTGACGGTCCCCAGGTGCCCGGTGCCGCTTAAGCTGTCATCGATATTCTGGGACGCTTCCACGTCGGGCTCGTGCCTGGCCCCGTCCATGTCAGAGGCGACGAGCTTCTCGGTCCCGTCGTGGGAGCGCCAGAACATCTCGTATCCGTCAATCAAGTGCGAGTGCGCCAGGCTGCCCGACTCCTCGAGGATCTTGCACATGTCGACCTTGAAGGCCACGAATCCCCTGGCGCCGCGATCCCCGGATTCGGACGCGCTGTACTTCGAGAGGATGAACAGGGAGTTCATGCCGCCATCGCCTACGACGAGGTAGCGGGTCTTAAGCGAGGGATCCGGCAGCAACTTCTCAAGCATCTCCCGCTCGCTCGGGAGCATCGGGGCCCCGTCCAGGAGTAGTGACTGTAGGTTATTCACTATTCCCCTGATCGGCAGATCTGGGAAAGCGGCATGAGGGTGGCTTTGGGGGTGCTGGCAGGGCAGTTTCCGGCAGGGG
>CACYPI010000060.1 GCA_902776275.1 uncultured Aeromonadales bacterium
TGAACAAGACTACCAAATCGGTATTGAGCGCCATCATGGAAGACTTGATGCATCAAGGAAAGTAGCGCCTTTTAAGGGCCGCTTAAGAACCACTATATGTATATAATCGTCAAAGCCTGAAAGAAGGCAAGGCACATCCGCTCCAAGAGGCACTGAATTGAAAGACAGCGACCGCAACATCTTCACCGACTTCTCCGCAGATGATCCAGAAGGCATCAAGCCGCGCGAGAGCCAGGAGCTCTTAGGCGGAGTGTCGCGCGATGAGGACGAGTCCCTAAGGCAAGGGCAGGAGCCCAAGGCAGGGGAGGGCTTTGGCAGCTCAGGCGGCATGCTGCCTGAGCCGCCCAAGGCCCCAAAGGATGTTGATCCAGGCAAGGACAAGAAGCGCCGCGGCTTCTTCGGGCGCTTCTCGCGCGGCTTCTACTTCCTTTTGCTCAAGCTCGCGCTGGCAGGCGGCGCCGTGCTCGCGGTGCTCTTCGTGTACTTCGACTCGGTGGTCTTCTCAAAGTTCGAGGTCGACGACCGCTGGGTGCTCCCGGCGGTGGTCTACTCAAGGCCGCTTGAGCTATATCCAGATCAGAAGCTCTCGCTTGAGCAGATGCTCTATGAGCTCAAGCTCCTCAAGTACCGCGAGGTGCAGAACCCGCAGAAGCCCGGCGAGTACGCGGCAAGCCGCGGCAACGGCCGCGTCGTGCTCATAAGGCGCCCCTTCAAGTTCCCCGACGGCGACGAGCCCAAGGCCGCGCTCATGGTCCAGTTCCAGGGCCAGCGCGTCCAGAAGATCGTGAACGCCGACACGCGATCCGAGATGGGCTACGTGCGCATGGATCCGGTGCTGCTCGACCGCATCAACCGCATCGACCCGAAGGAGGATCGGATTTTCCTGAACCTAGACGGCGTGCCCAAGGCCCTCATCAACACGCTCATCCAGATCGAGGATCGCTCGTTCTACACCAACATGGGCGTGAACTTCGCGGCGATCGCCCGCGCCGCCATCGCAAACTTTCTCGCAGGTCACGTCGTCCAGGGCGGCTCGACCATCACCCAGCAGCTGGTGAAGAACTACTTCTTAAACTCCGAGCGCAGCTACTCGCGCAAGTTCAAGGAGATCATCATGGCGCTGATCATGAACCACCGCTACTCCAAGGATCAGATCCTTGAGGCCTACTTAAACGAGATCTACTTAGGGCAGAACGGCAGCTCGGGGATCTACGGCTTCGGCCTTGCCTCCTATTTCTACTTCGGCGTGCCGGTCTCGGAGCTCACGCAGGATCAGATGGCGCTTTTGGTCGGGATCATCAAGGGGCCCTCCTATTACGATCCCTGGCGCCACCCCGATCAGGCGCTTGAGCGGCGCAACACCGTGCTCGCGGTGATGCACGAGCGCGGCTTCCTCTCGGACGCCGAGTACTCGCAGTACAGCGCCAGGCCCCTGGGCGTGATCCGCCGCGGCAGCATGAACTACTCCAAGACCCCGGCGTTCATGGGCGTGCTCAAGCAGGAGATCGCAACGAGGTTCGGCAGCGGCTTCCTCTCGGGCAACGGCATCAAGATCTTCACGTCGCTCGATCCCCAGGCCCAGGCCTCGGCTGAGAAGGCGGTGCAGGAGGAACTCTCCAATATCGAGAAGGAGCGCAGGCTCTCGGGGCTCGAGGCGGCGATGGTCGTAAGCTCGTGGCGCACCGCCGAGGTCTCGGCGGTCGTGGGATCGAGGACCCCGCAGTACGAAGGCTTCAACCGCGTGCTCGAAGGCCGCAGGCAGGTGGGCTCGATAATAAAGCCGCTCGTCTACCTCACGGCCTTCCAAAACGGGATCCACCTGGGCACGCTCGTCGAGGACACCCCGCTCACCATCCGACTCTCAACCGGGCAGCTGTGGTCGCCGAAGGACGATGACAAGCGCTTCCGCGGGCCGATCCCGGTGCACTACGCTATGGCCCATTCCCTGAATGTGCCGACCGTGAGGCTCGGCATGCGCGTGGGCCTCAACCACGTGGTCGAGACCATGCGCAAGGTCGGCATAAAGCAGGATCTGCCGCTCTATCCGTCGATGCTCCTGGGCACCGTCGAGCTCACCCCCTACGAGGTCAACTCCATCTACGCCTCGCTTGCAACCGACGGCGTCTACACCGATCTCACGACGCTGCGCACCGTGGTCAAGGACGGCAAGGTGGTCTACGAGCGCGCGGCGACCAAGGGCAAGCGCAAGCTCGATCCGCGCGACACCTACCTCACGCTCTACGTGATGGAGGAGGCCACCACGAGCGGCACCGGCTACCGCATCGGCAGGATGTTCCCGGGCGTCAAGATCGCAACCAAGACCGGCACCACCAACGACAGCCGCGACACCTGGTCGGTGGGCATAGACAACGACGAGGTGGTCTCGACCTGGGTCGGGTTTGACGACAACAAGTCGACCGGGCTCTTCGGATCGTCAGGCGCGATGAGGGTTTATGGCGCCTACCTGCAGGACAGGGGAGTGGATTCGCTTGAATTGAAGCGCCCCGATGGCGTCAAGTTCGTTAACTTTGACAGCCGCGGCAACATCCTCGGGGATTCCTGTCGCGTCAGCGGCATGAATCTCCTGCCGGTGCGCACCGACAAGATCCGCTACGTGGACAGCTCCTGCGGCGGCGGGGTCGACGTGGTGCAGGGCGTGGCCGAGGGGCAGGGCGGCGCGGCCGCCGCAGCCCCGGTCCGCACCCCGGTTCCCTATGTCCCTGATGATGTGAATTAAGTCAGGCCTTGGTGTTGACGGCGGTGCTGCCATCGGAGCGCTTGTACGAGTCAGGCGTTTTGCCCTGCAGGAGGTAGCTGAAGGAGAGCACTGTCGCTATGACTGCGTAGAGCTCCTTTGGGATCTCCTCGCCCTCGCGCAGGCGCTTGAGCTCGGAGAGCAGCCTCTCGTCGCGGTGGATGTAGACGCCCAGCTCCCTGGCCATTGCGACGATGGCATCGGCGCGCTCGCCCTCCCCGATCTCCGAGAGCACCGGGGCAGGCGCTCCCGCGTCATAGCGGATGGCGGCAGCCTCGGTGGGAGCCTTGTTCTCATCGGCAGGAGTGCCAGCTGTTTCCCCGGCTGCATGAGGCTCTCCATCATCCTTTTGGGATGATGATTGCTCCGCGCCTGGCGCATCGTCCTTGGCGCCTCCTGCAAAGCCATCGGCGCTCCAGCCCGCGTCATCGCCGTCATCGTCAAATGGCGGGCGTGAGAGGTACTCGGCATCAGGCTCGAGGATCTCCGACCTGTTTTCCGTCTTGCTGCCCTTGTCTTCCATGAATGCCTCAGATGTCCACGTCCACCATGCCGTCAGGAGCCTTGGGGGCACGGGCTGCCTGGCCGCGGCGTTCCATAGCGTCCACGCGTCCGATGCGCGGACTCGAGGACCTCGGCTCAAGCCCTAGATCCCCAAGCTGCTTCTCAAGCTCCGGCACCTTCGACTGCAAGGCCTGCAGCCCCTCCAGGGTCTGCGCCACATAGGAGAGCCTCACCTCGGGGAACGAGGCCACGGCGCGGATCTCAACGGGGCCGAGCTTTTCAAGATCGAAAGCAAACTGCAGGTGCCAGAGCTTGCGACCATCCTTCCTCTTCTCGCGCCTTAAGCTCAAGGATCCCTCCTTGCCTCCGTCATAAGCTGGGGGAAGCGGGATGGCGCGGTTGAAGAAGCCCTCGGCGTCCTGGGGCGCCAGCTGCTGGAGCCTTTGGAGCTGCGAGAGCGTGCTCCTGCAGAGCTTCTCCCCGGCCCCCTCGTCGTCCTGGTGGGAGAGCAGCATGTCGTCTATCGGCAGATCGGCGCTGATGTCGATGCCAAGCTTCTTTAAGAACTTGTCGACGCTCTTTCCAAGCTCGCGGAACCTCAGGCACAGTATGAAGAAGGCCCACTGGTGCATCGCTATCGCGCGGGGCGATGAAGGCGACATCGGCGCCGCGACAAACTCAAGCCAGCTGTCCACGGTTGCAAGATCCCTTACAGGATCCATGAGCATGGCCCTGAGGTCCCTGGCCTCCTTCCTCGCCTCAGGGGGCAGGAACCTGCTGGCCCCGAGGGAGGCAAGGGTGGATGCGAACACGTCAAGCGGGCTGCCCTGGCTAAGCTTGAGCTGCAACGCGGCGCCTTGCTGCGCCGCAGCCGCCACGGCCGCGGCGGCATTTGCCGCCGCCTTCGATGGCGAGAAGATCGACGCCAGGCGGCGCAGGAACCCGCCTTCCTTGACCGTGCCCTGAGGCGTGGTGATGACGCTCTCCTGCGGCACCGGGGCGCTCCCGCCGGTGGTGACTGCGGCAGCTGCCGGGGCCTTTAACGGATCGGCAGGGGCTTTTGCAGCCTCGGCCTCGCCGGAGGCCTCCTTTGCCGTGTCGATGGCGCCTGCAGCCTCGCGGCCCAGGTTGCGCCCGTCATTGTCGGGGGCGTCCTCAGGGGTGTCGCTGTCGTCAAGCTCGGAGGCCGGCACCGTGCCCTTCATGATGCTGTCGCCTATTGAGGCTCCTTGGGAAGGTGCGCTCTTGGCGCCTGCATCGGCGCCGGCCTTGTCCGCATCCGCTTCTTCCGATGAGGCATCATCTGTCGAAGCCCCGCCTGCGGTGGCGCTCATGCCGGCTGCAACGAAAGATTGCGCAGCCTCGGATGCCTTGAGCCCTGCCGCGCTTGCGGATTTTGAGGATGTGTCGGCGGATTCATCCGCGTTTTCCGCCTGGGCAGCTGCTGCCTGCACGGATGATGAAATGGCAGTGCTCTCAGGCAGGCTTGAGGCTGCAGATCCCGATCCAGATGTGACAGAGGCCGCGCTCGCGCTTTTGCCTGGTGCTGAGGCCGGCTGTTCCTCAGTTGCGGGTTCTTCAGCGCTTGATTCTTCGGAGGCCGCAGGAGCCAGGATTTGCTGGGAAGTTGAATTGGGCGATGCCGAGCCTTTGGCGGGATCCTGGACGGCAGTTGAAGCGTCCTCGACAGCCTCGGCATCTGCAGCAGTCGAGGCCGCAACAGGGGCTTCTTCTGATGCTGGAACTGAAGCCTCGGCCTCTGATGCAGCAGCCGCGCTTGCAGTGCCTGCCTGGGCAGGCTGCCGCACTGTCTCGGGAGTCTCGGACGCAGCCTTGGCTGCGGCTTCAGCAGATGATGCTGAGGCTGTGAACGCAGCCTGGGGCTTGGAGCTTTGTGCGGAGTTTGCGGCCTTGCTGTCCAGCTCTGCGGTGGTTTCGGCTTCATTTGCCGCAGCATCCGCAGTGCGCGTCTGCGCGCCTGCATCCACAGCCTGACCGTCAGTGGACTTGACAGATGTTTGCTTTGACGTGGCTGTGGCCGCATTGGCATCACTTGCAGCAGATGTTTCGGGAACAGCCTTGGAAGGATCCTGCTTTGTCGGCTCCGCAGCCTGCTTGCTTTCAAGATCTTCTGCTTTGGCTGCTGCTTCGCTGGATTCCTCGGCAGACTTGCTTGCAGCTACGAAAGCAGTCTGGGGCTTGGAGCTTTGAGCTGCCTTTTGAGCTTCCTGGGAGGCTTCCTCAATTGCTCCTGCAGCCTCGTCCTCAGCAGGCGCAGCGGCCTGGGATGATGAAGCCTGCGCCTGGGCGCCCTCCTGCTGTGCCTTGGATGACTTGTCATCCTCGATTGCCGCCTCATCTGCAGCCTGGGTGCCAGATGCGGCAGGCGCAGTGCTCCCAGCCTTCAGTTCAGATGAGGTTGCATCCTCTGCTGAGGCATGATCCACAGCATTTTCAGTGGCCGCATGTTCCAGTTCATCTGCCTCAGCTTGGACAGATGGCTTTGCTTCAGCTTCTGGCGCTGTTTCTTCAGTCGAAATTGATTCAACTGATTGAGTTTGGAACTTGGTGGTTTGGACTGCTGAAGAAGGTTTGGCCTCTTCAGTTGCCAATGCCTCATCTGAAACGGCATCAGCTGTTGCCGCAGCAGTTGAAGCGGGTGCGGCTGAGGCCTGTTTTGAGGCGCCGTTTTCTGAAACGGTGGAAGGAGCTTCTTCAGGAACACTGGAGGCAGCTGCGGCATTGCCGCCTGCCGCGGCCGGTGCCGTGGCAGGGGTTCCAGCAGCAGTTTCCGCTTCGCCTTTTAAAACGGGCAGGACATTTTCCTGCGCGCTGGAGGCCGCGGCAGCCTGGGGCCCGGCAGTTTTTAAAGAAGACTCCTCAGTGCCCTTGGGAGCGGATAGGGCTCCTCCTGCCAGAGCTTCCTGTTCTTTTAAGATCCTGCTTATGGTCCTGGGGGTGGAGAAGTCCCGCACCATGGATCTTGCGGCAAAGCCCAACGCCGCCTGATCGTCAAATCCATTCACGGGAAGCGTCATCCCGGGGACGGATGAGATCCCGCCGTAGAAGGGATTCTGCACGGCCTTGTAGGAGACGCTTACTTGAGCATCCTCAAGCGAGAGCGAGGAAGGCGCCTGTCCGGCCTTGGCTGTTGCCTCAGCAGGCGCTGCTTGAGCGGCCTTTGCGCTTGCGCCTGCGGCTTCCTTGCTTTCAGGCGCTGCTTTGGAAGTTGTATTTTCAGATGCCTGTTTTTCAGAAGTCGGCTCTGCGATCTTCGCAGCATCGGCTTTGGATGCTTCTGCAACTGCGGCATCAGCAGTGCCGGGCTTCCCGGCAGCGCCAGTCCTGCTTGGAGGGTACTCGGCCGGGTCCGGCATCTGCCCCTCGCTTGCAAGCTTCTGCCGCTCAAGCCTGAACTGGCGCTGCAGCCTTGAGGCGCGCTCGGAGAGCTCGCTTAGCGAGAGCTCGCGGGCATCCCCGCCATCAGGCGCCGCCGCGGTGCTGGAGCGAGGTGCCTCATTGCCGGCGCTAGTTGCAAAAGAGCCTGCGCTTGATCCCGCGGCGGCGCTGCCTTGGCTGTTGCCGCCTGGGATCAGGTTGCCGCGCCTGGCAGTTTCGGCGGCCTTGGCGATGAGGTTGTGGATGCGCTCGGCAGTCTCGATTGACACCTTGTCGTCAGGCTGCGGCGCCCCGGCCTCCTTGTTCTTGCGGAAGATGTCCAGATAGGTGGAGTCATCAGGAAACTCGTCGAGCGCCTGCCTCAAGTAGCGCGTCATGATCTGGGGAGTGGTGCTGCCAGGCGCCTCCTTCGCAGGCTCGGGCTCTGCGGGGAGTTCCTTGAGCTCCTCCGGGGAGTTGCTCTTTGCAAAGGCAAGCGATACCTGGAGCACCCTCGAGGTGGCGTCGCGCGAGCGCTGCGAGAGCTCCTGCTCGGGCACATACACCCCGCGCACTGCAAGATCGCGCTCAAGCCCCGCCCCCAGGGTCTGGTGGTCGGTGAGGTTTAAGAGCGACTGGGCGATGGCCTTGGACAGCGCCGCGCCAGCGGCCGTGTCCTCCTTGAGCGCAGGCGGCAGATCGCCCATGGTCTTTTCAAATTCTGCTGAGGCGTCGCGGGATCTGACCAAATGGGACTTGGATGAAAGATCCTCGGCCACGCTCTCTGAGAGCGAGGCGTCGCGCGAGATGACCCTCGAGGAGAGCCTTGAGAACTCGCCTTCGCCTTCAAGCGAGGATGCCTGCGCGGCGCTCCTGATGCGCTGGGGATCCTGGATGTAGGAGTTGAGGGTCGAGTGGACGGAGTTCAAGGCCCGCTGCAGCCCGTCCGACACCTGGGCGCGGTCGCGGGAGAGCAGCCCCAGGTACTTGGAGGCGGCCTTGACGTTGAGCTGGGCAGGCTCCTTGGCGGAGCTGCCGCCTGCGTCCTGCCCCGCCTTGAGGATCCCGCCTGTCTCCCCGGCGGCGGCCTTTATCTCCGATGCGTCCATTGGAAAGCGTCCCGAACCCTTTTCTTGCAATGATTTAGTTTAGCAAATTCGGGCGGCGGGGCATCACCGCAGGACGCGCGGAGCGCGTCCTGCGTCAAGGTTCGGTTCAGGCCTTGAAGGTCCAGAACTTGTTCAATATGAAGTTCATCGGCACCGTCACCACCAGCACCAGGAAGAACGAGATGTAGGCCGAAATGCCAAGCCCGTCCACGAGCGCGTAGAGGATGAGGTTTGCGATGACCAGTCCTGAGAGGCCGTAGCTTATGTAGCTCTTGGCGATCTCGGAGAGCACGGTCAGGAAGGAGCGCTGCTTCTTGAAGACGAAGGCGCTGTTGAGCATGTAGGACCACAGCACGCTCAGCACGAAGGCGGTCACGCTCGCCACGATGTAGTCGTAGGCGCATTGCACTCCGGCTATCCTGAACCCCTGCAGCACCGCAACGTAGATGGCGTAGGAGACCAGGGTGTTCGTGACGCCGACCATGCCGAAGCGCACGAACTGCCTGAGCGTGTTCTCGCTAATAGATCTGATGTGCATGAATCCCAGGACCGCCATCGCGATCCTCAGGATCCAGCCTTCAACTTTTGCGTAAGTGTCCATGGGCATGATCCTACATCATCGCCATGCCACATCGATGCGGCGGTGAAACTCCAGGATGCTGCCGATTGCGGCACCAAAAGTGCATTTGCCGCAGGAAAATGAGATCATAGGGCAAAAGGCGCAAGGCGGGACTTCCTTTCCCGGCAGCGCCGCAGGAGGATCAATGAGCGCAAAGAAAATCCTTGCCGCCGCGGCAGGCGCGTTGCTTGCGATGGCAGCGGCGCTGCCATCGCACGCGCAGCACGCAAGCCTGAACCCCATGGCACCCAGGCAGATCTACAAGGAGCTTTCAAATGCCGACTACAGCTACGGCTACACCATCCTGCCGGGCAACTCGATAGACGGCATCGAGCCCTTCAACCGCTATGTGGGCTGGAGCATCAACTATTACGCGGTGGACAGGTACTTCCTGAGGCCGCTTGCGCATGGCTACTCGCACCTGCCGGCGTTCGTGCAGGACGGGGTGGACAATTTCTTCTCAAACGTGTCCGACGTGAACGCCACGGTGAACAACCTCTTTTTAGGGCAGTTTGCCGACAGCGGCACCAGCTTTGCGCGTTTCCTCATAAACTCCACCATCGGCCTGCTCGGGCTCTTCGATCCGGCAACCCATCTTGGCATAAAGCAGCACTCGATGTCATTTGACACCGTGATGGGCAGGTATGGAGCCGATCAGGGCGAGTACCTCATGATCCCCTTCTACGGCCCCGGCACCGAGCGCTCGGTCGAGGGCAGCACCGTCGATTCCTGGTATTACTACCTCATAGGCGAGCCTTTCGTCACCGTGGCCTGCTACCTCATAAAGGGCATCAACACCCGCGCCAAGTTCATCTCCCAGGAGAAGTTCGTGGACGATGCCGTGGATCCTTACGCCACGATGCGCCAGCTCTACCTCTCCTATGAACAGGGCCTGGTCGATCCCAACGCCCAGATGAAGGATAACGGCAAGCAGGACCAGCAGGTCGACGACTCCTACATCGACGAGATAGACAGCAACTGAGAATGGACAATGGCAGGCCCTGCGGGCCTGCCATTGCTTTCAAAACCCAATCATCACCGCCGCAGGGCCAGGCCTTGCGCAAGATTCAAACCGGAAATCCAAATGAGCACTCTTGATGGCATCCGCGCCAGCATCGATGAAACCGACAGCGAGATCATAAGGCTGCTTGCCAAAAGGCAGGCCCTGGTGAGGGAGGCCTCATCCGTCAAGGCAGCAGGCGGCCTGCCTGCGTGGACGCGGCAGCGCGAGGAGTACCTCTTCAAGAGCAGGGAGGAGATGGCAAGAAAGGCCGGGCTGCCCGAGGGCCTTGCCTCCGACATCGTGCGCCGCGTGCTGCGCGAAAGCTACGGGCAGTCGGGCAGGGGATCCTATCCCTGCCTCGCTCCCGGGCACTGCAAGGTAGTCATCATCGGCGGAAACGGCGGAATGGGCAGGATCTTCTCGCAGTACTTCGAGTCCTCAGGCTACGAGGTGGCCTGCTTCGGGCACCGCGGCTGGGACAAGGCAGGTGAATACTTCAAGGGCGCGGGGATCGTCATGGTGACGGTTCCAATCGACATCACCGTAGAGATCATCAAAAAGGCCTCGGCCTACCTTACGCCTGGCATGATCCTCTGCGATCTCACCTCGGTGAAGGATCCCGTCGTGAAGGCCATGCTCGAATGCCATAAGGGACCGGTGATCGGCCTGCATCCGATGTTCGGGCCGGACGTGCCCAACCTCGTAAAGCAGGTCGTGGTCTCCTGCAGCGCAAGGGATCCTGGGAAGACGGAGTTCCTGAAGCGCCAGCTCTCGCTTTGGGGGGCGAACGTGGTCGAATGCGATCCCAGGGATCATGATGAGGCCATGGGGATCATCCAGGCGCTCAGGCACTTCACCACCTACGCCTACGGCGTCTTCCTCTCGAAGATCCATCCTGATCTCCGCAAGATCATGGCGTTGAGCTCTCCAATCTACCGGCTCGAGCTCATGATGGTGGGGAGGCTCTTTGCGCAGGACCCCAGGCTCTATGCCGACATCATCATGTCCTCCGACCAGAACCTCTCGCTCGTGTCCCAGTACGTCGAGGCGCTCAAGCCCGAGCTTGACGCGGTGCTCGCGCGCGACAGCGAGGCCTTCACCAAGAGGTTCCTCGAGGCGCGCGACTACTTTGGGGATCTCGCAGGCGACTTTTTAAGGCAGAGCGCCTCGATCCTAGCCAAGCTCCAGGACGAGCGCTGAGGAGGACCAGGTCATGTCAAAATGGATCATGAGGCTTTCCATCGTTGCAGCCATCCTCGCATTGCTGCTGCTCGGAGCCTTCATCGCGGCAGGCTGGTTCATAAGCTCGAAGACCGATGCGGCGCTCGCCGCAGTCTCATCCCGCGTGCCTGGGCTTGAACTTAAAAACCGCGACGGCACGGGAGGCCTGCTCTCAAAGTCAGGCAAGCTCTATGTGGGCTATGACGCGAAGGCCCTGGGGCAGAAGCTCACCTTCGCGCTTGACTACACCATAAGCTTTGGCATCTATGGCGCCAAAGGCAGCTACGCGCTTGACAACTCCTACGGGAACCTCGGGCGCATCATCGAGGACGCCATGGGATCAAGGCTTTCCGTCGAAGGCACCTTCAGCACCTCGTTCCATGACCTCTCATTGAACACCGATGCCGTGATCTCAGGCCTTGCCATAACTCCTGCAGACGGCAGGTGCGAGATCCCGCCCTTGAAGGTCACCGCAAGCGCCAACGCGGCCAAGGCCGTCGATGCGGCAGTCTCGATCCCGTCGATCCGCTGCGAGGGCGGCGAACTCTACTCGGGAAGACCGTCCTACTTGCTTGCAGCGCAGGATCTGATCCTGAGGTTGAGGCCCAGGTTCTCCGGGCACTCCATCTCCTCGCTCAAGCTTGAGGCTTCATCCGGGAAGATCGACCTTGGAGCATCGACCATCTACCTCATCGGCTTTCGCAACGACGAGAAGGTGAAGGATCAAAGCCTCTACGAGCAGCTGTCGCTGCGCAACCCCTCGCTGGCCTTGGACCTCTCCCCCTCCGGGCAGGATGGCTTCATGGACCTTGGGTTCAGCGCCGGCGGGGACTACTCCTTTGGCCTGCCGCGCATCCGCGACGGCAGGGAGGAGCCGATGACTGAGATCAAGAACCTCAGGTTCTTCGGGGGCTTTGAGAGCGTCAACCTAAAGAGGCTTTCATCTGGAGTGAAGCAGGCATCAAAAGATGCCGGGGAGGGCATGAAGGCTCTCTTCGCGGCGCTGCCCGATCATCCAGAGTTCCATCTGGACGGCCTTTCATTTGATGTTGAGGGCTCCACGGCCAGCGCCAAGGGCAGCGCCGCGCTGGCGCTCGACCGCGCGCAGATGAGGATCAAGGATGTTGACGCTGGATTTGACGTATCGGCATCCGAATCCCTGGTGCAGAAGCTGGCGCAAAGCGGCTACTCCGATGATCTCTCGCAGGCGGTCTCCTCAGGCCTGGTGGACAGGAGCGGAAGCATGCTCAAGACGAGGATCGGCTTTAGAGGCGGCAGGCTCACCTTGAACGGCAAGGCCCTCTCCTCACCTGATGATGAAGGCTCTCCTGCCCCTGGGGAAAACCAGGAACCCTAGGACCAGCGCGGCCAAGGTGAGTGACAGGCAGATCGGAAGGCTGTACCGGGTCATATTGTGAAGGGCGCAGAGCCTTGAGGCGATGGGCAGCGCGATGAAAAGCCCGCTTGCAAGCAGGACCCTCAAATAGCGGGCCATCGCGCGGTTTGGCGAGTTGGTCCGCGAAGGGGCGTGGACGTTCAGGTGGATCCCAGGCTGCGCATGGCACTTCCCGCCGTCTGCGATGGCAGGAGATCCGGTGTAGCGGAAGAGCACCCTCGTCCTTGGATACTTCCTTATGACGCACTCAAGGCGCGCGTTCAGGACAGCGTTGGCGTTGATGGAGCTCGCCGCATCGAGCATGGCCTCAAAGGCCTCTTCAGGGCTTGCCCCCTCACCTCCTGCCTTGACAGCCGAGGCCGACTCGAGCACGCTCGCGCCTTCCATCCCGCCGCTCCTCGAGGCCGCGATGGCGCCTTCATCAAGGTACGCAGGCGCGCTTGAGGAGGCAATCTTGAAAACGCCGCCTGATGCCTCGGCCTCGGCATCGTCGCCTGGGATGGGATGCTGCTCAAGATCCGGCCCCGCCACGGCATTCACGATCGAGCCTCCCGCCATCGCGATGAACCTTGAGCGATCGATTGCCTTTAAAATTGTGATTCTCATTTCACCTCAAGCTCCCGGCTATATGATGAGCCGCTGACATGCAACAGAATGTAGCACACGGGCGCGGTTCCATCGTCCTTAAGGCAGCAGCGGACAGCCTGATTTGCATTATCCCTGCCGTACTGCATGATTTTGTGTAAAATCAACATAAAAGTCTTTTGGAAGCTGCGGCAGGACAGAAGGCGCCGCCCCATGCGGCGGCGGTCAGGCCGCCGCGCGGCAGGCAGGCCGGGCCTTCAGGCCAGTCCTGCCTGGGCCAATACATTCATAAAAGCCCCGGGAGCTTGCCTGGGGAGAGCAAAGCTTAAGCACAAGGTGATTTATGCCTGACATGAATTTTGGAAACATAAGGTATGCGGTAATTCCAGTTGCAGGACTCGGCACCAGGCTGCTGCCTGCGACCAAGGCCATCCCCAAGGAGATGATGCCGGTGGTCGACAAGCCGCTCATCCAGTACGTAGTGAGCGAGGCGGTCTCAGCCGGGATCAAGAACATCGTCCTCGTCACCCATTCCTCGAAGAACGCGATCGCCAACCACTTCGACACCTCTTTCGAGCTTGAGGCCACGCTAGAGAAGCGCGTCAAGCGCCAGCTGTTAAAGGAGATCCAGAGCATCATCCCCAAGGATGTCACCATCCTCTCAGTCCGCCAGGGCGAGGCCAAGGGCCTGGCCCACGCGATCCGCTGCGCCGAGCCGATCGTGGGCCGCAGCCCGTTTGCGGTGCTGCTCCCTGACGTGCTCATCGATGATGTGAAGGCCGATCCCTCGCACGACAACCTCGCCGAGATGATCAAGCGCTTCGAGGAGACCGGCAACCCGCAGATCATGGTCGAAAAGGTTCCCCATGATCGCGTGAGCGCCTACGGCATCGTCGACCTCGGCGGCAAGAAGATCGAGCCTGGCCAGAGCGCCTCCATCAAGACGATCGTCGAGAAGCCTGAGACCGACAAGGCCCCGTCCGACTACGCGGTGGTCGGCCGCTACGTGCTCCCAGCCGAGATCTGGCCGCTCTTCAAGCGCACCCCGCTGGGAGCCGGCGGCGAGTTCCAGCTCACCGACACCATCGACCTCCTGATGGAGCTCGAGGAGACCGACGCCTACGCCATCAGGGGCGAGAGCCACGACTGCGGCAACAAGCTGGGCTACGTGCAGACCTTCATCCAGTACGCGATGAGGCACCCTTCCGTGGGCAAGGACGTCTGCGCGTTCATCAAGGGATTGAAGCTCTGAAATACTTCAGGGCATGAATGAAGCGGGGCGCCGGCAGGAGGGGTGCAGCAGCACCTGCCCAGCCGGCGCCCCGCTGTTCACATAAGGGCCTTGAGCCCAAGGCAAGGCAGATTCAGCAAGGCTGGCGTCATGGCATGGCAAGACACCTGATGGGGTGTATGCGGAGGTTTTATGGATTTCGTCAAGGGAAGGCCCGCGATCGTGGCCGAGCTTTCAGGAAACCACGAGGGATCGCTTGAGCGCTGCATGCGCCTCATGGATCTGGCGCATGAAAACGGCGCCGATGCCGTCAAGATCCAGACCTACACCGAGGACTCGCTGACCTTGGACTCGGACCGCCCTGAGTTTCAGATCACCGGAGGCTTGTGGAAGGGCCAAACCCTCTATGAGCTCTACAAAAAGGCCAAGACTCCGCGCGAGTGGGTGAAGCCTTTGTTCAAGCACGCCATGGAGCATGGCATAAAGCTGTTCTCCACCCCGTTTTCATTTGAGGATCTCAAGGCGCTCGAGGATGCGGGATGCCCCTGCTACAAGATAGCCTCGTTCGAGCTCAACTACGTGCAGCTCATCTCAGAGTGCGCCAGAACCTTCAAGCCCATGGTCATCTCGACCGGGCTGGGGACGCAGGAGGAGATAGACCGCGCGGTCGAGGCTGCGCGCCAGGCGGGCTGCCGCGATCTCACGCTGCTCGTCTGCCAAAGCAGCTATCCTGCCGATCCTGCCAAGTTCTCGCTGCGCACCATTCCCTACTTGAAGGAGCGCTACGGCTGCAAGGCCGGGCTTTCGGATCACGCCCTAGGCGACGTGCAGGACATCGCCGCGACGGCCCTGGGCGCGGACATGATAGAGAAGCACTTCACCGACGACCGCTCGCGCGGCAGCGTCGACGCGGCCTTCTCGATGGAGCCTTCCGATCTCAGAAAGCTTGCATCAGACACCGCCGAGGCCGCCGCCTCGCTGGGCGTGTACGGCGTGAGGCTCACCCCTGAGGAGCAGGCATCCCGCGGGGGCAGGCGCAGCGTTTATCTTGTAAAGAAGCTCAAGAAGGGCGATGTGCTCACGGAGGACTGCGTGAGGATCGTGCGCCCCGCCTGCGGGATGAAGCCGTATCAGCTTCACGATGTGCTCGGCAGGAAGGCCAAAATGGATCTCGATGCACCGATCCCGCTTGAGCGCAAATTCTTCTGCTGATCCAGAGTAAATTGCCTTGACATCCTCCCCGCTCTAAAGAGAGGGGATTCCTACCGATCTCTTGGGAGATCTTCGGCGGGTTCCTCTTGCTGACCACCAATGTGATTCACTTGGGAGGCGAGCCGGGCAA
>CACYPI010000061.1 GCA_902776275.1 uncultured Aeromonadales bacterium
AAGTGAATCACATTGGTGGTCAGCAAGAGGAACCCGCCGAAGATCTCCCAAGAGATCGGTAGGGATCCCCTCTCTTTAGAGAGGGGAGGATGTCAAAAAACGCGGATCCGCAAAGCGTCCAGCATGAATGCAAGAGCTTGCAAAAGCGGTAATTTTTTGCAAGCATTCAAGATCTTGCACGCCATGTGGCGGCACAATGGGAATACGGCAAGGAGCAAAGGCTCAGATTGCTTGCGCCAATAAGGAGGAGACCATGGAGAAGATCGCATTTTTCGGCACGCATTCCTACGACAGGAGGATGTTCGCGCAGATCAACGAGGAGAAGGGCTTTAACTTTGAGCTTGTCAACCACAGGAGCTTCCTGAGCGCTCAGAACGCCCAGATGACGATGGGCGCCAAGGCCGTCTGCATCTTCGTGAACGACACCTGCGACCGCAAGGTCCAGGAGATCCTGGCAGATCAGGGCGTCAAGCTCATCGCGCTGCGCTGCGCGGGCTTCAACAACGTCGATCTGGCCGCGGCAGCCGATCTCGGCCTCAAGGTCGCGAGGGTTCCGGCCTACTCGCCGCATGCCATCGCCGAGCACGTCGTGGCGCTGATCATGACATTGAACCGCAGGACCAACCGCGCCTACGTGCGCGTGCGCGACGGCAACTTCTCGCTAAACGGCCTGATGGGCTTTGACATGTACGGCAAGACCGCCGGGATCATCGGCACCGGCCGCATCGCACGCTGCCTCATCTCGATCTTGAAGGGCTTCGGCATGAACATCATCGCCTACGACGTCTACCCCGACGAGAAGTACGCCAAGGAGGCGGGGATCAAGTACGTGGGGCTCGACGAGCTCTTCGCGCAAGCTGACATCATCTCGCTCAACTGCCCGCTCACCGAGCAGAACCGCCATCTCATCAACCGCTACTCCATCGCCAAGATGAAGAAGGGCGTGATGATCATCAACACCGGCCGCGGCCCGCTCATCGACACCGACGCCCTCATCGAGGGCCTGCGCTCGGGGCAGATAGGCTACGCCGGACTCGACGTCTACGAGGAAGAGCGCGACTACTTCTACCAGGACAAGTCGGCAAGCGTCATCACCGATGACAACCTGGCGCGCCTTCTGAGCTACTCGAACGTGCTCGTGACCTCCCACCAGGCCTTCTTCACGCGCGAGGCCATGACTAACATCGCCACGACCACGCTGCAAAACTGCGCCGACTTCTTTGCAGGAAAGGAACTGGCCAACGAGGTCAAAAAGCAGTAAGCGAGCTTAAGGCGCCTCCTGATCCTGGAGGCAAAAGCAAGGGGCTGCGGGATTCCCGCAGCCCCTTGCCGCATTCATGGCGCCTTGATCAGCCGTTCCTGGCGCCGTAGACGCAAAAGCGCGTGTCCTTTGCAAGCACGTCCACGGTTGAGAAGGCCTCCCTCAAGTAGTTGCCGTAGCCCAGGAAGGTGTTGCCGACCAGGCGCAGCTCCCCGCCTGGGTTCAGGTGCTCGGCGGCCTTCTTGATGATCCCAAGGGCGGTCTGGCGCTCGAAGCCGCTGCCCTGGTGGAAGGGCGGGTTCACCGCGATGAGGTCGAACTTGCCGTCGAAGTCGAGGCTGTCGGCGGCGCGGATCTTGATCTCCGCGCCATTGAGCTCGGCGTTCTTCTTAGTGAGCGCCAGCGCGGCGGCGCTGATGTCAGTCGAGGTGACCGAGGCGGCGCCCTTGAGCTTCATGAAGACGCCGGCGACGCCGCAGCCGCACCCGAGGTCGAGCGCATTGCGGCCCTTGGGCAGGTCTCCCAGGGTCTCAAGGAGCATGAGCGTGCCTGGGTCTACTCTGCCGCGGGAGAACACGGCCGCGTCCTGCGCCAGCTTGAGCTTTATCCCGGCGCATTCAAAATCGATGCAGCCCTCGCCTGCGGGGACGGCCGGGCGGGTCTTGAGATCGACTGCAAAAAGCGTGCACTTGCGGCGGCTGTCGGCCTTGCGCGGATCCCCCATGGCCTTCATGAGGGTGTCGGCGCTCTTGCCGCCTGCGTTGTTCTCGCCGGCGCAGAGCACGAGCGCGCCGTCCTCGAGCTTTCGTGCGGCGAGCGCGAGGATCTTCTGGTTCTGCGCCTTGCTCTTGTCCAGCAGGAGCAGCAGCATGTCCGAGCTATCAATCTGCGGCAGGGCGCCCTCGATGGTGTCGAAGAACACGCTTAGGTGCTTGTAGGAGATATGGCCGCGCATCTCGTCCCCGAACTCCTGCCCGACCATCGCGGCCATCCTGCGGGCGCAGGGGAGGCTGTCTGCGATCACCGCAGCGCTCTTGCAGGGCAGGCAGAGCTTGAGCACGCGCTCGTCGGCCACGGCGCCAGCGACCACCAGGCGGCGGTCCTTGAAGAGATCCTGGCTGTGCTCGAGCAATTCGTAGATTTTTGACTGCATGTTGGGCCTCGGAATAAAAGGTGTGTGTCAGGACGGGGCGCTGCCGCCCTTCAATGAGAGCGCCTTGGCAAGAGCCGCGTATGAGGATACCGGGAGATCCTCGGGGCGCAGTGAGGGATCGACTCCGAGCTCGGAGAGCTCCTGCTCGGTGAACAGTGATGAGAGCGCGTTGCGCAGCGTCTTGCGGCGCGCCGAGAAGGCGCAGGTGGCGACGGTGTTGAGGTGCGGCCTCAAGGCGCGCTCCTCGTCTGTGAGATCGCGCGGGACCAGCCTGACCACGGCCGAGGTGACCTTGGGGCGCGGCCTGAAGGCGGTGTTCTGCACCACGAGCATCGGGTAGGCCTTGGCGCTGTAGCTTGCCATCACAGTGAGCCTGCCGTAGTCGCGGGACCCGGGGGCGGCGCACAGGCGCTCGACCACTTCCTTCTGGAGCATGAAGTGCATGTCGCGGATCCCTTTTTGGCAGAGCAGGTGGAAGATCACGGGCGAGGTGATGTTGTAGGGCAGGTTCCCGAAGATCCTCAGATCCCCAGCGCCCTCGAGCTTCTCGAAATCCACCTTGAGCGCGTCGCCCTCGATGAGGGTGAGCCCCTTTAAGAAGGGATCGTGCCTGAGCATCTCGCAGAGGTCGCGGTCGAGCTCGATGGCGGTGAGCGCGCCTGCGCGCTCGAGCACGGGGCGCGTGAGCGCCGCGTGCCCGGGGCCTATTTCAATCAAGTGCTCGCCGGGCTTTGGGTCGATGGCATCCACGATGGACGCTATGACCGCGTCATCGACGAGGAAGTTCTGTCCGAAGCGCTTGCGCGCCTTAAGGCGCGGGGGAGGCAGTGCCATCTATTGCTCACTTGCCCAGGGGCTGCTGGGCGCTGTGATCGAGGTTCACCCCGGCATCGAGCAGCGCAGGATCGGTTATGTGGACGTAGGACATGTCGCGCAGCTGCTTCTCCCACAGCTGCGACTGCTCCTGGAAGGCGCGCTCGTAGAGCACCTCGCGGGCGCGCGAGAGATAGGCCTCGTCGGAGTCGCTGTCGGTCTTGACGTCCTTGAGCTCGATGATGTGCCAGCCGTATGAGGAGCGCACCGGATCGGAGATCTGCCCGGGCTTCAAGGCGACCATGGCCTGCGCGAAGGCCGGATCGAACATCCCCGGGGCCTGGTAGCCGAGGTCTCCGCCCTTGGAGGCCGAGCCGGTGTCCTCGGAGTACTTGCGCGCCGCCGCCGCGAAGGTGGTCGCGCCGCTTAGGATGTCCTGCTTGATGCGCAGGAGCTCGGCGCGCGCGGCGTCGTCCGAGAGGATCACCGAGGTCTTAAGCAGGATGTGGGCCGCGTCATAGGTCTTAACAGGCTGCACGGAGTCGTGAGAGACATCGAAGAGCTTTACAAAGTGCAATCCCACGGGCGAGCGGATCGGACCTATGACATCGCCGGGCTTGGCCTTGACGAGACCCGGCACGAAGGGCAGCGGCACCTGGGTCTCGGGCACGTAGCCCAGGTCGCCGGCGCCTGACTGGCGGCTGCCGCTTGAGTAGCGGGCGAAAACCGCCTCGAAGGGCTCGCCGCGCTGGAGCTCGGCCTTGACGTTGCGCGCGGCGGCCTCGGCGCGGTTGTACTCCTCCTCGGTGGGGTTCGAGGAGAGCGGGACGATGATCTGGCCGATGTGGTAGAGGGGCTCGATGCTGCCGCGCTCCTTGAGCTGCTTTGCGACTGAGCGCGCCTCGGAGTCTGAGATGTTGATCTTCGAACGGATGGTCTGGCGCCTGAGCTCATCGATGAGGAACTCCCTGCGGAAGGCCTCGCGCTGCTTGGCCTCGCTCTGGCCGGGGGCGAAGGACTCGAGGATCTTCTGGGGGGTGACGCGGTTCTTCGCGGCCATCTCGTTCAAGGTTTGGTCGAGCTGCATGTCGGTCATCTCGATGCCGCGCTGCTTGGCTATCTGCGAGACCAGGGAGCTGGTGATGAGGTGCTCCATGGCCGAGCGGCGGGCGCTTATTGGATCGAGCTTGACGTTCCTGCGCGCGGCGTTTGCGATCACCTGGGCCGTGGCGTCGTCAAGCTCGCTCTCGAGGATGATGTCGTTGTTGACCACGGCTGCGGTCGAGTCAAGCACCTCGGCATGGGAGGGCAGCGTAAGTGCGGCCGCGCAAGCGAGTGCGGCGGCCAGTCGGCATGCGGTGAACTTCATTTTCCTTAAGTAACTCCCTGTGTTCGTCCGTCAGCGGTTTAAGCTTGTCGGATCGGCAAAAGGCATGTAGTGCGTGTCAGGCGACATCGGGTTGTCGATGCCCTCGACCTGGACGGTGTAGAAGCCCTTGAACTCGAACTGGAGGCCGAACACGTTGTCCTTCTTGTGATCGCGCGCGCTCCAGTCCATCTTCGCGTAGTCCTCGTAGACTAACGCGATGCTCCAGCAGCACTCCTCGTACTTGAGCGCCACCTTGCGGTCGATGTTGTAGCTCTGATCGATGTCGCGGTAGATGGCTGCGGTGGCGCGCCAGTCGCGCCCCAGCGGGATGGTCCCGCCCAGGCCGACCTGGCGGATGTCGGAGATCCCGCCCTTGATGTAGTCGTAGTTGCCGTCGCGCAGGTAGCGGTAGTTGGCCGTCACGCTGGCGCCGGAGCGCTGGTAGGTCGCCGAGGCGCTGTAGCTTTGGAACCTGCGCTGCTGGGTGCTGTAGGACCCGGCCACGCGCATGTTGAGGCCTTCAAGCGGCGTGGCGTCGATGCTGCCGGTGAGCAGCGAGCGCGGGTAGGTCTGCCTGGAGTCGGCGCTGTTGAGCGTGACCCTCGTGGGCACGAAGCTGTAGGCCTGCGCGGCCATCACCTTGAACACCTCGCGGTCGTGGGCGTCGAGCACCCTCGAGGTCAGGCCCATCGTGAGGGTGTTGGTGTCGGCGATGCGGTCGAGGCCCGAGTAGCGGTGGAACGAGAAGAGCGTGTAGTAGTCGTCGATGCGGTCGGTGGTGTCGTACAGCGCAATCGAGTTCTGGTTGCGGTAGGGCACGTATGCGTACTTGAACTCAGGCTCGATGGTCTGGGTGTGGCGCATGTCGAAGGCCTTGCGCTCGAACGTGGTCTTGCCGTGAACCTCGAGCTCATAGAGGAAGCGGGTCTTGGAGCTGTCGGCGCTGTCAAAGCCGAAGTAGTCGCGGTACGAGGAGGGCAGCTTGTTGTAGTCGCCCTGGCTGTAGTGCGTCAGGAAGAGCCTGCCGCCTGCCTCGAGCAGCGTGCCGCGCCGGTCGAAGAGGTGGAGCATCACCGAGGGCTCGGCGTGGAGCCTTATGGTGTCCTCGGAGGAGTAGTCATCGAAAGACTCGAGTTCGAAGCGCGTGGCCTCGCCGTAGAAGTCGAGCGCCGCGATGCCGCGCGTGCCGTACCAGCTTCCCGAGAGCTTGGGGAGCATCGCGAACGGGCGGCGGCGGAACACGCCGCGGTATTCAGGCAGCAGCACCTGGTAGCGGCGCAGCTCGGCGCCCAGCGTGTAGGTCTGCTCGCCGTAGCTGCTCCACAGCCTCTGCATCAGGTGGTCGTCGGTGATCGCCGCGTTGGGCGTTGCAAGATCCGAGAGGTAGCTGTAGTCGTTGGGGCGGACGCGCTGGTAGTCGAGCCCGACGCCCAGCCTGCCCTGGAGGAAGCTTGCGTAGTCGGTCAGGTGCAGGTACCAGCGCTTCTTCGAGGTGGAGCCGTCGTAGGGGATCCAGCTTGAGTCGTCGGGCAGGTAGTTGAAGGTCACCGTGCCGAAGAGGTTGCTCCAAGGCATGTAGCGGAACTCGGTGTTGTACTGCGCGTGGTGCTCGCCGTACCAGGCCGGCGTGAAGGTCAGGTCGTAGTTGGGCGCCAGGTTGAAGTAGATGGGCTGGACGTACTTGAAGCTGCCCGATCCGGTGGCCACCAGCGGGTAGAGCAGGCCGGTCTTGCGCTCGTTGGTGATGGGGAAGTTCACGTACGGGAAGTAGAACACCGGGATGTCGCCCGCCCACAGCGAGGCGTTCCACGCCTCGCCGAAGGACTCGTTGCGGTCGATCTCGACCGTCGTGGCGCGCAGGTGCCAGGTGTCGCTGCCCTCGGGGCAGGAGGTGAGCGTCGCCGACTTGTAGATCTGCGTGCGCTTGGGCGCGTCGATGGTGTGCTGCTCGGCCGTGCCGCGGATCACCGAGCCGTTTAGCTGGAAGCGGGTGTTCGCAAGCTTGGTCACCTTGGTGTCAAGCCCGTACTCGCCGTCGTCGTCGGTGTGGACGGTGTACTCGCCGTCGTGGAGCACGGACTTGCCGCTGATCGTGAAGGCGTGGCTCTTGGCGTCGTAGTGGGCGCTGTCGGTGTTGATGACGCGGTCGCCCTGGGTGATCACCACGCGGCCCTTGTAGGTGAGGTCGTTGGCCTTGTTCTGCAGATCGCCTGCAACCTGGTCGGCTTCGACCTCGACGGGCTCGGTGTCGACGTCAAACTCAAGGGGCTTTGAATACGATGGCACCCCGGCGTAGCAGCTCAAGTCGCGCTGCGGGATGGGCTTGAACGGCGACATCGCGATGCGCCGCTCGTTCATGGTCTTGGTGACGCGGGCAGCGAAAGTCGAGCTGTCCGCCAGGCGCTGGTTCTGGAGGTAGCGCGCGGCGCCCGGTGTGGCCATGCGCACAAGCGCGGCGTTGGTGAAGGCCGTGACAGAGGCGATCCTGCCTTGGTCGCTGCTCTTGACCCTACTGGTGGTCACCGTGTATTCGGCGGCCTGGGCGCCGGCGCAGCAGGCGCCGACTGCGGCTGCCAGGGCCAGGACGCGCAGCGCGCTTGGGTGTTCTTTGCTTCTAGTCATCGGCGGGAACTTCGCGTCCCTCTATCTCAACGTCATCCGCCAGCCCGGCATCCTCATCGTCCTCGAGGGGATCGCCCTCGATGACGCGCTCGTCGCTGGCCCATGCGGCCAGATCGAGCATGCGGCAGCGCTCGGAGCAGAACGGCCTGAAGGGATCCGTGATCCGATAAGGGTGCACCTTGCCGCACAGCGGGCAGGGCACCATGGCCTCCCCGCCCTCGCGCGCAGGCTCCTCGACGCGCTCGTGCGCCTTGCGCTCAAGCTCTTCGCAGGTGCCGGGAGGCAGCAGGTCTTTCAGGCTCATGGAAATCGAGGAATGTCCCTGATCAGGAAAAAATCTTGTTTGGCAGGCGCGGGCCAACGCCGTCGGCGCCTGATTGCAAGGCGATTTTAGCACACGGGCGCGGGGCGTTGGCCCAGCGCGGCATCAGGGCTTTGAGCCCTTGCGCGCCTTCATCCAAGCGACGAGCTGATGAAGGCGAGCTCGAAGGGGATGTCGCCCACCGGGGCGCCCTTCTCGTAGGGGATGAAGTGGATGTTGATGCGCGACTGGAAGCCCGAGACCACCGGGTAGGCGCGCACGGAGGTGTCGTAGCGGATGTTGATGAGGTCGCAGTTCTCCGCCCCCTCCTGGAGGAAGCCCTTGCGCGCGGTGCGCTTTTGCGGTTCGGCGCACAGGCGCCAGAGGTAGAGGATCGTGGTGACTGGAACCCTCAGGCAGTCGAACTCGTGCAGCCACTTGCCCACGGTCTGAAGGCGCTCCTCCACGGGGAGCTGCATCCAGAACGTGAACAGCGGGGTGTCGAAGCAGTTGACGCCGCTGGGGGTGTGGAAGCGGGGCTTGACGATCTCGATGATCGGGTCTGTCTGGAGCACGGTGCGCTGGCGGGTGAAGGCGTCGAGCTCGCGCTTTGCCGTGGCCACGCTCTGGCGCAACTCCCCAACGAACTGGGTGTCGGCTTCTGGATCCTGCGCCCAGGCGCGCAGCCTGGTGTCGCAGCGCTCGAGATCCTTGAGCAGCTCTATCTTGATGGAGCCGGTGCCGTCGACTAGATCGAGGTAGTCGACCACGCAGCGCAGGAGGCAGACGGTCTCTTGCGCTGTCTTGATCCCGCGGCAGATCTCGGCGCGGGTGAAGACGCTCTCGAATTTGAGGTAGGTTCTGGCCCTGGGGGTCAGGGGGAAGTCGTAGTTAAGCATGAAAAGCCCGCCGGGGCGCGCGGCGCCTGGTCTTTGGAACCTCTAAAGGGTCTGGTATTTTTGGTGCAAGTTTAGCACGGCAGTGCGGATTTCATCGAAGCTGAGGCTGCCGGTGTCGATGATGTCGTCGGCCCCGGCCAGGCGGGTGTCGCGGCTTGCCTGGGAGGCGATCATGGCGCGCGCGGTGGCCTCGGATGACCCGTCGCGGGCCATGAGGCGCGAAAGCTGGATCTCAGGGGCGCAGTCGGCGACGAGCACGCGGTCGGCGTAGCTCCCCTTGCCGCCTTCAAAGTAGAGCGGCACGGCCATGATCACATAATGCCCCTTTGCCGCGCAGGCCTGGCGCATCGCCTCCTCCATGATCGCAGGGTGGGTGATGGAATTTAAGATCCCAAGCTTCCCCTTGTCGTGGAAGACCATCTCGCGCACCGCGCGGCGGTTGAGCGAGCCGTCCTCCGACAGCGCGCCTGCCCCCAGCGCCTTCGCGATCGCCTCGAGCATCGGGCTGCCCGGCTTTGACAATTCGCGGGAGATTATGTCGGTGTCCACGACCTCGGTCCCCAAGGCGCGGAAGTCATCCGACACAACTGTCTTGCCGCAGGCGATGCCGCCTGTCAGCACCACCCGAATCGGGCCTGGGATCCTGTGCATGAGCGCTCCTTGCCATGTCTGCAGGCGTGAGGAAACAGGGACTTTTGCCCGCAAGATTGCGTAAAATCCCAATGAGATGCTTTGATTGTAGTGTGTCCCCATCAGGAGAATAGCTTTTCATGAAAAAATCGATGGCAAACTGCTTCAAGTGCGCGGCCTTCGCGCTGCCCCTCTTCCTGCTCGCCGGCTGCACCGGATCCTCGGACGCCGACGATGCTGCCCCGGACGCGCAGGCGGGCAGCCCGCTCTACCTGCGCGGCGACATGAACGATTACGGCGTGGCTGGCAACTTCAGGCTCAAGCAGGCCCAGGACGGGTTGTGCACCGAGGCTGCGCTGCGCGCCGAGTGGTCGCCGTACCACTTCAAGTTCGCAGATGAGAACTGGAGCAAGGGCAGCAACTACGGCTTCATGGAAGGCCCCGGCGCCATCAGCGACGGCTCTGCTCCTGTGAAGCTCAACCCGCAGTCCAAGTTCGAGGATCTCACGCTCACCGTCACGAAGGACGGCATCTACCGCTTCTGCCTCCTGAAGCAGGATGGCGGGGACTTCGCCACCGTCAAGTTCGTGAGGGACGGCGACGAGAAGGCGCTCTCCGAGACTGCCGCGAAGTAAGGGCGCGATGATGGCGGACGGCCGCATGCTGATGCAGGGCTTTGCCGACAGCCTGCTGCTCGAGCAGGGGCTTGCGGCGTCCACCGTCTCCTCGTATGTCTCGGACGTCCGCCTCTTCCTCTCATATGTTGAAAAGGCAGGACGCGGCCCTTCCGATTTCACCGGGGACGACGTGAGCGCCTACCTCATCGAGGGCGGCGACAGCGCCCCTGGCTCGGCGGCGCGCTTCCTCTGCTCGCTGCGCGCCTTCTGCAAGTACCTGAGGGGCGAGAAGGTGCGGGGCGACGATCCATGCGCGCGCATCTCAAACCCCAGGATCACCCGCGCCCTGCCTGCGGTGATGAGCGAGGAGTGCGTGGACGCCTTCTTGGAGGCGCCTGACATCTCGACCCACACCGGGCTTCGCGACAAGGCGATGCTCGAGACGGCCTACGGCTGCGGACTGCGCGTAAGCGAGCTCGTGGGGCTGCGCTTTGACAGCCTGAACCTCACCGACGGCTTCGTGCTCATCCGCGGCAAGGGCGGCAAGGAGCGGCTGGTACCCGTGGGCGAGAACGCCTGCTACTGGGTAGGCACCTACGTCGCGACGCTGCGCAAGCTCAAGGATCCCGCCGGGCAGTGCCAGTACGTGTTCCTCTCCTCCAAGTGCAGCAACGGCCCGATGCCGATGACCCGCGTGGCCTTCTGGTACCGCGTCAAGGCCTACGCCCGGGAGCTTGGGATCACGCAGGACGTCTCGCCGCATGCCTTCCGCCATGCGTTTGCGACCCACCTCTTAAACCATGACGCCGATCTGCGCACCGTGCAGATGCTCCTGGGGCACTCGAGCCTCACCACCACCCAGATCTACACCCACGTGGCCACGCGCAGAATGCACGAGATCTACGATCGGGCCCATCCGAGGGCCTGAGAGATGCGCCTGAGCTACCGCGAGCTGTTCAGGACGGGCAGCGGCCTCGACTACCTGGAGCTCAAGTCAGCCTCGGGGGGATTGCTGTGCGTGCAGGGCCCGTCATCGGAGCAGGGCAGGGTGAGGCGCGCCTTCAAGTCCGCGCAGGTTCTGTCGCGCTCCTGCCCCGGCAACTCATTCACGCCTGTCTCATTTGGCGTCTCCGGCGGCATGGCCTCCGCGGTCTTCGAGGGGGAGTGCGGCGGCGCGCTCAGGCTCTTCCTCTCGCACGCCACTCCGGCGCTGCAGTACGCCGAAGGGCGCAGGCTCGGGCGCGCGCTCAAGGCGCTGCACGACGTGGAGCTTGTCGATGCGCAAGCGCGCCGCGCCGATGCGTACCAGGGCAAGTTCATGGAGCGCATCGCCGAGTACGTGGCCAGGCTCCCCCATTTCAAGGGCGATCAGGCGGCGATGGATGCCATCTCAAGCCGCTACGACAACTTCGGGTGCTTCAGGCGCGTGCTGCGCTACGGTCAGCTTCGCGACGACCGCGTGATGGTGAGGGGCGACTCCTCGATAGCGCTCCTGCCCTCGCCCTCGTTCGGGCCGGGGGACGCCTGCGAGGACTTCGCGCTCATGGAGCTCTCGTTTGCAGGTCTCTACCCCTGCTGCTGCGCCGGGGTGATAGATGGCTACTTCCAGGGGGCCAGACCTCCGGCGCGCTTCTGGGTCAACTTCGCGCTGCACAGCGCCGTCGCGTCGCTGTGGCGCTGCGGCAGGCAGGCCAGGGCCAGCCGCCGCAGCTTCCTAATCATGCAGTCCGAGTGCCTGCGCATAAGCTCGGACTTCTCATCATTCATGAGGCCCTATCCCTCGTGGTATGAAAGCCCCGAGGTTAAAAAGGCAAGGGAGGCTGCCATCGCGAAGGCGCTGTGATGGGCGGGCAAGCAGGCACAAGGCAGGAGCAGCGCTTTTATGGCTTAGAGACGAGCAGGGCCGCGCGATGCGCGGCCCTGCAATGTGTGTTGGGCTTGAATCAGGCCTTGGGCTTTGCGGCCGCAGCCTTCTCCTTCTCCGCCTGCTCCTCGAGCTTCTTCTCGAGGTAGTGGATGCTGGCACCGCCCCTGATCTCGGCAGGATCGGTCAGCAGGTCCTTGTGCAGCGGGATGTTGGTCTTGATGCCCTCGAGCACGAGCTCGTCGAGCGCCTCGAGCATGCGCAACCGCGCCAGCTCGCGGGTGTCGTCGTGGACGATGAGCTTGCCCACGAGCGAGTCGTAGTACGGAGGCACCTTGTAGCCCTGGTAGACGTGGCTGTCCCAGCGCACGCCCGGGCCGCCAGGCACGTGGAGCCACTTGATGGTTCCAGGAGACGGGATGAAGGTCTTTGGATCCTCGGCGTTGATGCGGCACTCGAATGCATGGCCCTGCACCTTGATGTCCGACTGCTTGACGGACAGCGGGTTGCCGGCGCACACGGAGATCATCTCGCGGACGATGTCCACGCCGGTGATCATCTCGGTGACCGGGTGCTCGACCTGCACGCGGGTGTTCATCTCGATGAAGTAGAACTCGCCGTTCTCATAAAGGAACTCGAAGGTTCCGGCGCCGCGGTAGCCGATGTCCACGCAGGCCTTGGCGCAGCGCGAGCCGATGGCCTTGCGCTGCTCGGCGGTGATGAAGGGGGCCGGGGCCTCCTCGAGCACCTTCTGGTTGCGTCTCTGCATCGAGCAGTCGCGCTCGCCCAGGTAGACCGCGTGGCCCTGGCCGTCGGAGAGCACCTGGAACTCGATGTGGCGCGGGTTCTCGAGGAACTTCTCCATGTAGACGGACGGGTTGTTGAAGAACATGTCGGCCTCGCGCTTGGTGAGGGCTATGGACTGCTCGAGCTCCTCCTCCTTGCGCACGACCCTCATGCCGCGTCCGCCGCCGCCGCCGGCGGCCTTGATGATGATCGGGTAGCCGATCTTCGCGGCAAGGCGCTTGTTCTCGGCGATGTCGTCGCCCAGGGCGCCTGCTGAGCCCGGCACGCAGGGCACGCCGGCCTTCTGCATGGCCTTCTTGGCCGAGACCTTGTCGCCCATGAGCCTGATGGTGTCGGCAGTCGGCCCGATGAAGATGAAGCCGGACTTCTCGACCATCTCGGCAAAGTCGGCGCTCTCGGAGAGGAAGCCGTAGCCTGGGTGAATCGCGCTGGCGCCGCTGGACTCGGCGGCGGCGATGATCGAAGGGATGTTGAGGTAGGAGTCCTTGGGGGCGGGCGGCCCGATGCAGATGGACTCGTCTGCGAGCTTGACATGCATGAGGTCGCGGTCGGCGGTCGAGTGCACGGCCACGGTGGCCAGCCCCAGCTGCCTGCAGGCCCTCAGCACGCGGAGCGCGATCTCGCCGCGGTTGGCGATGAGGACTTTTTCAAGTTTCATTGCTCGCCCCTGATCATTCGAACTCGAAGAGGGGCTGGTCGAACTCGACGGTCGAGCCATTGTCAACCAGGACCTTCTTGATGACGCCGGCGCGGTCGGACTGCACCTGGTTCATCATCTTCATGGCTTCGATGATGCAGAGGGTGTCGCCCTCCTTGACGGCCTTGCCTTCCTCGACGAACGGGGCGGCGGTGGGGCTTGAAGAGCGGTAGAAGGTGCCGACCATCGGCGACTTCATGAGCTTGGAATCGTCGGCTGCGGCCGGGGCTGCGGCGGCAGGGGCCGCGGCAGGGGCGGCGGCGGGCGCAGGAGCGGGCGCGGCGGCCTGCACCGGGGCTGCCGGGGCGGCGATGACGGTCTGGACCGGGGCTGCTGACACCACGGTGCCGCGGTCGCGGGTGATCTTCAGTTCCTCGTCGCCCTGCTTGAAGTTGATCTCGGAGATGTCGGACTTAGACACTATCTCGATAAGCCTGGATATCTTGTGAATATCTATCTGCATAGTAGTACCTGATCTGCAAGTAAGTTTTTATCAGCGCCCGGCGCGGAGCACTTCCACGGCGCTCTCTAGCGCGTAGAGGTAGCCGCGGATCCCGAAGCCGCATATGACGCCCACCGCCTTGTCGCTCAGGAACGAGTGGTGCCTGAACTCCTCGCGGGCGTGGACATTTGAAATGTGGATCTCGTAGAAGGGGATGGACACGCCTGAGAGCGCGTCGCGTATGGCCACGCTGGTGTGCGTGAACGCGCCGGCGTTGATCAGGATGAAGTCCGTGTTGCCGCGGGCCTCCTGGATGCGGTCGACGATCGCGCCTTCGTGGTTTGACTGGAAGAACGAGATGCCCGCATTGAGCTCGCCGGCGCGCTTTTTGAGCATCGCCTCGACGGTCCCAAGGGTCTCGTGCCCGTAGATCCCGGGTTCCCTGGTTCCCAGCAGGTTGAGGTTGGGGCCGTTGATAACCAGGATTGAAAGAGTCTGCAAAGGAGAGCCTCTTGCTTGAAAGCCGTATTCGCCGCGCCTTTTCCCAGGGCGCAATAATCCCTTGGGCGCACGGCATTGCGTTTAGCGATTTTAAGCCATTTGGGGCTGAAAACAAGGAAAAAAGGGCATTTGGCTCTCAAAAACACGTCAAAAAACGCATTTTCACGCCGATTTTGCAAATCCGCGCCGGAGGATGGAATTGATGTGCGCGCAATATGGAAGGATGCCTTTGCACATGGGATTTTCACATGCCAGCCAATGGCGGGCATGATACGGCCAAAAAACCGAGCCGATCCAGATCACGGTTTTTCAACCGCTGACTGACCGGCCTTCCGACAGCAAGCCTGCCGGGCGTTCTTTGAAAACCAG
>CACYPI010000062.1 GCA_902776275.1 uncultured Aeromonadales bacterium
ATCTCTATCATCAGACAATACATTGAAAACCAGAATACCCCCGATTAGGCGCCTTATATCCCCGGGCTGAAGCCCGGGGTTTTACGGCGCTTTTTTGATGAAGATCACCAAAGTCACCGCAAAAGTCTACGAATGGAAGGGCGAGACCGAGCCACCCCGCGCCCATTTCTCAGGCAGCGCCGTCGACATCCTGCCAAAGCGCGGCGAGAGCATGGCCTCGTTCCGCTTCCACGGCTGGCTCGTAATCGAGGTTGAAACCGACGAGGGGATCGTGGGATTGGGCAACTGCGCCCTGGCCCCGCGGATTGCCAAGCAGATCATCGACCTCTACCTCGCCCCGCTCATCATCGGCGAGGATCCCGACGACAACGAGTACCTCTGGCAGAAGATGTACCGCTCCACCATCGCCTGGGGTCGCAAGGGGATCTGCATGGCCGCGATCTCCGCCTTGGACATTGCCATCTGGGACATCAAGGGCAAGAAGGCGCACAAGCCCGTCTACAAGCTCTTAGGCGGCAAGACCAAGGACAAGCTGTGGTGCTATGCCTCAAAGCTCTACGCCAACGACGATCTGGACAAGTTCCTCGAGGAGGCCAAGGGCTACCTCGACCAGGGCTTTACCGCCATTAAGATGCGCATAGGCTACGGCCCTGCCGACGGGCCAGCGGGCATGCGCCGCAACATCGAGCAGGTGAAGGCGCTGCGCAATCTCTGCGGCCCCGACATCGACATCATGGTCGAGTGCTATATGGGCTGGACGCTTGAATATGCCCGCAGGATGCTGCCGATGATCGCCGAGTACAACTTGAGGTGGGTCGAGGAGCCAGTCATACCCGATGACATCGAAGGCTACATCGAGCTGCGCAAGATGAACCTGATGCCGATCGCGGGCGGCGAGCACGAGTTCACGCTCTTTGGCTTCCGCGATCTGCTCGAGCGCCGCGCCTTCGATGTCATCCAGTACGACACCAACCGCGTCGGCGGCATCACCGCAGCCGTCAAGGTGAACGCGCTGGCCGAGGCCTTCCAGGTGCCGGTGATCCCGCACTCGGGGATGATGCACAACTACCAGGTCTGCATGGCCACCACCGCCTCGCCAATCAGCGAGTTCTTCCCCGTCTACAAGGTCGAGGTCGGCAACGAGCTCTTCTACTACATCTTCAAGGGCGATCCGATCCCCGACCACGGCTACATCACGCTCGACGATCACGCCGAGGGCCTTGGCATCAGCCTGCGCACCGACTACCTCGACAAGTTCAACATCATCGAGTGAAGCTGAAGGCAGGAGGGCTCCGCCCTTCTGCCTTCCCCTATTCCAATGCGACCTTTAAGATCGCCTGCCCCATGAAGAACAACCTGCAGGAGCTTCCCCATGATTGACGAAGGCAGATCGCAAGTCCCAGCGCTCGACCGCGCCGTCAAGATCCTAAGCCTCATCTCCAGCAAAAGGAGCTGCAGCATCCAGGATCTCCTGCAAGGCACCGGGATCTCCAGAACCACCCTGTACGCGCTCTTGGGCGCGCTTGCCAAGGCCGGCTTCATCCGCAAGCGCGGCGACGGCCGCTACATGCTCTGGACCGCGCTTGCGATCCTGGGCGCCCAGGCCCGTGAGAACATCGACCTCAAGGGCATCGCAACTCCTTTCCTGGAGGATCTGGTCAGATCCTCAGGCTGCCTGTCCTGCTACCTCGGGGTGATGGACGGCACGCGAGCCTATTTTGCGGTGAAGGCATCAAACCCCAATGGCGCCATCATGGCGAAGTCAGACGAGGGCATGGACGTTGATCTCGTCCACTCAGGCATGGGCAAGTGCCTGCTGGCCTTCTGCGATGCAGATCTCAGAGAGAGGCTGCTGCCAACCCTCGACTACGCGAGGATCACCAGAAGCTCGGTTCCAGGTCAGCGCGAGCTGCGCGCGCAGCTTGAGGCCTTCAGGAAGCAGGGCTATGCGTACAACGACAGCGAGGATGACGAGGAGATACGGAGCCTGGCTGTCCCGGTGTTCACCTCAAAGGGCGCCCTCATCGGCGCCGTCTCGGCGGTGGGCACTGTAAACCATGTCACTGATAAGAAGATATGGGAACTCGTGCCGCTGATGCGCAAGGCCGCGCTGGGGATTGGCTTGGCCATCGAGCCCTTCCTCAAATAAGCTCTGAAAGGGCGCATCTCAAGGATCAGGCCTGCGCGCTCTTCAAGGAGCCAGGCCTCGACCTGCCGACGGCCGTCAATGTTTTCCTTTGGCATTGCGTCCTGAGGGGCGGCCTGCCCTTCGCCGTGGAGCTGCCGCAATTCTTCCGAAAGACCCTGGACGCCATGGCGGAGGCCAAGCGCATTAGCTGCGATCCATCCGTGCACGGATACGGCGGCATTGGCGCTCTCAAGCGCGCCCTTGAGAGCTGAATCCGGGATCGATGAGGGCTGCCATCTGGCGGCCCCCATTGCAAGGCTGGTTCTGTCAGACGAGATCTGACAGTTCCGAGACCTGCCTCACCTTCACGACCTCAAGGCCTGGGATCTTGTGCGATGGCGCGTTGTCCCAGGGGACGATGGCGGTCTTGAAGCCCTGCTTGGCAGCCTCCCTCAAGCGCTCCTGCCCCGATGGCACTGGGCGGATCTCGCCGGTGAGGCCGATCTCGCCGAAGGCGATGGTCGTGCGCGGCAGCGGCTTGTTCTTGTAGGAGGAGAGGATCGCCAGGCACAGCGGCACGTCGCTTGCAGTCTCCTCGACCCTCACGCCGCCCACCACGTTGGTGAACACGTCCTGATCGGCAAGGCTCAGCCCGGCGTGGCGGTGGAGCACCGAGAGCAGCATCGCAAGACGGTTCTGATCGGTGCCAAGCGAGAGCCTCCTCGGGTTGCCGTATTGCGAGAGGTCCACGAGGGCCTGCAGCTCGACAAGCAGCGGGCGCGTGCCCTCCCAGATCACCATCGCAAGCGATCCGCTGGCAACCGTCTCCTGGCGGTTTAAGAAGATGGCGCTGGGGTTTCTCACCTCGCGCATGCCTGCGTCGGTCATCGCGAACACGCCTATCTCGTTGACCGCGCCAAAGCGGTTCTTCTGGCAGCGCAGCGTGCGGAAGCGCTGGTCGGAGGCCACCTCGAGGATCACCGAGCAGTCGACGCAGTGCTCGAGGATCTTGGGGCCGGCGAGGGCGCCGTCCTTGGTGACGTGCCCGACCATGAAGACCGCGATCCCGGTGCGCTTGGCAAACTGGGTGAGCGCCGCGGCACCCTCGCGCACCTGGGAGACCGAGCCGGGGGCCGACTCGACGCCCTGCACGTGGGTGACCTGGATGGAATCCACGACCAGCACCTCGGGGCGCTCGTTCGAGGCCATCTGGCAGATGGCCTCGATGGAAGTCTCGGCGGCGATGCGCACGTGATCGGTGGGAAGCCCCAGGCGCGAGGCGCGCATCGCGACCTGCTCGAGCGACTCCTCGCCCGTGGCGTAGAGCACGCGGTGGGAGGAGGAGAGCTTGCAGACAGTCTGCAAGAGCAGCGTGGACTTGCCCGCGCCCGGGTTGCCGCCTATGAGCACCACCGAGCCCTGGACTATGCCGCCGCCGAGCACGCGGTCGAACTCGCCATAGCCCGTGGAAAGGCGCGGACGCTGCCTGAGGTCGATGCCCGAGAGGTCCACCACGCCGCTGCCCGAGGCCCCGGCGAAGCCCGACTGGGCGAGCGCGGCGCGGGCCGCGCGCGCCCCGGGAGACGGGGCTCTATCAGGGGTTTCGATCTCCTCCTCGAGGGTGTTCCACTCGCCGCACTCGCGGCACTGCCCCTGCCAGCGGGGGTAGCGCGCCCCGCAGTTGGAGCAGACGTATACGCTGCGCGCCTTGGCCATTCAGATCTCCGATGAAAGCGAAAGCAGGAGGGCCACGGCGGTGAGATCGCTGTGATTGAGGGCCGACGGCGCCTTCTGACGCACCAGCGGCTTGGCGTGGTAGGCGATGCCAAGCCCGGCCTCGTCGATCATCATGAGATCGTTGGCGCCGTCGCCCAGCACGATGCTGTTTGAAGGATCGGCGCCGGCCATCGCGATGAGATCGCGCACGCCCTGCGCCTTGGCCTGGGCGTCGGTGATGGCTCCCACCACCTCGCCGGTGAACTCCCCATCCCTTATGCCCAGGGTGTTGGCCCGCACCATGTCAAGTCCGTACTTCTGCTCGAGGACGCAGATGAGCTGCGTGAAGCCGCCTGAGCAGATCCCCTTTTTCCAGGTGCCGCGGTCGGCCGCGCGCATCAGGGCGCCAAGGCCCGGGGTCTCGGACATGATCTTCTTGACGTCCTCGATGACCGAGGACCTGCCGCCCTTTAGCATCGCCACGCGCCTTCTAAGCGAGGTCGCGAAGTCCAGTCCTCCGCGCATCGCCCCTGCGGTGATCGCGGCCACCTCGTCGTAGACGCCGACGCGGCGGGCTATCTCGTCGATGCCCTCGATCTGCACCGAGGTCATGTCCATGTCAAGCGCGATGGCCCCGGGCTTTTTCAAGGTGGGGAAGGAGTCGGCGGCGATGAGGTCGAATCCGAGATCGCCCTCGCGGGCTGACTTCATGAAGTCAGTATCAGCAAGGCGCGGGCTCTGGCTCTCAAAGATGGCGGCATTGTGCCCCTCGAGGCTCCCGCCCTTTAGAAGCTTCACGCTTCCCAGGGCCTTTGTTAGGGATGATTCTGGATCGAAGGCAGGATCCTTCCTGCAGGCGAAGACGAGGCTCATCGGCCACCTCCGTTTATGAAGATCTGACAGGCGTTATTCTCAAGGATCTCCTGCGCCCTTCCAAGCTCAAGCGAGAAGATCCGGGCAAATGCCTCTTCCTGGCGCGGGATCTGGGTGAAGTCGTAGGGGCCGCTGTGCTCGAAGTCCGCGTCGGTCTCGAGCACCACGTTGGAAGGCCCCGCCATCTTGAGCGACTCGACGAGCTTGCGCGCGCCCATGAGGATGTGATGGCCCACCGAGAGCTTGAGCCCGAGGTCGAGGTACTCGCGCGCCACTTCCCTTGAGAACGTGAAGTTGTGCACCACGCCACCGGGCAGGCGGCCCTTGAAGCGCCTTAGGATCCTCACGAGGCTGCCGTGGGCCTTCCTCACATGGAGGCTCAGCGGAAGGCCCCTTGCGCAGGCGAACTCGAGCTCCCTTACAAGGAGTCGCTCCTGCGCCTCAAGCGGGATCGGGCTTGAATCCTGGTCAAGCCCGATCTCGCCCATGCCCTCGGCGCCAAGATCAGCGATCCTGTCAAAGCGCGCCTCGTCGAAGTCCTCCGAGGATGCGTGCCAGGGATGGATCCCGCACATCGGGTGGAAGGAGGGGAGATCTTGGCTGCGCTTTAGCATGAGGGCGCGCTCTGACTCGTCTGCTGTGCACGAGGGCGCCAGCATGCAGAACCCCGATGCCGCTGCCTCTGCAAGGAGGCCTTGCGGATCGGGGTGCATCATCACATGGACATGGCAGTCGAAGTGCATCGCAATGATCAGTGCTCGCGCGTGGCGCTGAACGTTACCTTGGGGTAGCGCTCCATCGCAAGGTGCAAATTCACGCCAGAGGTTGCCAGGTAGGTGAGGTTGTCCGCGCCGTCCATGGCGAGGTTCTGCGGCACGCGGTCCTCGAGCTCCTTGATGGCGGCGTCGTCGCCCGTGACCCAGCGCGCGGTGGTCACCGGCACCTCCTCGTAGATGGCGTCGACGTTGTACTCGTGCTTGAGCCTTGAGACCACGACGTCAAACTGCAGCGCGCCCACCGCGCCTACGATGAGGTCGTTGTTGATGACCGGCCTGAAGACCTGCACCGCGCCCTCCTCGGAGAGCTGCAAAAGGCCCTTTAAGAGCTGCTTTTCCTTGAGCGGATCGCGAAGCCTGATCCTGCGGAAGAGCTCAGGGGCGAAGTTTGGGATCCCCGAGAAGCGCAGCTCCTCGCCTTCGGTGAAGGTGTCGCCGATCCTCATCGTGCCGTGGTTGTGCAGTCCGATGATGTCGCCTGCGACGTCGAACTGGGCCTGGGAGCGCTCGCCTGCCATGAAGGTCACGGCGTCGGACACCGGGGTCGAGCGCTTGAGCCTTACGTTGTAGATCTTCATGCCGCGGCGGTAGGCGCCTGAGACTATGCGCATGAAGGCGATGCGGTCGTGGTGGCGCGGATCCATGTTCGCCTGGATCTTGAAGATGAAGCCGGTGAGCTTGTCCTCATCGGCCTTGACGAGCCTGGTGTCGGCCTTGCGGTCAAGCGGGGACGGGGCCCATTTCGTGAGCCCGTCGAGCATCAGGTCGACGCCGAAGTTGCCCAGCGCCGTTCCAAAGAACACCGGGGTGAGCTTGCCCTTGAGGTAGAGGTCGCGGTCGAACTCGGAGGAGCCGCCGCGCACGAGCTCGACGTTGTCGCGGAGGATCTTCGCGTCGTCCTCGCCGATGGCCGCGTCGACCTCCGGCGAGTCCAGGCCCTTGATGGCGCGCTCCTTCTGGATGTGGTAGCCCTCGCCTGAGTGGTAAAGGTAGAGCTCGTCGCGCAGCAGGTGGTAGACGCCCTTGAAGCTCTTGCCAGAGCCCACAGGCCAGGTGATGGGGGCGCAGGAGATCTTGAGCTCCCGCTCGACCTCGTCCAAGAGGTCCAGCGGATCGCGGGTCTCGCGGTCGAGCTTGTTCATGAAGGTGATGATCGGGGTGTCGCGCAGCCTCGTGACCTGCATGAGCTTGCGCGTGCGCTCCTCGACGCCCTTGGCAGCGTCGATCACCATCAGGCATGAGTCCACTGCGGTGAGCACGCGGTAGGTGTCCTCGGAGAAGTCCTCGTGGCCCGGGGTGTCAAGGAGGTTGATGACGCAGCCGTTGTAGGGGAACTGCATCACGGAGGTCGAGACCGAGATCCCGCGCTCCTTCTCCATGTCCATCCAGTCCGACTTGGCGAAGGCGCCGGTGCTGCCGCGGCCCTTGACCTCGCCTGCGCGCTGGATCACCGAGCCGAAGAGCAGCACTTTCTCTGTGATGGTGGTCTTGCCGGCGTCAGGGTGGGAGATGATCGCGAAGGTCCTGCGCCTTTTGATTTCATCGGATGCTTTAGGATCTGCCATGATGGTTTTCAGATATTGCGGATATAAAAAAACCGTCCTGCCTCATCGACGCAGACGGCTCATTTTCTTGCAGTTACATGAACTGGATTTTGGATGGGATTTAAATGGTGCCCAGGATGAGACTTGAACTCATACCCAGTTACGGACTACCCCCTCAAAGTAGCGTGTCTACCAATTCCACCACCTGGGCGACTCATTTAACGGGGCTTATTCTACAGGTTTTTCCGGCCTTGTAAAGAATTTTTTAAAAAATCCGCGCGAAAGGCCTGCAACACTTTAGTCGGATGCACTCACGGATCCGATATAAATGCCATCGGCGCGGCTTTGCATGGCCGCAAAAAATTTTATGAGAGGGTCTTCTTCCCAGGCTTGGGACTGGCGCAGTGATAAGAAAACCGGCTGCATGAGCCGGTTCATGTCCATCTTATTGGCCTTCTATTCGCCCTGCTCAGGCGCACGGCTCCATGCCGTGGTCGCGCAGGAACGCCTCGAGCGTCTTGAAGTCGGGCGCCGAGTCCGAGCAAGACCTGCCGGAGATCGTCACGGCAGCCGCGGCCGCGCCTTCCTTCTGGGCGCGCTCGAGATCCGCTCCCTTGATGAGCGCCCTGACAAAGCCTGCGGCAAAGGAGTCCCCTGCGCCGAAGGTCTTGGTGACATTGTCCTGGTGGAAGGCCGGGGCGGGCACGGCCCTCCCCTCCTCGTAGGCGGTCGAGCCAGCCTTGCCGTGCTTGACGACGACTATCCCGGCTCCGCGGCGCAGGAGCTCCCCTGCGCACGCCGCGCTGTCAAACTCCCGCTTGGGCAGCAGGGCATGCGCGAAGATCCTGAACTCGTCCTCGGTCCCTATGACCACGTCTGCGATGGAGGCGCCCTGGGCGAGGAACGCGGCGGCATCCCCTGCGTCATCCCAGGTCCCCTCGCGGAAGTCGGGGTCGAAGATCACCTTGGTCCCTGACTTCCTGGCCCTGCTTGCTGCCGCGAACACGGCCGAGCGCGCCGGATTGTGGGACAGCGAGGTGCCTGAGACAAGCAGCGCCGAGGATGATGCGATGAACTCCTCGTCGGCATCCTCCGGCCTTATGAAGAGGTCGGCGCAGGAGTTGCGGTAGAAGATTGACGAGCACTTCCCGCCCCCTGAGATCTCGCCTATGGTGATGGCCGTGCGGTGGCCTTCATGATCGGTCCTCAGGTGGGAGGCGTCGATGCCGAAGCGCTCGAGCGCCCCGCGCACGAACTGCCCCATGCCGTCGTCGGAGACGCACCCCAGGAACGCAACCTTGAGCCCGAGCTTGGACATGGCCGCCGCAGTGTTGGCTGGCGATCCCCCAAGGTAGCGGGCGAAGGTGCGCGAATCCTTGAGCAGGCAGGTCTGCTCTGAATACATGTCGCAGGTCGCCCTGCCCATGGCAATGACATCGAACCTGCGGCCGCAGTTGAACTCCATGCTAGCCTCCTATGAACAAAAGCGAGATCTTGGGGATGTAGACGACTGCCAGCAACAGCAGCATCGAAACGAGCACGAACGGCATGATCGGCTTGATCATCTTCGCAACCGGCACACCGGAGATCTGCGATCCGACGAACAGGTTGACCGCCATCGGCGGCGTGATGACGCCGATCGCAAGGTCGAACACCATGATGATGCCCAGGTGGATCGGGTTGATCCCAGCGGCGACGGCGATCGGCAGCAGGATCGGGGTGACGATGAGGATCGCGCACGAGGTCTCCATGACCATGCCCAGCACCAGGAAGAGCAGCATGATCATGAACAGCAGCGCCTCCTTGTTGGTGGTGACGCCGAGCACCGCCGCGGAGATCTCATGCGGCAGGTGGATGAGCGTCATCACCCTGCCGAAGAAGCCGGCCAACGCGATGATGAACAGGATCTTTGCCGAGGTGATGGCCGAGCCGGCCGCTATCTTCAGGATGTCCTTGAACTTGATCTCGCGGTAGACGAAGATGCCCACGGCCAGTCCGTAGACTATGGCCACGGCCGCAGCCTCGGTCGCCGTGAAGATGCCGCCGTAGATCCCTCCCAGGATGATGACCGGCATCAGGAGCCCGGGCAGCGCCTGGAAGAACGAGCGCCAGAGCGATCCCTTGCTGCTCTCGCTGATGCTCCGGCGCGCCTGCTCATCGTCGAGGTACCTGCGGTGCATGTGGCGGTTGACCAGGATCATGGCGAGCATCGCCAGCAGGCCGGGGATGATCCCGGCGATGAACAGGTTGCCTATGGAGGCGTTTGCCGTCACGCCGTACACCACCATCGGGATCGACGGGGGGATGAGGATGCCGAGGTAGCCTGCGGCCGACGAAAGCGCCGCCGCGTACTCAGGCTTGTAGCCGCTCTTCTTCATCTCGGGCATCATGATCCCGCCTATGGCGGCGACGGTGGCGACCGCAGCCCCGGAGATCGCACCGAAGAAGGCGCTTGCGACGATCGTGATGGTGCCCACGGCCGACGTCGAGGTCTTGAACAGCGACTTGGTGAACTTGACCAGCCTCGATGACACTCCGCCATAGCGCATGATGTCGCCTGCGAAGATGAAGAATGGCACGGCCATCAGTGCAAACGAGTCAAGCTGGGAGAATGAAACGGTCGTGACGAGGTTGCCTGGGAACCTCGTCCACGCGAGGATGTAGATGATCCCGGAGATGCCGAAGGCGAAGGCCACCGGCAGGCCGACGAGGATCAGGAACAGGAAAGCGGCAAGCAGGATCATTTGTTGTCCTCCACGGAGCTCAAGGCGCAGGCGATCCTGACAAAGGCGTGGAATGCCGCCAGGACGAGCGCCACGACTACGAGCGCATAGACGATGAACATGGGAAATCCGATGGCGGGCGTGCGCTGGTTGGCCTCGAAGGTGGAAGCCGTGAGGCCCAGGCCATAGAACACGCAGGCGATGAGGAACACCAGCATCAGCGCGTTCAGGATGAGGCCGATGCGGATCCCGTGCCTCTTGAAGAAGCCCGAGAACAGGTCGATGTTGATGTGCTCCTGCTTGGAGACGGCGTACGCCGCCCCGATGAAGGTCATCCAGATCATGCAGTAGCGGGTGATCTCCTCGCTCCACACCAGCGAGTAGAAGAAGCAGTACCTGGTGATGACCTGCACGAAGGCTATGACCGACATGACCAGCAGCAGGATGCCTGCCACCACCATCTCGAACGTCGACAGCCTGGAGTCAAGCCTTGTTAGAAATTGCATTTTCCCTCCTTGGTGCAAAAGGCCCGCCGTGGCTTGCGCTGCGGCGGGCAGCAGGCTTTACTCGATGCCGACGGCCTTCATGGTCGCCTTGTAGATCTCAGGGTCGATCTTGCCTTCAAACTTAGGCCAGACCTTCCTGGCGCTGTCCACGAACTCCTTGAGCTCGTCGGCGCTCAGATCGTTGATCTTGATGCCGGCCTTCTCGGCTTCAGCCCTGTACTTGGCGCGGTACTCGACATTGAGCTTCCTCTGGTAGTCGCGCGCGTCCGCGGCGGCGTCCGTCATCACCTTCTGCAGATCAGCAGGCATCTTCTGCCAGATCTTCTCGGAGATCATGATCGGCGAAGGGCAGTAGATGTGGTTGGTGAGGCTGTAGTACTTGTTGACCTCGAAGATCTTGTGGGTGTAGGAAAGCAGGATGCCGTTGTCCTGCCCGTCGACCACGCCGGTCTGGATGGCCGAGTACACCTCGTTGTAAGGCATCACGGTCGGATCGGCCTTCACGGACTTCATCCACTCGACGAGCACCGGCGATGCCGGGACGCGGAGCTTCAAGCCCGCCAGATCCGAAGGATGGTGGATCGGGCGCTTGCTGTTCGAGAAGCCGCGGTAGTCGTTCTCAAGGTAGGCGAGCACGTGGAATCCCTTCTTCTCAAGGGACTTCGCCATCAAGTTGCCGCTCTCGCCGTCGAGGGCTTTGTAGGCGGTCTCAAAGTCCGGGAAAAGGTAGGGGAAGTCGAAGAGCATCAGGTTCTGGTCGAACGAGGACATGCCCATGGTGGCGATCAGGATCACGTCGAGCGTGCCCTGCTGGAGGCCTTCTGCCATTTCGCGCTCGGAACCGACTTCGCCTGCCGAGAACAGCGACGAGAACTTGATCTTGCCGCCTGACTTCTCCTCAACTTCCTTGATGAAGCGCTGCGCGGCCTTGTGCCAGGGGTGCTCGACCTCCGCAGAATGGGCGAATGTCAGCGTGAACTCAGGCTCCTGGGCCTGGGCTGCCTGGGGCGCCGAGAAGGCGAGGCAGCTCATTGCCAGCGCGCTCAGGGCGGTCTTCAAAAAGCGATGGTTAAACATAGTCTTCTCCTCACTTGTTTTTGATCAAATCCTTGTAGTACCCGAGCGCGTCCTTGACGGACATGCCGTTGTGGACGATCTGCGCCAAGGTCTTGATGAAAGCGGTCGGATTTTCGGACTGGAACACGCTGCGCCCGAAGGTGATGCCCACGCCGCCTGCTGCAATCACGCCCCAGGCGGTGGCGAACACGTCCTCAATCGTCTCGGCGTCTCCGCCTGCGACCGCGACGCGCACCGGGGCGCACGCCACGACGCGGGAGAACGAGTCGGGATCTCCCGTGTAGGTGGTCTTGATGATGTCGACCCCGAGCTCCGCGCCCAGGCGGGCTGCGTACATCACGTTCTCAACCTTGTGCCAGTCCTCGCGGTTCTCAAGCCCGCGCGGATAGATGTGCGCGACGACCGGGATCCCGAGGCGGTGGGCCTCGTCGGTGATGCGGCCAAGCTGCGCTATCTGCCCGGGCTGCTCCTTGCCAAGGACAATGCAGCCTGCCGAGACCGCGTCGGCCCCGTAGCTGACGGCATCGGAAACCCCGGTCACCTGCACGTCCTGCCTGGGATGGGTGGGGCCGAAAGTGGTCACTTTGAGCACGAGCGGCACCTTGCCTGCGTATTCCTCAAAGCAGGAATCGGCTATGCCCTTGTGCATGGTCACTTCGTCAGGATGCCCGGCCACGATCTTGCCGATCAGCGGGCGGATGCCTTCAAGCCCCTTCAGGACCCCGCGCGCCATGGCGTGGTCGACGGTGACTCCCAGGTACCTGCCGCTCTTGTCGGAAAGCAGCCTATTCAGCCTGATCTTTTTCCCTAATAGCATTTTGAAGGATCTCCTTGTTTCTCTTCTCAACTGCTTAAGAGGGTAGGCATGAGGTGGCGCGAAAAATGGAATCAATGACACAGTTTTGGATCAAATTGACCATAATAGCCATTTTTATGGTTAAATATGTTCAAAATTGATGGTTAATTTTGATCAATTTTAATTATTAGAAGAAAGTCTTTGGAGAAAGATCATGAAGACTGACCGCGTTAACGCGCTGCTTTCCTACATCAAGGAGTCCGGGGAAGCGCCGCTTGAGGATCTCATGGGCCACTTCAAGATCTCCATGAGCACGTTGAGGAGGGATCTCAAGTTCCTGGAGGACAACGGCGACATCGACCGCTATTACGGCGGAGTGAGGATCAGGAAGCGCAAGGAGCTCACGCCGCTGTCCTCCCGCATGCGCATCAACATCTCCGGCAAGGCGAGGATCGGAAGGCTGGCCGCGCAGCTGGTGCGCGAGGGCGACGTGATCTTCCTCGATTCCGGATCAACCGCAGGCGAGATGTCCAAATACATCACCGGGATCGACTCGCTTACGGTTGTCACCAACAACCTCCTTGCGATCACGGCACTGGCCTCATCTGAGACGGTGCAGCTCATCACGCTCTCAGGCGTCTACAACCCCAAGACCAGCTCGTTTGTCGGCGACCGGGTGTCGGAGATCCTGAATGAATACAACATCGGCAAGGCCTTCATGGGAACGTCAGGGCTGACCACCAGCGGCCTGGTGACGCACTCGACCGCGCTCGAGGCGCTGGTGAAGCGCACTGCGGTGCAGACTGCCTCGACCGCGGTGCTGCTTGCCGACCACCTGAAGTTCGACCGTGCCGCCCCATTCACCTACGCCAACTTGGACAGCATCGACAAGGTGGTTACTGACGAGCAGCCGTCCGATGAGTTCATGCAGTTGTTTGCAAAGCACTTGGTCAAAGTCGAGGTCGCTCCTCCTGACGGGGATCAACTCTGATCCCGGACGGACTTCACTAAGCCGCTTACGGCCTCCTCCGAGTCAAGCCCAGCGCGCTCAGCCTCACCCGCCATGTCCTGCTGCAGGGCCCGCATGGCGAAAACCGCGGAATTGAACATGCGCACGCTGTCCCCCTCGACGATGACGTTGACGCGGCTGCCAGCGGAAACGCCTAGCGCCTCGCGCACGTCCTTGGGGATGGTGATCTGCCCTTTGGCCATCACCTTGGCTGTGTCTGTAAATGTGTCTGCTGCCGCCATGGCCTTGCCTCATTGAAAGCAGGGAAATCCCTACTTTACAGTTTTCTAAATGCCGCAAAACACCTGCCTTCCCTTGGCGCGCAAAGCCTTCCTGCTTTCGCGTATGCGGCATCATTCCCGCGCAGTCTCAGGGAGACATAATCGCCTGAGGCGCAAGGCACGGAGGCGCAGATGGAAGCATTCAAATTGGGCTACAACGAGGCCTGCTACAAGGACTTCCCCGATCTCAGATCCGACATCATCGATGCGGACAAGGCGGGCTTTGACTTCATCGAGATGCGCTTTGACTGCGTGAGAGCCTACTTACAGTCAGGCGGGCGCCTTGGCGAGATAGGCGCGCTCTTTGACGGGCTTTCAATCAAGCCTGCCACGCAGAACGCGCTCTACCTCTACCCTCATTGCCTCGAAGGCCGCGACCACGGGGAGAGGCGCGAGTGGCTTGAGCGCGATCTTGAGCTTCTGGAGATGCTGCACGATGAGGCCTTGGTGCAGAGCGCCATCGTGGTGGCGCCGCTCTTGAAGTGCGCCGATCAGACGGCGCAGTTTGAGCGGGAGTTCGTGCTCGATGACTGCGCGCGCGCCCTGGACGCGCTCTCATCCCGCCTCCACTGGTGCAATCTCGTCTTCGAGAGCGTGGGGCTTGCGCGCTCGCTCGTGCGCAACCTCGGCGATGCCTTGGAGGTGATCCGCAGGGCGCGCTCGCCGCGCTGCTCCCTGGCGCTCGACTCGTGCAACCTCTTTCTGGAGAGGCTTGAGAGCGACTATGACTTCTCGATGCTCAAGCCCTCCGGGATCGGCGCGGTGCACCTGATGGACGGCGTGGATCCCGGGAGCAGGCCCGATGACCAGTCCTTCGTGACTGTAGGTTATTCACTATTCCCCTGATCGGCAGATCTGGGAAAGCGGCATGAGGGTGGCTTTGGGGGTGCTGGCAGGGCAGTTTCCGGCAGGGG
>CACYPI010000063.1 GCA_902776275.1 uncultured Aeromonadales bacterium
CTATCATCAGACAATACATTGAAAACCAGAATACCCCCGATTAGGCGCCTTATATCCCCGGGATGAAGCCCGGGGTTTTACGGCGCTTTTTTGATAAAACTCGACTTGCTCGTTATACTTCGCTTAGTCCACTCTGAGTGAATTTGTCGTACGTGTTTGAGAGATCATCCCTTAGACTTTACAGTTTTTGTTGTTTTTTAGTTCTCTTTTCTTTGATTCTACCCTATTTCATTTTCAAGTTTTGCAATCTTCATCGTCATCTAGGTATGGCATCAGTTGCGTTCTGATGTTATGCACCAGGTAAGGGCTACTAAAGGAAAGTCGAGCTGCAAAGCCGATGGTCTGCACTAAAATAGTGAAATATGATTAGTACTGCAAATCAATGCATTTAAGTTTTTCTCAGTATTCTCTCGTGGATAATTTTACGCGTTTTTGCTGATTAATCTTTTAATTTCAAGCTATTGCACTAGAACTTACTGATTTTGGACGCTGATTGATCGCGGTTCTTATGTTGACAAAGATCACAGCTTGGGCGAAAGTGGCATCAGAAAACCAAAAGCGATGACCAAAAGAAGTAACCGCCGGCAGGCCTCAAGAGAGTCCGGGTCGTGGGCTGTAAGCCTGGGCAGGAACCGCGGTGGTGAAATGCGTTTGCGAGCCGGGTGTCGAAGCCTCCTCAAAGGCGGTGCGTAGATCTCCCCGTTTCCTCCGCGTGAGAGAGGCCGCCCCTGAAGAGGGGCCTAGCGCAAGAGTGGAACAACGTTCAAAAGAGCGCCTCTGCACGCAAGTGCAGAGGCGCTTTTGGTTTTTAACAGGCTTGGCGCTGCAGCAAGCGGCGCCGCCGCGAAGTAGGAAATACAACCAAGGAAAGGCGTTCAAGATGTCAACCAACGAAGAAATCGAATCAAGGATCAACGCGGACTTCGAGTACCTGCACGAGAACCCGGAGCTCTCCTACCAGGAGAAGAACACCACTTTGAAGATCCGCTCCGAGCTCAGCGCAGCCGGGATCAAGATCCTCCCGCTTGAGCTTGAGACCGGTGCGGTCGCCGAGATCGGACACGGCGACAAGGCGGTGGCCATCCGCTGCGACATCGACGCCCTGCCCGTCCAGGAGGAGACCGGCCTTCCCTACCAGTCGAAGGTCAAGGGCGTGATGCACGCCTGCGGCCACGACTTCCACACCGCCCTCATCCTGGGCGCGGCAATGCTCCTAAAGGAGCGCGAGTCCGAGCTCCAGGGACGTGTGCGCTGCGTCTTCCAGCCTGCCGAGGAGGCCCCGGGCGGCGCCCGGAAGATCATCGATTCAGGCGCGCTTGAAGGCGTGTCCGCGATCTTCGGGGTGCACACCATCCCGCTGTACAAGCCCGGCACCCTGGGGATCCGCGAGGGCGCGACCCACGCGGCCGTCGACCGCTTCAAGCTCGTCTTCACGGGCAAGGGCACGCACGCGGCGCACCCCAACTTAGGCATCGACACCTTGCAGGTTGCCGCCCATTACGCGGTAGCCGCGCAGAGCATCGTGAGCCGCAACTCCGATCCTTTCGCAACCAACCTCGTCTCCATCACGAGGCTTGAGGCCGGCAACACCTGGAACGTCATCCCCGAGACCGCGATCCTCGAGGGCACGGTGAGGACCATGACCCCCGACAACCGCGAGATGGTCAAAAGGCGCCTCGTGGAGCTTGCAGACGGCATCGCCAAGTCCTTCGGCGCCAGGGCCGACTTCACCTGGGTCTTCGGGCTGCCGCCGATGCAGAACGACAAGGGGCTCTCGGACTTCGCCTCGGATCTTGCAAGGTCGGACGGCTTCAAGGTCGAGCGCACCCCCAGCTCCCTTGGCGGCGAGGACTTCGCCCTTTACGAGGAGCACATCCCCGGGGCCTTCGTCCAGGTCGGCACCGGGCCCTCGCTTCCCAACCACAACCCGCGCTTCATCGCCGACAGGAAGGCGCTCTTCCCGGCCGCGCGCTTCATGGCGCACCTGGCCTCCGAGTACCTGAGGCGCTTTTAAAATGGAGGAGAGAATGGCTGACAGCAAGCCGGCTATGGTCAGGTTCGAGAACGTCTCAAAGACTTTCCGCGTCAAGGGCCAGGACGTTCAAGCTCTCGAGGACGTGAGCCTTGAGATCAGGAAGGGCCAGATCTACGGCATCATCGGCTTCTCGGGCGCGGGCAAGTCCACGCTCATGCGCATGGTCAACGCGCTCGAGTCGCCTACCTCGGGCAAGGTCTACGTGAACGGCGAGGACGTCGAGTCGCTCAAGCACAAGGGATTGCGCAACCTGCGCAAGAACATCGGCATGATCTTCCAGCAGTTCAACCTGCTCGAGTCCAAGACCGTGTTCGACAACGTCGCGATCCCGCTGGTGCTCAACCACGAGTCCAAGGACGCAATCAAGGCGAGGGTCGAGAAGCTCCTTGAGTTCGTGGGCCTTACCGACAGGGCCAGCGCCTACCCCGCCCAGCTCTCGGGTGGGCAGAAGCAGCGCGTCGGCATCGCCAGGGCGCTGGCCACCGAGCCTGAGATCCTGCTGTGCGACGAGGCGACCTCGGCGCTCGACCCCGACACCACGGACTCCATCCTGAAGCTCCTCGAGCGCGTCAACCGCGAGCTCAACGTGACCATCCTCTTCGTGACGCACATGATCAACGTCATCACGAGGCTGTGCGACGGGGTCGCGGTCATGGAGCACGGCCGCGTGGTCGAGCACGGCTCGGTGCTCGACGTGTTCTCCTGCCCGAAGGCTGAGATCACCAGGCGCTTCGTCTCCTCGGTGATCCCCGACAAGATCCCCGACTCCATCATCGCCAAGCTTCGTCAGTCCCAGGGGCCGTTCAAGCTCATCCGCTTCCGCCTGCGCGCGAAGGCCGCGACTGACAACATGATCTGGCAGATAGACACGAAGTTCAAAGTCGTCACCAACGTGATGTTCGCGTCGGTGACCGAGCTTCAGGGAGTCGTGCTCTCCGTCATCGTCCTCAAGATCGAGGGTGATCCTGATGAGATCGGCCGCGTCACCGAGTACCTTGACGCGCACAATGTCGAATGGGACGAGGTGAAGCCATGATCGAGGCATTCTTCAAGGGGATGGGCACCTCCACCGCCCAGATGGTCCTCTGCGCGCAGCAGACGCTCTACATGCTCTTCGTGTCGCTCTTCCTGGGCACGGTCATAGGCCTGGTGATGGCCGTGACGCTCGTGCTCACGAACAAGGACGGCATACTGCGCAACAAGCCCGTGTTCTTCACGGTCAACACCATCATCAACGTCGTGCGCAGCATCCCGTTCGTGATCCTGATGGTCTTCATCATGCCCTTCACGAAGATGCTCGTCGGCACCAGGATCGGCACCACCGCGGCGCTCGTGCCGCTGACCGTGTTCATCGCGCCCTACCTCGCCAGGCTCTTTGAGAACTCGTTCCTCGACATCGACCGCGGCATCATCGAGGCCGCGCAGTCGATGGGGGCGTCGGTGTTCCAGATCATCTGGCACTTTCTGCTGCCCGAGGCCAAGGGATCGCTGATCCTCTCGGTGACCACCGGAACCATCGGCCTTTTGGGCGCCACCGCGATGGCGGGCGCCATCGGCGCCGGCGGCGTGGGCGATCTCGCCCTCACCTACGGCTACGAGCGCATGAACTTCAACCTGATGCTCTTCACGGTGATCGTGCTCATCGTGTTCGTGCAGATAATCCAGTCCATCGGCAACCACTTCGCCTTCAGGACCAGGAACCGCTAACCCTTAAACTTAAAAACCTTAACCCGGACGCCGGACAGAGAGTCTGGCGGCCATCAAGCTCTAACAAGGAGACAATTCATGAACAGAGCCTTACGCCACGTGACCGCGATCGCCGCGGCCCTCACCCTTGCTTTTGCCGCATCGAGCGCCACTGCTTTTGACAAGGACCACTCCACCATCACCTTCTCAAAGTCGCAGGGCCCCTACTCCGAGCTCTTCATAAGCGGCGTCCAGCCCATCCTCGAGAAGGAGGGTTACACCGTCAAGGGCGTCGACCTCTCCGACCTGCTCCAGGCCGATCTGGCGCTGAACGACGGCGAGGTGGACTTCAACGTCGAGCAGCACACCGCCTACATGGAGAACTTCAACAAGTCGCAGGACGGCCACCTGGCGGCCCTCACCCCGATCCCGACCGTGCCGGCCGGCATCTACCCGGGCGCCAAGAACGACCTCTCCAAGGTCGCCGACGGCGACATGATCGCCGTTCCTAACGATGCCTCCAACACCGCCCGCGCCTACGCGATCCTCCAGAAGATCGGCTGGATCAAGCTCGATCCCAAGAAGGATCTCTCTGCCGTGACCCAGGCCGACATCGTCGAGAACCCGCACAACCTGAAGTTCACCGAGATGAAGTCCCTCAACATCCCCTCGGTGGCCTCCGACTTCGCCTACATCGTGATCACGGGCTCCATCGTCTACAACGCCAAGATCGACCCGAAGACCGCCCTGGCCACCGAGACCATCCTGCCGCACCTGCTGCTGCAGCTAGTGGTCAACGAGAAGAACAAGGACTCCGTCTGGGCCAAGGACATCAAGGACGCCTACCAGTCCAAGGAGTTCAAGGACTACATGGACAAGAACAACACCGGCCTGTGGTACGTCCCGACTGCTGAGGACATCAAGGCCACTGCCGCCAAGTAGCCTTGAGAGCCTAGCAAGGGCCTGACGGCCCTGATGCAAGAAGCCGCAGATCGCCAAAAACGGTCTGCGGCTTTGTCTTGCAAGCTCCAGGCGGAGCTCAGATGAAGCCGATCCGCTTGCCTTCCCTTGGCGAGTCAAGCTCGGCATCGTCATCCTGCTTTTGCAGCCTCTCCTTACTCAGCGCCTCAAAAGCCATTTCCATGGTCACGCACTTAGCATGGCGGGAGGCTGCCATGGCCTTGGCCTCCTCGAGCGCCGACGAGGCCTCGGCCGCGGTCATGCCCTCAAGGCGCGAGGCCAGATCCTCAAAGTCGAAGCCCTCCTCAAGCGGCACTTGCGAGAACTCCGCCTTGGCAAGGCTCAGGCAGTCCTCGCGGCAGAGCGCGCCTATCCTGATGTGGGTGCCGAACCGTCCCTTGCGCAGCACGGCAGGATCGATCCTCCTAAGGAAGTTCGTGGTGCCGATGACGAGCAGGCGGTCGTGGCGCGCGCGGTCGAGCACCCTCAGGAACTCGTCCACGATCAGGCTGTCCGTGAAGGCCGAGTTCCGGTCTGACGAGATCGCCTCTATCTCGTCCACCACGACTACGCAGGGGGCGCAGGAGCGCGCGTTCTTGAAGGCCTTGGCAATGCCCGTGGGCGTGAACGACGAGGAGTCGAGCCTCACCATCTTCCAGCCCAGGAAGCGCGCGAGCGCCTGCGCGGCATAGCTCTTGCCGGTGCCGGGCTTGCCGTAGAGCATGACGCTCTGCGGAAACTGAACGCCGAACCTGCGAGCGCTTGCCGGATCGGAGAGGAAGCGCGCCACGCTCCCGTTCACGTAGTCGGAGAAGGCCTTCTGCCCGGGAAGGCTGAATGCCGCGCCCTCCTTGAGCGTGAAGCCGTCGAGGCGGTTTAAGATCCCGATGCAGCCGTCAAACGAGAGATCGGCCGATCCGCTCTGCTCCTCCTGCACGATCTCGCAGAAGCGCGCGACGGCAAAGGGGCTGCGCCCTGCCAGCAACGACGCGATGCGGGAGTCGGGCTTGACCCCAAGGAGGCTTTGACAGATCTCAGAGGCGTCCCTTTCGTCGCAGTCGCCTAAGCGCATCGCGAAGGGGAAGCGCCTTAGCACTGCGGGATCGACCTCCTCTTCGGATTGCGCCGTGGCTAGCACCAGCACGCGGCTTCGCTTGCATTTTGAGACAGCGTCGAGCTCGGAGAGCAGCGCGTCCACGTCCTCGGCGGTCCAGTCGTTCTCAGATCTCAGGGTCTGGCGGTTGCGGTAGGTCGAGTCGATGCCCTCCATGATCACCGCGCACGGCCGTCCAGTCTGCTCGGACTTGTCACTGGCCTTGCCGAAGAGCTTCTTAATGGCCTTTCCGGCCTCGTGGATGTGGCACCCGAGATCCCCGGAGTCGAGCGTGAAGGTGTCGACTATGCCAAGGGAGCGCGCGATGGCCTGAAGGCTCCAGCTCTTGCCGCTGCCGGAGTCTCCCGAGAGCAGGACGTTCGGGGCGCGGCAGGAGATCTGGCCGCCAAGCCACTTGCGGCACATGGGCATAAAGCGCGATTGGAGCTCCTCCGAAAGCGCGTGGCGGCCTGAGATCTCAAGCCTCTTCCCTTGCGCCGCCTCAGCGAAACTTTCCAGGACAGGGGCGTCCTCGTCGGCGGTAGCTTCGCTCTTGCCGCAGCCGCACTCCGCGCCCTCCATTTGACTCATGCTTGGAATGCAGCTGCTCAAGGCCCTGATGGAGGCTCCCTTCGTCTCGTCCCAGTGGCTGTGGCGTAAGATGCTGGTGTAGGGGCGGGTGTCGTAGTCAGGCTCCGAGCTGAGCCACAGCCCAAGCGAGCTTGGGCAGACGATGACTTCTCCTTCAAGATCTTCCCATCCGATGCAGTCAGCCTGTTGGCGGATGTTCGCGAACATGGACTTGTCGGGGCTTGAGAGGAAGAGCTCCCCGAAGCACTCGTCAAGCGCGCCGAAGTTGCGGTTGCAGATGGCAGATTGCGCGCGCTCCAAGGCAAAGAACCCGCCAAGGCCCGGGCAGGTGAGCGGATCTGGATAAGGCTGGCCCCCGTCCGGCAAGGCCTCGTCGCCGCCGAATGTGCTGCAGCCTTGGCTCAGCATCAAGGCTGCGCGGATGAGCCTGGGCTTCTCGTCGGCGCTGCAAGGAGAGGCTTTTAAGAGCAGATCTGACAATTTGACCGCGCACTGCATCCCCTCTCCCACATAGTACGAGCAGAGCTTGGCGTCCTCAAGCGTCTTGCTAAATGCAATCTCCCTCATGAGGGAGCATGAGAGGGATTCGCGGCGCATGACATTCCGGACGAGGCACTCCAGGTACTCGTGGCTCGAGAGCAGGAAGGCGAGCAGGCGCGCCCATGCCAGCGAGGGGATGCGCATGCCGTGACAGGCTGCCTTCAGGAGCGCCGTGCATCCTGCCATCGTGCTGTCGCAAAGCCAGCAGTCCTTTGCAATGGCCAGGCTGACGGCATCGATGAGCTCCATGCGCAGCTCAACGCCCATGTCAGCGCCGGTTCTTGAGAAGGCGTCAGCGCTCAAGGCGATGGCTCCAAGATTGCAGTACACCAGGGCGTCCCTCAGATCGGCGCGGCGCGCCTCCCGCATGCTGTCGAAATCGTCGGGGATGCCCCGTCTCGCGCTCGCGACAACCTGGCATACGGCATGCGAGGAGGCTGTGTAGAAGCCGTCGCGCCCTTCGTCTTTCGCGCTCCCAAAACTGCCCTTGCGTCCTTTCTCCGCCAGTGCGAACGCGAGGTCGCGCGCGGGGCCTGAGAGCGCGTCGGACCAGCGCGGCCTCGTCTGCATGAAGGCGTCAAAGATCTGCCCGGCACTCTCCTCTGCCTTCTTGGTCCAGCCGTCCTTCTTAACGGCGTCGCTGATCTTCATGAAGGCGCCTTCAAGAAAGCCACTTGCTGAAAGCGCGTCATTACGCCTGTCCTTGCAGCCTTGGAGCTCACTTCCTTCCAGTTGAAGAAGAGCTCGTGATCAAGGCCCCTTGCAAGGCGGATCAGCGCCTTTGAAAGATCGCTGCGATCATGCTCGTCAAATCCGCACATTGGGGGGTTGATCCAGGTTATGCGATAGGGGGAGATGATGCATTCGCCGTGATTGGCGAATATGAGCACGAGCTTTGCATTGAGGAAGGCGTTTAGGCATGAGCAGAAGTACCTGGCCCTCCCGAACTCGTCAGGCAGGTTCATCGCCAGCTGTTTGCACTTGCCGAACGCGTCAAAGCGCGCGTCAAGCGGGGTCAGCCCAAGCGCGGCGCGGGCGTATTCCGTGGCCTCGGGCTCCTTTTTGGGATCCTCGATCAAGGCGAGCGCGGCCTTGATCCAGAGCGCCTCCTCAAGCGCGAGAAGATCCTCCTGGTGCTCCCTGAAGGTTAACATCAGCGAGCTTTGGAGCAGATCGGAAAGCCCCATCGCGCGGCGGCGGCCCTTCTTCAAGAAAGCGTGATTGTGCAGCGCCTCGGCTACGGCCTCGACATTGCTGTCATGGAGCGGATCGGCAGACTTTGGGAAGAAGAACCTCATGGCCGCCTCGCGCTGGGAGGCGGGATCGCCGGGCTTTGCAACCTCGATGCCCTCGCCGTAGAAGCCGCGCCTGGCCTCCTCGGGCATCGCCGCCCCGAAGAGCAGCGGATCCTCGAACACGTCCTGCGCGACGAGGTAGAGCGCCTTGGCGTGGGACGTGGCCTGCCGCGCCCTCCTCAGGCACAGCGCGGTTGCGGCCATGGCGTTCATGTCGAGCGCGGCGCAGGCAAGCTCGGAGGCCTTGAGGATCCCGCTTATGGGGAACATGCCGGTGTGCCAGAGCTCGAAGGCGCGGATGCGGGCGAGCATGCCGGCGGCCTTGGCGCTGCCCTTCACCGCGGCGCGCGCGAGGATCGTCCGCACCGCCGCGCGGATCTCGGGGTTCTCGGCGATCCCCTGCGGGCGGATCGCCGCGCGCGACTTCCTGTAGGCAAGGCAGCGCTCGCGGATCGCCAAGGCAAGCTCGCAGAGCGCGGATCCAGAATCCTCCTTGATGGCCTTGTCAAGCGCGACCATGAACCAGGTGCTGCGGCGCAGCCTGCTCACCTGATGGAGCGGATCGTCCTCGCCCTTGCCGTAGAAGTTGTGGTTGAAGAGAAGAAACACGCTGTCCATATGCATTCTCCCTGGCCCCCCACTCCGAATCTGGATGTGAGCCGTCTCATCGCTCTAAATTGCTATCAAATACTATTAAATGATTTGCTGTTACCTTATGTCATGATCGGAGCAGATGCAAGAGCCAGGCGAAAAAATCTAGTAAAAAATATGATCTCATGTGCAAGGCTGGGCTTCTGGCTTTTTAAGAGCGTATTTATAAGGGATTTTGGCATAGGCGGCATGCCGTGCAGGCAGGGACTGTCGTAGGCTGGGCGGTTTTGGTTAGTGATTTTTGGGCTATTTGAGTTGGAATACCTGATGCCAATGTTCTGACGGATGCTTTGAATTCGGACCTAGTAGCCTTGAATCTTAAAATTGTAAATTTGGTATTGACTTACCTTTTTAATCGCTTATCTTCAGATGGCGAGTTTTTCCCCGCGTGCGCCTGGATTGCCGGCTTTGCCGAGGGGAGAGGTGAAAATGAGGGCTGTACTTCAATTCGGCTTGATGAAATGGGCTTGATTTCGGATTGGGCAGGCGAAATCGGTGAATCTTGTATAAGATATTATTAAACCTTTGATAGTATGCGCAGAGCTTTTTAATGCTTACGCTTATGCTTCAAATATTTCCAAATCTTTTGCCAGGTGGGAGCCTCGATGGTCCCCGCGGCAGTGGAGGCCATGATGCCTGATTTCAACGAAAGTCCATTTGCATCGGAGCGCGCGACTAAGCTTTTAGAGTCGGCAAGCAAGCTTGCCAACGACTATAACTTTTTCATCGGAGAACCCCTCGGCACTGCCGGGGCCGTGAAGATCCTCTATGCGGTCCAGAAGATCGCCGAAACCTACTGGCGCGATCTCAAGTCGGCGCTGGATCAAGGCGCGACCATCAGCATCTCATCCGGCGATTCAAGGGCATCGGTGCGCGACATCATCGGCGGCAAGCTCGTGCTCTCCCAGATAGAGCGTGAGGCGATCTCAGATCCCCTAATGAAGGACGGCTTCCGATTGCTGCTTGGCACCACCGCCCGCTTTGATCCGGCATCGCGCGAGGAGTTCGGGCGCAGGATCGCCGCGATCCTCGACTTTGCAAATGCGGAGGATGCCCGCGAGGCCATCAAGGCGATCTGCAGCGCCAACGGCCCTGCCTGGAAGAGGCTTGTGCAGGACGGTTCGCCGCAGCCATCCGCGCTTGGGATAGCCGCCAAGGCGCTGGGCGGATGCGCGGAGGTCATGGATCTCTGCTCGGGAGGATTTGACGGGTGCCTGGCTTTCACGGCCATGAAGCTCCCCAACGCCCATTTGGATGTCTGCGTCCCGCGCCTGTGCTCGGCCACGCCCTACCTCATGGCGATGAAGGCCCTGGGGCGGGAGGCGGGGATGCTGTCCATCAGCGATTACATGGACTGGGACTCCCTTCGCGAAAAGGTTCCGCAACGGCTTGTGATCTGCCGCCCCACGCTCATGGATCTGGACATCGGCAGCGTCGAGTTTGGCCAGAGGATCATGGCGCAGCTCACCGAGTTCGAGCCGCGCGCCGCAGACGGCAAGGTCCGCCGCCGCCGTGAAAACCTCTGGGTCCTGGCCGCTGCCGATCTGATGGGGGATCTTGGCACGGCTGCGGTATTCCTGCCCTCCTCCTTCACCTCGCTTGCCCGCTTCACGGCCATCCGCGAGCACCTATTGAGGAGGCATCTGCTCAAGGCTGTGGTCTCATTGCCCTCCGGCCTCTACTCCGGCTCATCCATGCCCATGTCCATGCTCGTGCTCAAGGCCAATTCGTCCCACGTGCGCCTCATCGATGCATCAGCCATGAAAATCGGCGCGGACGGCAGGTTCAATGGTGATGAGGTTGGCACCGTGGTCAATCTCCTCTCGGAGATGGAGTTTGGAAGGCGCCTCACCGATGATGGCGGCAAGATGCCCGTGCATTTTGCCGATGTGCCAGGCGAGAGGCTCATGATGGAGGGCAAGGTTCCAATTGATCCTGCCAAGGTGTTCTTCAGCCTCGAGGAGGAGAAGGCAGGGGCGGAGTCGGTGCGGCTTGGGGATCTGGCCTCCGTGCTGCGCGGTCCGCTGGTGAAGCCAGGCATGCTCGACGGCATGCTTGGCGACGCGCACATCCCTGGCTATGAGACGCCATACCTGTTCATCACGCTGAGCGAGGTCGATGGCGGCTACCTGAGGCATGTGCGCGACGGGCTCAGGGATTTACCCATCGAGTGGATCAAGAACCAGGTCATGCGCGGCGATCTCCTGCTCTCGCGCAACGCCTCGCCTTTGAGGATGGCCATTGCGGAGCCCGACGGCCACCGCCCCGCCATCATGAGCTCGAACCTCTACGCGCTGAGGTTCAAGGATCCGGATGACGCCCTCCTCGTCTACTCATACTTCTCAAGCTCAAGGGGCCGCGAGGCGCTCAAGGCGGCCGGCACCGGCACCCTAATCAGCATCCTCTCGGTGAAGAAGCTCAAGGATCTGAGGATCCCCCTTCTCTCGCGTGCGGAGAAGATGGACATATGCGGACGCTACCGCTCCGCTCTCGAGAGGCTTGAGAAGTGCCGCCATGAGCTGAGGGAGGCCGAGCTATCCCTTGAAGACAGCTTCTTCATGGACGGCAAGAGGTCCGGATATGACAAAGATGAGATCCCGTTCTGACTGAGGTTACCGACTGCGAACTCCCCCTGGGCTTTGGCCCGGGGGTTTGTTCTGAAGTTCCAGATGCCGGTCCTGCCGCTTGGCGCATGATGGGCGCGCAAGGTTCTTATTGCTTCTTAAAGTCAGAGCCCCTGATTTCCTCGAGCAGATCGGAGAGCGTCTTCTCTCGCTGCTTTGGACTCAGAGTGCACTCCCAGACCACGATCACCTTCCAGCCCATGGCCTTGAGCTTCTGCTGCTCCTCTTGGTCGCGCTGGCGGTTCCTCAGGAGCTTTTCGCTCCAGTACTCGTAGTTGCCCTTCGGAATGCGGGCCATGCGGCAGCCCTCGTGCAGGTGCCAGAAGCATCCGTGCACGAAGACCACGGTCTTGTACTTGGGAAAGACCAGATCGGGATGCCCCGGGTAGCGCTTGTCGTTCTTGCGGTAGCGCAGCCCCTTTGAGAAGAGGTACTTTGCAACGAGGATCTCAGGCTTGGTGCCGCGGCATCTGATGTGCGACATCACCTCGCTGCGCTTCTCCTTGGTAAATACGTCTGCCATCGGGCCTCCTCATGCAGATGGTAGGCCGGGCGCGCGCGGATCGCGCTGCCTGGTCCGTCCAAAATGCGATCGCAGCTTAAGGTTCAGACCCTGGACTTGAATGGCAGGCGGCGCTCAAGGCCGAAGTCGAGGCCAGCGAGGCGGCAAAGAAAGATGAGGCTGGCAAGAAGGACCGAGCCTTCTTTGAACTGACAAGGGCGCGCCGATGGCGCGCCCTTGGTGCTTGATGGGGAGGATCAGGCCCTGCCCTCACCTTCTTGAGAAGAAGTAGATCCTAGATGCCATGAGCATCACGAGGTAGGCGACGAGCTACTCGGACTCCTCGACCATGCGGCGCACCGCAAAGTGGGTGTCATCTTCCAGGACGAGGTACTGCCAGATGAGGTGCGAGCCAAAGAGCCTTGAGTAGACGAGAAGCAACGCAAGGCCGACCGCCATCACCGGGCAGGCGAGGCTCTTAGCAAAGGCGTAGAAGCCCGGGAGGATCTCGCCGCGGTGGCGCCTCTCCCAAAGGGCGAGCACCGCAAGGTAGGCTAGGAGCGCGCACTCTCATCCGGGGACCCCTCCGCTGTTGAGCAGGCGGTCGTTCTCGCGGATGAGCATCGCCACGAAGAGCGATCCCGACCAGCCCTCCTCTCTCGCCCTCATGCGCCCTGCCCATCCAGAAGAACGTGGCCGCAGTCGCGGCCAAGGCGAGCGCCTGCACCCACTCGAGCATGGACTCGGTGTAGCCGAGGCTCCAGCGCGCCTGGAGGCAGGAGGCAAGCCAGGCCATGCCAAAGGCCGCCGCGGCAAAGACGCCGCCTAGGGACGCCTTGGCGACGCACTGCGCCTTGCACTCTGCAAGGACCCTGGCGATGCGAGCCCTTGGGCAGGCGCCTTGGCCTCTCCCCTGCCTTATTTGATTTGCGATATTGCAGCCTCGTTGTTTTCCATGGCGGCATTATAGGGAAGCGAAAAAGGCCCAAGGTAAGCGGAACTCCTTGTAAACAGACAACTTTCTTAAATATGTCAAATGTGCGTCAAATTTGCGTCTGTATTGCGCAAATAGAATATAAATTAATAGATAACAAGCTCAAACTCTGGACCGAGGTGAGAATTTAAAGGCGATCGCGTCAAGTTCTCATGACGCATGAGCACCGGCCTTTTGCATCGCACATGGCGCTTGTCGATGACGTGAATGCAGTGGTGCAAGCCCACAGGCGGGTGAAGCGCGAACCCTTGTCCTAGGTGGTGAGGAGAGGAGGAAAGACGGCGAAATCGAAATCGGCCGTAGGAAGATGGAGGCCTCTTGGTGCGCGGCGTGAAGACCGGCGCGCGGGCTGGGCCCGCCTTACGATGGGCGCGAAGCCTGGGAATCAGGGGCCGCCAAGGGATGCGCACAACCGTCCTCTCAGGGCGCTGCGCGCTTGAGGATCGGTGCCAAGCCAGGCGCAGGCTCAAAGAAACCTACCCCGCCAAAACGCGAAGGCAAGAAGCGGTGGGGCCACGCCGCGATCAGCAATTCAATAAAAATGCGGCCAGGAATCTTCTCACTTCAGTCAGGAGAGGAATGGCCGCAACGGTAGTCACTTGGAATACTGATTCTGGATGTATTTTGCGA
>CACYPI010000064.1 GCA_902776275.1 uncultured Aeromonadales bacterium
ATCCGCTGGTACAACGAGGAGCGGATCAGCAAGCGGACGGGATGGAAATCCCCTGCTGCCTACGCAGCTGAATATGAAAGCGCCCGCCGGGTGGCGGGCACTGTGGGAAAAGTTTAAACTCAAAAAACGAAGTGTCTAAACTTTACGGGTCAGTCTACTAGCTGCCCCCTTTCTTTTTGGCGAGGCAAGGCGTTGCCTGATGAACGCAGAGCGATGCGAGCCACCCATCGATTGCCGCCTTGGCAAACGCGAGACGCCCCATCTGCTGGAAAAACAAGGCCTGGCATGCTGCAACGCCTGGCGCATTGCCCGCTCCCGGTCCGTTCTGAAAGAAACGTATCGCGCTGTTACAATATAAAAAAATGCTTAAATGAAAGAAGAGGGGCGCATGGCGTTAAAGAGAATTGTTGTGGAGAACATCTCCATCGCTTATGCCAGAAAAGAGAACCTTGCGTACGTTGACAAGACAAGGTTCATTGAGAAGCTTGAAAACATAGGGACGAGAGTTCCTGTTTTCATCAGGCCGCGCCGCTTCGGCAAGACATTCCTTGCTTATACGCTCTATAACTATTACGACAAAAGCCTCGCGGGGCAGTTTGACAATTACTTCAAAGGAACGTGGATTCATAGCCACAAGACGCCTGAGGCGAGTTCCTACTACTGCCTGCGATTCGATTTTTCATCCGTGTCAGCGGATCCTTCAGCAGTCGAAATGGGCATGGCCGAGGAGGTTGCCGGAGGCTTGTCAAAGTTCTCGCGCAGATATCCCGAACTTGGCATGTCGGATGAGGAATTGAATCCGAAAAACTATGAATCCCCATCAAGCCTGCTGAAGGCATTCCTCAATAACTTCGTGGTCCGTGCAAGGCATGAAGAGAGACTATTTGTCATCATTGACGAATATGACCACTTCGCCAATGACATCTTGGCAAGCGACAAGGACGCGTTCAGAAAGATAACCTCGACTTCCCAGAGCCGGGAGGGCTTCATCAAGCAGTTTTACGCTTGCCTCAAGCAATTCTATGGCAACGGGAGCGAACTGCCTATTGCAAGGTTCTTCATAACAGGCGTGTCGGCGCTTTCGCTCGATTCCCTGACATCCGGCTTCAACATAGCAACCAACATCAGTTCGTTCGAGCAGTTCAACGACATGGCCGGATTCACGCATGAGGAACTGTCAAAGCTGATTGATGAAACAGTGGATTTCAAAGCTCATCCAGGGCTTTCAAAGGACAATCTGATGAATGTCATGGAGAAATACTACGATGGATATGTTTTCTCCCCGGACAGCGATCAGCGCATATTCAATCCATCCATGTGCCTTGCCTTTCTTGAGTATGTGGCACGGATGGGAAAGATGCCGAGTGTCATGCCGAGCAATACAGGTGATGACATTGAAAAGCTTGGCGGCATGCTCAAATTGACGGATCAGGAAAGCCAGCAAAAAATAATTGACAGCATTTTCCGCCATGAGGACGTATTTGCCATGGAGCCAGGCGAACTCAACCTGAACCGCGGAGGCTTCTTCGACTGGAACCAAACAGTCTGGATGCTTTACTACCTAGGCTACCTGACAATCAGCCTTGGCCATGGCCCAAGAAAATACCGTTGCCCTAACGAGGTAACATACCGGGCGTTCATCAGATACTTGGCAGTGCGGGAAAAGATTGACTTTTCCAATGGTGGCGTTGACCTGACAGACAGCCTAAAAAAAGGCGACATAAGCCTTCTTGTGCATGCAGTCGAGAAGTCCGTTTCCTCATTGCCAAGCACAGCATTTTCAGGCTTCAACGAGCGTACTATTCAAGTTTGCTTTTACACGATCCTGCTGTTTCAGGCCAATGGCATGGCTCTGACTCCCTCGCTGGAAGTCGATGCCGGAGGCCGGGGCAGGGTGGACATATTTGTGGAAAGCAGGTGCGGCGGCCCTGATCTGATGTTTGAGCTCAAGTACTTGTCCAAGGCCAAGGCAGATGATGCCAAGGTGGCCAGGGCCCTTGCCGAGGCTAAAAGCCAGCTTGTCATATATAAAGAAGCGCCTAAATTCAACCATCTGAAAAATCTAAAGTCATTTGCGATTGTTTTTGTCGGCTCCAAGGCAGTCGAGGTTGAGGAGATCTGACGCATCCTTCCTCAAGGCTGCGGGGAGCTTCAGGAATGCAGGGGGCGGAGGCTTCCTGCTTTGCGCGCCCACCTCATGCCATGCAATGCTAAAATGCCCGTTGTGGCGCGGGTTTGCCGCGCTCCTTTCGTTTCCAAGGCGGTGATTCCGCCTGCCGCGCAAGCGGCATGACATCAGGTAAAGACAATGCGCATCATTCTTTTAGGACCCCCGGGCGCCGGCAAGGGAACCCAGGCCCAGAATATCACCAAGGCCTTCTCAATCCCCCAGATCTCCACCGGCGACATGCTCAGGGCGGCGATCCGCGAGGGCACCGAGCTTGGCAAGGCCGCCAAGGCAGTCATGGACAAGGGCCAGCTCGTCTCCGACGACATCATCCTCGGCCTCGTCAAGGAGCGCATCGCGCAGCCTGACTGCAAGAACGGCTTCCTCTTCGATGGCTTCCCGCGCACCATCCCGCAGGCACAGGCCCTCGTCGACAACGGCATCGCCATCGACGCCGTGGTCGAGATCCAGGTCCCTGACGACAAGATCGTCAAGCGCATGTCCGGCCGCAGGGTCCACCTTGCCTCCGGCCGCACCTACCACATCGTCTACAACCCTCCCAAGGTCGAGGGCAAGGACGACGTCACCGGCGAGCCGCTGGTGATCCGCCCGGACGACCGCGAGGAGACCGTGCGCGCCAGGCTCAAGGTCTACCACGAGCAGACCGAGCCGCTCGTCAGGTTCTACCGCGATCTCTCCGCCAAGGGCGACACCAAGTTCCTGGCAGTGGACGGCGATCGCGACGTCGAGGTCATCTCCAAAGAGATCATCTCCGGGGTGAAGTAATGAGGGCTCTTCTGACCCTGTGCGCCATCGCCTGTGCCGCATTGGCGGCCCAGGCTGGCGCTGCCGAGAGCGATGGCCCTGATGCCACCGCCCAGGAGCAGGCCGCGCCTGCCCCAGTTCCCGCGTCCAAGGCGCCGGAGGCCAAGGACGACAGCGCCTTTGAGCAGTCGCTGCGCGAGTTCCAGGCCGCCGACCGCCCGATCCCGTGCCCGAATGGGTGGGTGGTCGAGCCGAACCCTAGCGCCGACAACTCGCTCTCCTACATGACCGAGGACGGGACTTTGGCAGTGAGCGTCACCTCAATCAGGGCCAAGGAAGGATCGGGGATCCCGACCGAGCCTGAGAGCTATGCCCGCGTCGCAGCCGAGCAGATGTCCTGCTCGATCCCGGTGCGATCGAACCTGATCGACGGCGGGTGGACTTTCCACTGCGACGACTTCAAGGTCGACGGCCTGGTCTACGGGTCCAAGGAGGAGCTCGTGCTCCTCGGGATCTCAGGGCGCAGCGCCGACACTGAGGCCAAGCTCACCGAGTTCGTGCGCTTCCTGCAATACCAGGCAGCTGGCGACTGAGGACGGTAAGCCCGGATCCAGGGGCCGGAAGGCGGCAATGCCGCCTCCCGGCCTTTGCATATTTGCCCAAAACGTTTTGCAATGGGAACGCCCAAGACGCAATTAAGGCCATGATGTGCTAGATTAGCCTTAAGTTTTTCCAAAGCACCAATACCGAGGAGATGCGGGGGGAGGCAAAGGATCCCCGCATTGCACACATGGAAGACACCATCGTCTCGTCCGACAGCGTCCTTAAGGAAAAGAAGCGCGTTTTCATCGGGCTCGACCCAGAGCAGATCGTCTGGGAAGGATTCATCGACCAGCTCACTGAGCACTTCATACTCATGTATGTGGAGTGCGGCTCGCGCTCCAAGACCCCGATGTTCCCGTCCCACGGCAAGGCCTACGTCAGGATGCCGGTGGAGGGCGGCGGACTGGCGCTCTTTGAGAGCGACATAGTCAAGCCCAAGAGCGCCGATGGCAAGCTCTGGCTGCTCACCAAGCCTCCCAAGGCCCGCCGCCGCCAGCGCAGGGCCTTCTTCAGGGTGCCTTACGACAAGCCGGTGCTGATCCGCCGCGAGCGCGGGGCCGATCAGTGGACCGACTGGGAGGAGGTGCCGCTTATCGACGTGAGCGGCGGCGGCTTCTCGATCCGCTATCCCGACGAGCTTCATCAGAACACCAAGGTGAACCTCTTTCTGACCACGCCGCGCTCCGAGAAGATCGACGTGCTCACCCAGGTCGCGCGCTGCGGCCTCGAGCACAAGGAGAACCGCGACAGCCAGTGGATCGTGGGACTCATGATCTCCCCGCAGCTCCCCATGGCAAAGCAGGCCCTGCTCATGGCCATGGTGACCGATCTCCAGCGCGAGATCCTCAAGAACCGCATCAGGAACTGACGCGGCAGGATCCTTCGTGCGCGCAGGAACTGCTTGTCTGGCAACTAAAAGATGAAAACTGCCATCTGCGGCGTGACGGCCTTGTGCCTTTTTGCGGCGATCTTTCCGCTGCCTTACGGCTATTACCAGTTCCTGAGGATCGAGGCCTTTGCAGCCTCGCTCTACGCGTTTGCCTTCATGGCGATGAACGCGAGGCTGCCTGCCGATGCCAGGGTTCCTGCCGATGCCCTTGTGTGGCCCAGGGTTCTTGCCTTGCTTGCTGCCATAGTCTTCAACCCGTTCATGTTCCTCGCCTTCGGCAAGGCGCTCTGGGTTGCCATCGACCTGATCTTCTGCCTGTTCTTCGCGTTCCTGAGCTATTCCCAGAAAGGGCGCTGAGCGCCATTGCAGAAAACGGGCCTGGCCGGCACCTGGCGGTCGAAATTACCCATGATTGCCTCCATAGCTGCAATGGCGCTGGAGGGCTGCATCCACGGCTACGACAACAGGCTGAGCGCTGCGAGGTTCGTGGAGCTCCTGCTCTCGCTCCACAAGGACCATGAGGGGTTCATGCCCTAAAGCTTGGGTAGGGGCGGCTTCACTGGGCTCAGCGCCTCTTGACGAGGTACTTCTGGCTGCGGCTTTGGGGCTTGTCAGGGTATTTCATCGCGACAAGCCCAAGCTTTATGGCAGGGGCCAGGAAGGAGTCCCTGAGGGTTTGGCGCCGCGTTATGGAAAGCGCCTCCATGAGCTCGGAAGATGACATCTCCCTCAAGCCTAGGGCCTCGATGAGCCTCTGCACGTTCAGGGGGATCCCGTCGCAGCCTGCGGTCTGAGGATCGCTTAGTGCCTCCAGGATCACCATGAGCATGAGCTCGACGAACACGCCGCTGTCGCTTTCATGCTCCGACTTGCCCAATGATGCGTAGTAGTCGCGAAGATGGCGCTCGATGAACTCCTCGAACGGCAAGTCGAGGAAGATCCGGTCCCACTTGCAAAGAAGCAGCTTGTGCCAGAGCCTGCCAATGCGCCCGTTGCCGTCTGCAAATGGGTGGATGAACTCGAACTCGTAGTGGAACACCGCGCTCTTTATGAGCGGGTGCAGCTCGGAGGCGCGGTACCACGCGAAAAGATCTTCGATCTCCCCGGGCACCCGCTCGGCAGGCGGCGCCAGATGGATGAGCGTCCTGCCGCTGACTACCCCGACGCTGCAGTGCCTGAAGCATCCGCTTTCGCGAACCAGCCCTTGCGCCATGATCCCGTGGGCCTTGAGCAGATCATCGATGCTGCCTGGATCGAAGCTGGGCGCATCCTCGTACGCCTTGAGGGCATTCTCGGCCTCGTGGATCTCCAGAAGGCTGCCCATGACCTTCCCGCCATTTGAGATTGCGGCGACCTGCTCGAGCGACAAGGTGTTCTGCTCGATGGCGATGGAGGCGCGGACTGAGCGGACGAGGTTTTTCCGCTTGAGGCGCGAGGATGCGTTCCCTCCGTAGAGGAGCCTCAGCTTGCAGATCCTCTCGGTTATAGAGCAGAGGAGGAAAGTCGTCCTGTCGGTGATGGTGAAAGCGGGTTTGTAATCGGCCATTGCAGATCTCTTATTTGTGGATTCATTGGCAAAATCTATCAGCTACGCACGTTCTGCGCGTAGTTGATAGCGGCCAATTTGAATTTTGAAATCCCACCTGGGAACGTTGCCTCAGCGCTTATCGACCCTTCTTGCGTCAAATGCTGCCAGAAGCTGCGAGAGCAAGGCAAGGCGCGGCCGCTCCTCTGTCTCCTTCAGGTTGCAGCGCAGCGAGTTGGGACCTGACATGCGGTACTCGTTGTGCCTGCACGAGGTCACAAGGGAGATGATGTAGTCGGGGCTTATGGCGCACTGCGGCCCCATCTCGATGACCTCGCCGTTCTCGTCGCCTGCGATCCTGGTGATGCCCATCGAGGTCGCCAGCACTTTGAGCGAGCTTATCTTGAAGAGGTTCTCGGCGCTCTTGGGCAGGAAGCCGAAGCGGTCGATGAGCTCGGCCTTGAGATCCTCGAACTCCTCGGGCGTGCGGCAGGAGGACAGGCGCTTGTAGAGCGAGAGCCTGGTGTTGACGTCGGCGATGTAGGTGTCAGGCAAGAGCGCGGGCAGGTGCATGTCTATCTCGCACTCGCCCTGGCTCAATTCCGCAAGCGAGGGCTCGCGGCCTTCCTTCAAAGCCTTCACCGCCTCGTTGAGCATGTCGGTGTAAAGCGAGAAGCCCACGGACTCTATCTGCCCGGACTGCTCCTCGCCCAACAGCTCGCCCGCGCCCCTGATCTCAAGATCGTGCGTTGCCAGCACGAAGCCCGCGCCCAGCTCCTCGAGCGAGGAGATGGCGTCGAGCCTGAGCTTGGCGTCGCGCGTGAGCAGCTTTTTGGGCGGCGTGAAGAGGTAGGCGTAGGCCTGGTGGTGCGAGCGACCGACGCGGCCCCTGATCTGGTGGAGCTGCGCAAGCCCCAGCAGATCGGCCCGGTCGATGAGGATGGTGTTGGCCGACTGGAGGTCGAGGCCGTTCTCGACGATGGTCGTGCACAAGAGCACGTTGAAGCGCTGGTTGTAGAAGTCGCGCATGACCTTCTGCAGATCGCGCTCGTTCATCTGCCCGTGTCCGATGCCGATGGTGGCCTCCGGCACGAGCTTTGAGAGCGCCTCGGCGGTCTGGCCGATGGTCGAGATGTCGTTGTGCAGGTAGTAGACCTGGCCGCCGCGGCGCAGCTCGCGCATCACGGCCTCGCGCACCACCTGATCTGATCTCTCCATTACGAAGGTCTTGATGGCCAGGCGATGCTCGGGCGGGGTCGCGATGATCGAGAGCTCGCGCATGCCCTCCATGGCCATGTTGAGCGTGCGCGGGATCGGGGTTGCGGTGAGCGTGAGCAGGTCGACCTCGGCGCGCAGGGCCTTGAGCTTCTCCTTCTGCCTGACGCCGAAGCGGTGCTCCTCGTCTATGATGACGAGCCCCAGATCCTTGAACTTGATGCCGCGCGAGAGCAGGCGGTGGGTGCCGATGATGATGTCGATCTTCCCATCGGCGAGCTTCTTCAAGCTCTCGCTCTGCTCCTTGGCCGTCTTGAAGCGCGAGAGCTCCTCGATGATGATCGGCGTCCCGGCGAAGCGATCCTTGAAGGTCTGGTAGTGCTGCTCTGCAAGAATCGTGGTCGGCACGAGCACCGCGACCTGCGCCCCGCAGGAGGCGACGACGAAGGCCGCCCTCAGGGCGACCTCGGTCTTGCCGAAGCCGACGTCGCCGCAGATGAGGCGGTCCATGGGCCTGGGGCTTGCGAGATCAGAGAGCGTGGCGTTGATGGCCGAGAGCTGGTCGGGGGTCTCCTCGTAGCCAAAGCCGGTTGCGAACTCGTCGAGCGCGCGCTGGGGCACCTGGAACGAGCGTCCGTCGCGCGCGGCGCGGCGGGCGTAGAGGTCGAGGAGCCCTGCGGCGATGTCGCGCACCTTCTCGGCGGCCTTCTGCTTGCGCTTGGACCAGGAGTCGGTGCCGAGCTTGGAGAGCGGCGGGTTGTCCGAGCCCGAGTAGCGGGCGATCTTCGAGAGGGCGGTGATGGGGATGTTGAGCATGTCCCCGTTCTGGTACTCGATAGCCAGGTACTCGCCCTTGATCCCGCCGATGACCAGCGTCTTGAGGCCGCGGTAGCGGCCGATGCCGTGGTCGATGTGAACGACGACCTGGCCTTCCTTGAGCTGCACGAGGTTCTTGATGAGGGCGTCCTCGGAGAAGCCGCTGCGGCGCGCGCGTGAGGCGCGGCGCGACTGCGAGGCCGTGACCCCGAAGAGCTCGTTCTCGGTGAGGACGGCAAGCTTGCCGCCCTTTGAGGCGAAGCCTGCGGAGAATGGCGCGACGGTGAGCCACAGCGGGGCGTCGCCGTCCAAGAAGTCCTGGAAGGAGGAGGCGGGCTTGATGCCCGTCTTCTCGATAAGCGATGGCGGGAGCAGATCGCGCAGCGCCTGGCGCCTGCCCTCGGAGATGGCGGTGAGCAGCACCTTGCCGCCCTTGCGCGCAGCCTCGAGCACGAAGGCCTCGAACTTGCCAGAAGGATCCTTCTCCTTGTGGCTGAAGGCGACATCGGGGGCCGGGGCGAACGACGAGTTGGCCGCGCCGCGGACTGACAGCTCCTCCTCGGTCAGTGGGCGCCGGTGCAGCGTGATGGCGCCGCGGCCCTTGAGATGAAGCAAAAGCTCCTCAGGGGTCAAGAAGACCTTCTCAGGATCAAGCGGCGGATGCTCGCTTGATCCCGCGTACATGCCCGCGCGCTTTTGCGCGTCCTCGAAGAAGTCGGAGGCGGCCTTCTGAACGTCGCCTACCAGAAGGAGCCTGGTGTCCTTTGGCAGGTAGCCGAAGAAGGTCGCCATCGCCGCCTCCCCGAAGAACAGCGGCAGGTAGTACTCGATGCCCGCGGGGATCGCGCCCTTGGAGATCGCAGAGTAGATGACGTGGCTGTGCAGATCCGCCCCCGGGAAGGCGTCGCGGTAGTTGCTACGAAAGGCGCTGATCCCAGCCTCGTCGAGCGGGAACTCGTGGGCCGGCAGCAGGCTTATCTCCTTGACTGCGGCCCCCGAGCGCTGGGTCTCGGGATCGAAGGTGCGTATGGAGTCCACCTCGTCGTCGAGGAAGTCGATGCGGTAGGGGATGTCGGCGCCCATCGGGAAGATGTCGACTATCGAGCCGCGCGAGGCGAACTCGCCGTGGGCGAGCACCTGCTCGACCTTGAGGTAGCCCTCGGAGGCGAGCTCCTGGCACATCGCCTCGATGTCGCGGGTGTCGCCCGGGCGCAGCCTGAAGGAGCGCGATCTGATGTACCCGACCGGCCCCAGGCGCGGCATCACCGCCGAGAGCGGGGCTATCACCATGCCCCTGCCCATGAACGGAAGATCGGCCAGGCACTCAAGGCGCGAGGAGATGATGTCCTGGTGTGGCGAGAGCTGATCATATGGCAGCGTCTCCCAGTCGGGGAAGAAGCGGCAGGGAAGCTTGGGCGCCAGCGCCCTCAGATCGGCTGCCAGTGCCCGGCACTCAAAGCCGTCGGCGCACAGCACCAGCACCGGGGATTGGGATCCTTGGGAGAGCGAGGCCACGGCCAGGCCCAGCGAGGCGCCGGGGAAGCCCCCTGCGGTTTTCGAGGTAGAGGTGAAGCCGCTCTTCAGGGCGGCCGGAAGAAGGGTGTCGGGCTGCATGGGATGGGGAGTGCTTAATTTAACTTTTAGATTTTGCGCGTGCGCTATACTTTGGGCGTCATTCTAACCCTATTGGATTTCAAGTTCCGCAAACGGGCGGTGAGGAGATGCTCAGATGAGAAGGGCTTCTTTCGTTTGGCTCCTGCTGTGGGGGCTCTTCGTGTGCGCCTGCGCGTACATGATCCCCTACTTTTCAAATGACTACCGCTACATGCTGATCCAGGGGGGCGATGGCATGGTGTCGTCATTCTCCGATCTTGCGATCTCGCAGTGGAACCACTACTTCCAGTGGGGCGGCAGGACGGTCGCGCACACCATCGCCCAGCTCCTGCTGTGGCATGGCAAGTACGTCTCGGCCGTCTGCGGCGGCATCTGCTACGTGGCGCTGATGGTGGTCATCTGCGCCCACGCCCAGGGCAGGATGCCCACGCTCTCCTCGCTGCGCTTCCCGCTGGTGTTCTTCGTGACCTTCCTCGTGTGGCTGTGCCTGCGCATCTACGGCGAGGTCGTGTTCATGCTCGTCTCCTCGTGCAACTACCTCTACACGACGACGCTGGTGCTCATCTTCCTGCTGCCCTACAGGATCTCGCTTCGCAAGGAGCCGATGGCAGGCGGGGCGCTTGCCGCGATCGGCATGCTGATCCTGGGCGTGCTCGCAGGCTGGACCAACGAGAACACGGGGGCTGCCGCCGTGGGCGGCGTGATCCTCGTGCTTGCATGGCTTGGCAGGACCGGGCGCCTGCGCGCCTGGCAGGTGACAGGCTTCATAGGCCTCGTGGCAGGCTATTTGCTGCTCGTCCTCTCTCCTGGCAACGAGGCGAGGGTCGAGTTCATGGAGGAGGGCGGCTACACCTTCTTAAAGCACTTCCCGGTGGCAGTCGGGATCTTCTTCTCCTCGCTGCTCACCCAGCTTCCTATCATAGCGGCCTTCGCCTACCTCGCATTCAGGGCCTGGAGATCAGGCGCGGCCAAAGCTGACAGCTATGCCTGGTACGGCGCCATCTGGGAGGCCCTCATCGCCCTTGCAGCGCTTGGCGTCATGATCTTCTCGCCGAACTTCCCGTCCCGCTCGGCAGCCCCGTTCACCTTCTTCGCCGTGGCCGCGGCTGCCGGGATGCTCGAGCTTTTGCACGCTGAGGGCGTCGAGCCCATCCCCGCGCTCTGGCGCAAGGTGCTCTATGTCGTGGCGGCTGCCTACCTCATCCCCACGGTCTCCAACACCATCCACGGCTACCGTCAGGCCCAGCTTGACGGCAGGGCGCGCGACAGCGAGATCACGGCTCAGCTTGAGTCCGGCGCGCGCGATCTCGTGGTCCATCCCTTCAACGTCAAGACATCGAAGTACATGTTCATCGGCGACGTGAGGGCGCAGAAGACCTACTTTGCAAACCAGATCCTCTACAAGTTCTACAAGGTCCGCTCGATCCGCCGCACCTGCAACTACAAGATGCCCTGGTACCCGTACGACTACATCGTGCTCGCCAGGATCGGCAAGCCCGTGTGCACCGGCGACCGCGGCGATCCAGAGGATCCCACCGATCCGCTGAACCAGCGCTACCTCAAGGACCATCCAGAGGAGATGTACCGCCTGAAGTTCGACAAGGGCGAGGGCGGCTGGACGCCGCAGCTCTTCATCGAGGCGATGCAGCGCCTGGGCTTTGACGATGCCGGCAAGTACTTAACCCAGGTCAAGAAGGGCGCGGAGGAGGAATGAGCTTTAAGAAGGCCATCGCAGCAGCCGTCGCAGTGCTTGCGGCGGCAGCCTCAACCCAGGCATTTGCGGACGCCGAGGCCATCGACTGCACGAGCGGCAAGTGCGTGCAGGCAGAGCCTGCAACGTCCGCAACCCCGATGAAGCCCAAGGCCCCGGGCGCGCTGTCCGGAGCCGCGCTCACGCCCTCGCAGGGCCAGGGAGGACTGAGCCTCAAGAGCGGGGCCAAGGTGCAGCGCCAGGGCGGAGGCCGCATCGAGATCCGCGGTGGCAAGAGCTACAGCTGCAAGGACGGGCAGTGCGCTCAGGACAAGTGAGGAGGGCGCTGACACGAAGCCCCGATAGGGCATAGAGCTATAGTCGCATCGGCTTTCCAGAATGTGCGCTCACAGCACAACTATTTATAAAACAATCACTTCTTCAGGCAGGATAACCAAATGACCATCAAATCCCGCTCCAAAAGCGCCGCAGCCTTTGCCCGGCGCATCCCCGAATCAGCGATCCTGCTCGTCCTCTATGCGGCAGTCGGAGCGGTCATATGCAGCATGAACCGCCACACGGTCATGGTGTCAGATGATTTTTCAAAGAGCCTTGTCGCAAGTTCCCTGCATGGCTTATCTCAAGTTGTGCGTCATCTGTATGACTTTTATATGGCATGGGTGGAGAATATGTGGTGAAGCCCTGACCATCGGCTTTCTCTCGATCCCAAAGCCAATCTTCGATGCCATCAACACGCTTGACTACCTGCTTCTATCCTTCCTCATCTGCAAGAACATCCTGATTTCAGCCACAGGGGCTTCAAAGACGTGGCTTGCCCGGACCTAGGTGTTCGTGTTCGTCAATTTCATGCTCATGTTCGCCCTTCCCGCGTTCGGCCAGAACATACTCTGGATCACGGGATCGGCAAACTACATGTGGCTCATCCTCCTGCCCCTTGCCATGTTGCTCGTGCTGCAGAAGGCGTACCTCGCTCAAAAGCCTGTCTCCAGGATCTGGATCGCCGCAGCCTGCCCGCTGGCCTTCATGGCCGGGTGGTCCTCAGAGGGCCTGTCGGCCAGCCTCGCGCTTACGGGGGCATTTTTGGCCTTCTGGTCCAAAAGGACAGGCAAGGGCGACTTCAGGCTGCTTGCGGCGTGCGCAGTTTGCTTTTTCATCGGAATGATCGTGCTCTGGCTTGCCCCTGGGAACTTCGCAAGGGCCGCAGCCGAAAGCGGGCAGCGCGCCGCACGCGGCGTGAGCGGCTATTTCAGTCCGCTGGCGGTGGCGGCAAGGCTCTGGCACAGCGCGCAGTACCTAGTGCAGCCGCAAGTCTGCCTGATCCCGTTGCTTGTCGTGGCAAATGCAGCGCTCAGCCATGGCAAAACGTTCGTCGGCAGGGATCGCCTATTCCTCTCGTGGACTTTCCTCGGCACATCCATGTGCGCATCGATGAGCATTGCCGCGGTGCAGCTTGTCTACGCGAGGATCTTCCTATTCAGCGTGGTGCCTGCGGTGATCGCATCTGGGATCGTGCTGAATGCCATCTGTTCGCAGAAACTCATGGCGCGTGTCTTGCTGTGCCTCGCGCTAGGGCTTTCATTCAGGGCTTTCATCCATGAAGCCAAGGGCGGGCTCTACGAGTTCGAGCGCATGCGCGCGCAAGTGCTGGAAGTGATCGATCAGCAGAAAGCCCTGGGAAATCTCGATGTCGTAACAATGCCTGACAACACGCAAAACCGTTTCTGCGCCGCCTACGGTCTCGATGACATCGAGGAGGATCCGCTGTTTTGGACCAACAAGAGCCTCGCCAAGTACTGGGGACTCAATTCAATCCGCGCCTACAAGCCGTCAGAGGCGGCTACGGACGTCAATCTGGTACAAAGCGAGAAGCAGCGCGGCGCTCTAGATAGTTCGGAACAGAAGCCGGAAGTCAGGTAACGCAGAGTCCTAAAGCTGGCTCGAGTGGCGCTTATTGCACGATAAATGGGCAATAAGCGCCCATCTGTAGTTCACTGCTCCCCAAAAAGATACAATCTTATCCATTAAAATCTGTTATGAAGCGACCTAAGTCAAGTCTTTTTTAATTAAAAAATCATTCGATATCTTAATCGGTTAACTTTTTATCGCAGAAGCGGCATGGGGAAGGG
>CACYPI010000065.1 GCA_902776275.1 uncultured Aeromonadales bacterium
ACGGCAAAGGAACTATCCCTCTGTTACCACTGAACTTTGGGGACATCATCTATGGTCTCCCTCCTATTTCGCGGCGTCCTGTGGCGGAGCTCCCATCTCCATCATCAGACAATACATTGAAAACCAGAATGCCCCCGATTAGGCGCCTTATATCCCCGGGCTGAAGCCCGGGGTTTTACGGCGCTTTTTTGATAAGGCGGAAGGCTGTTGAGGTTGGGGGCGAATCGCCCCAAAGCCCTGGGCCTTGGAACGGCGAAGGCCCCTCCCGGGGCCTCCGGCTTTGGGATGGAAGTCTTTGCTCAGGCCTTGGACTTGATGAACCCGGCCTTGCGCGCCAGCGCCGCCACCGGGACCTGGACGAGGATCACGGCCGTGAAGACCAGGGCGCAGCCTATGAGCTGCACCGTGGTCGGGGACTCGCCTAAGAGCACTATTCCAAAGAACGTTCCCATCACGCTTTCAAGCGACATGATGATGGTTGCGATGATCGGGTTGACCCCGCGCTGGCCCACGACCTGGAGCGTGTAGGCAATGCCGTTTGAGACGATGCCGCAGTAGATGAAGGCTGGCGCCGCCTTCATGAAGTTCTCCAGTGTGTCGCCTCCCGTGGCGACCATCATGATGAAGCCCAGGAACGAGGCCACGAAGAACTGCCCGCAGGAGAGCGCCACGCCGTCCACGCGCGCGACGAAGTAGGCGATGACGAGGATGTGGACGGCAAAGCACATCGCGCCGATGAGCGTGAGCAGGTTGCCTTTGGAGAAGTGCAGCCCGCCGCTTGCGGTGAGCAGGTAGAGGCCGGCCACCGAGATGGCGACGCAGAGCACGAGCTTGGGCGAGGGCCTCGATCCTATGAAGATCCCGAAGATCGGCACGAAGACCACGTAGAGCGAGGTGATGAAGCTCGTGGAGGTGACGTCGGAGATCTGGATCCCGAACTGCTGGAAGCTCTCGGCGCAGATGAGGCAGGTTCCGCAGCACAGCGATCCGAGCATCAGGGTCTTTTTGTCGCTCCTGCGCACCGTGATCCCGCGCTTGCGCTTTATCCCGTTCATGGCGGCCATGACCGGGAGGAGGAAGAGTCCGCCGATGAGCGTCCTCATGAAGGTGAAGGTGAATGGCTCGACATGATCCATGCCGAGCTTCTGGCCGATGAAGCCGGTGCCCCAGAGCACCGCGGTCAGAAAGAGCAGGGAGTACTGCCGAAGTTCAAAGGAAGTCATCAGGAATGCCTATTTGGGAAATTTGCTTGAGGTGGTTACTTGGCCTGGTGTTTTGCGTCAGATGCATCAGCCTCTTGGGAGGGCGCGGCAGGATCATGGCCTTCAGCCCCGGCGATGCCGTCGGGAACACGGCCGCCATGGCCGGCCTCCTGGCCGTCGTCGCCGGGCCTTGGGAAGCTCTGGCAGTTCTTGTCACCGCAGGGCGGGAGGCGGCGCGGGGAGAGCAGGAGCGCCTGCATGTAGTAGTTAATTACGTTCTCGCGGTGGATCTGGCCCCAGACCATGTAGTCCTCGTCCAGGGCGAAGTCCTTGGGCAGGGTGCCCTCGGCGAACTTCACCTCGATGCGGCCCTTGCCGTCGGTGAAGACATAGCCGCCGCTCTCGAGCTTCTTGATGAAGCTGCCGCGGATGAAGACGTAGTCCCCGTCATGGGCGTGGCGCTTGATCCCGTCGACGGTGTTGCCCGAGACCTCGCGCCTCCTGCGCAGCATGTCCTTCCAGCCTTCAGAGGGGTCCGCAGTCATGGCGGAAACTGAGGGAGGCTCCCCCTGGGATTGGGCAGGCGATCCTTCCTCGGCCATGCAGGATATGGACAGGGCTAACAGGGCAGGCAGCAGCAGCGCCTTCGTGGGTCTTTGCAGCATCAACGCTCCTCCGATTGCGGCAGATCATAGCAAAAACCGTCCGAAACGGCGGGGCTGAGGCAGGCAGGGGCTGGGATCATGGCCTTCGCGTGCCGATTTCTTCTTGCTCGTGCATCCATCGGGATGGAAGTTCACATGTCCTTAACGATCCTTTACGCAAACAGGCGATCGCCGTGCTGAAAGTGGAGTTGCCGGAAGGCATGCAAAAGGAGGACTTGGATATGGGCATTCTTTCAAGGATCAGGGATTCGGCAAGCGCCGTGGCTTCATACTTCATGCTCCCAGGCAGGCTCAACGATCGCCTTGAGGAGCGCCAGGACGGCGATGTGAAAAGAGAGCATGGCAGCGTCCGCAAGGTCTCGTTCGACGAGCTCACCGAGTCGGTCATAAAAGGCAGCACTCGCACACGCGCAGGCTACAGCCGCAAATTCTGTGACTTCATCTGAGAACAAGCGATGATGGCAGGGCATAACCTTGCCTTGGGGCCGCCGCAAGGGCGGCCTTTCTGGTCTCTGGGGGCATGCGTGCAAGCGTGCGCCCGCCTTGCTAAACTCCTACCAAGTCTAATCGGAAAGACAGCGCCGCGTTGCATCGAAGGCAGCAAGACATGCAAGACCATGAGAAAACCAGCAGCACCAAGACGGAGGTTGCGCAGGAGGAGATGACAACACAAGGCTCCTGCACAGGCTCCGCCGCTGACCAGTATTCCCGCTACGAGAGCTTCTACCATGAACTTGAGCGCGCCTTCTTTGCAGAAATGGATGTGCTCTGGAGCAAGCCACGGTCTTGTTGGAACTTATGCGATGGAACCAGATGGCTCCATAACAAGGTGCTGCGCTTGTCAAAAGCGCGCAAGTCAGCCCAGCAAAGCCTCGCCTCGTTCAGAAGGATCCTCGGCGAGCCCCTGCATGAGAACCGGTTGCACGACATGTGGTTCCTGAATGGAAACTGGGAGAAGGTCGAAAACAGCAAAGAAAAGAAAGTCTTTCCGATCCGGTTTCTTAGGCCTGAGATCGCCGACAGCTACAAGATCCGGGTCTTTCGCAGAGGAGTCGAGTACAGCGGCAAGGAGGCGTTCGACCGCGGTAAGAAGGATGAACGTGAGAACCTCTTTGGAACTTGGGACTTCCTCCTCATCGAGCTATTTGACAGCAGGTTCACCGTCAGGAGAAAGATGAAACTTCTTATGGACGGAACCATTCAAGAGAGTTTCGAGATCCGCTCAAGGCCGGCTTTGAGCATTGCTCCGGCGAGGGATCGAGCGCGCCGCAAGGAAGCTAGAAGGAACGGTTGGAACGACAATCGCAGCGTCGTGATCAAAAAGGAGATCGTATCGCTAGGAAAAGATGTGCCAGAGGAAAAAAAGAAGCAGGCCTTGTGGGATGCCTGCATCATCAATCCAAACGGCAAGTGCAAGTATGTGAAACTCTCCAACAAGGAGATCAGGGTCAGGAAGGATCCCAGCGTCGCCGAGCCAGTGTGCTGCCGCGTCATGATCATTTACATCCTGGCCATGTCCTACACCTACAAGTTCAAGATGCTGCTCGACGAGATCTCCTACAAGACGCTCTTCAAGGAGCACAGCTTCTGTTCATGGGTTAGCCGGCACGTTGGCAGGTGGATTCCTGTGCTGCCGGTCGGCCCAGACAACGCAGTCAACAGGATCAACAACGAGGTAGTGAAGTTCAAGAACCTGTACTTCTACTCGATGCCGCTGAACCTCAACCGTGTCGAAGATCTGACTGCCACCTGGGACGATCTCTACGCCTTTTACCGGATCAAGGAGATCTCAAGCGAACTTAACGCCAAGATCAACGATCTGACGATGCTCTCCAAAAACTCTCATGCCTCGATGATGACGACATACATGTTCATCTTCGCAGCTTGCAGCTGCTTCCTCGCGATCATGAAGTACCTGGGGCATTGACAGAAAAGCCGCTGAATGCAGCGGCTTTGAAGAATTGCCTGAGCTTATTTGAGCAGGAGCTTGGCCCCTTCCTTGAGGGCTTGCTTCCTGGCCTCTTCCTTCACCTGCTCCTTGACCTCGTCCTTGACGGCATCGCTCACAGTGTCTGAGAGACCGCCGGTTGCCTTGGAGATCTTGGAGTTCACCTTGTCCTTGGCGCTCTGCTTGAGGTTGTTGATCTTATCCTTGGCGGCGCTCTTTACGGCAGAGGTCAGGGCGGACTCGCGCTCGGTGCCCTGGGTACCTTCGACATACTCGTTCACCTTCTCGCGAACGGCGGACTTTACTGCGGACTTGGCCTGGCACTTGGCGTCCAGGGCCTGAAGGCCCGGGCAGTCGGTCGAGGCAAAGGCCCCGGTGCTTGAAAGAATGGCGGCGAACGCGATGGCGATGGTGGCTGTCTCGATGTTCATCTCTTGTTGTGACTCCGTGGTTTTTAACGGGCGCAGATGATGGACGAGGAGAATTAGCGCTGCGTTAGTGCGAAGAGAGAACAACAGGCAGATTACGGAAGCAAGCTCGCAGGCACGAACCACGCAGACTTGCCGACGGGGCGGATCTTGTCGGTGCAGGAGAATACGAGGCCGGGCGCGACCTCAAACCCGCGCTTTGCAAGATGCTGGAAATTCCTTGCCCGCCTCGCAGGCTTCACTCCGGCTTCGATTTGGATCGGAGTGATCGAGCATGCGTCGGCATAGAGCAGGCAGGCTTCATTGCGCCCCTTGATGCTGTAGTGGAACAGCCAATCGCTCGGATCAAGGTTGTGCGCGAGCAGGTTTTTGGCGATCTCGCTTACGACATAGGTCTCAAAGAAGGCGCCGTTCATGGAGCATTGGGCGAGCATGCTCGCGTTCGGCCACTTGTTCAGCCACGCGCACAGGCCGGTGTCCATGAAGTAGAGTTTCGGCGCCTTGCTCGCGGCGCGCCTGGAATGCGCCAGATAAGGCGGCATCAGGAAGATGATCCCTGATGACTCCATGACAGAGATCTACCTCATGCAAGTGCGGCGGTCGATCCCGGCTGCGTCCGCAAGCTCGCCATAGTCAAGCTCCATGGCAGTCCTTTGCGCGGCGGCCGTTATGAGAAAGCGGAACTTGATGAGGTTCGAGGCTTTGAGAAGCATGCCCGCGTCCTGCTCGACGTAGCTTGCGACGTAGGCCTTGAAGTAGGACTCCCTGTCCACGGAGCCAGCGGCAAGGGCAGGCATGCCGCCTTGGAATATTGACTCGAAGATCTCGCCCCTTGTCCTTAAGTGTCCTTTCCCGCTTGCCTCAAAGGCCTTCCAATCCTCGATCCTCGGCGAGAAAACGCGATCTGCAAGGCCGAGCTTCTCGCACTCGCTCAGGGATGACATATCTATCTTGGCGCACCTTCCGGCCAGGGAGTCCGAATCGCCATGAAGCAGCGCATGCGTGGTCGAGGCGGTCAGGGCGTACATGAGGCTCTGCGGCAGACCAGACTTCAAGGCCTCGAACCTCATCTCGTCGATCCTCCGCTTGATTTCATCCAAAAGGGCAGGGGCCTTCTCAATCTCCTCGATGATGAGCGGACAGCCGCGTTCATCCAGGAAGAGCTTGGGATTCAACTGGGCGACCAGCCTCTCATCCAGATCGTCAAGCGACACCCGCGCTAAGTTGTCTCCGAGCGCATGCGCAAGCGCCGCCAGCTTGCCGCAATCCCTCGGTCCTTGGACGAGCAGGCACGGAAAAGACCTTGCGGCCCTTCCAATGGTGCCCTCAACCGTCCTTGCGATGTGCATGCCCGCCTCCTGGGGATCTGTCCGTGATCTTGCAATGCGCTTTTGCCTGAGCGTCCGATGCAAGCGGAGCGCAAAACCTCAGATGACCTTCAATCTTGCAGCATGGAGACGTACAGTCCAAGCATGAAAGTCGATCTTCGTCACCAATCGCGCAAAAAACCGCGCGACCTTTGATCACATATTTCAACGCCCTGATCGCTCAGGCCGCGCCAGACCGTAATTTTTGCGCAAAAATTCGCGCAAACACAGGCGTTCTAGGGAAACCGGTCTTTCGGCACCGTTTGCGGATTTGTGGCTGAAATCGGTCAAAACTGCTCAATCAAACTTAAAACGCCCGCGCAACCTGCTCGTTTCAAATTCATCCTCTCCTTATTATTGCCTGTTTTTCAAGTTGTAAAGCCATAAACAGCCAATATACTGAAATCAGTCACAAGGAGGAAAGCCATGGCCCAATGCGTCGTAATCGCCGACGATCTCACAGGCGGCAACGCCACCGGGGTGCAGCTGCGCCAGAGCAACTTCAACGCGGTGAGCGTGCTCTCGCTCGACGGCATCAAGAAAGGCGAGCGCCCGGACTGCGACTGCCTCATCTACCCGACCGATTCGCGCGCCGTCCCGCCCGAGGAGGCCTACCGCCGCGTCAACGAGGCGTGCAAGGCCCTGATGTCGCCTGACGTGCGCGTCTACTCAAAGCGCATCGACTCGACGCTGCGCGGCAACATCGGAGCCGAGACCGACGCGATGCTCGACGCACTGGGCGATAAGGACCGCGTGGCGCTCGTCGTGCCATCGTTCCCAAGCTCGGGCCGCACCGTGGTCGGCGGCTACCTCATGGTCAACGGCGTGCTGCTCCACCACACCGACATCGCGATCGACCCGAAGTGCCCTGTGAAGGTCTCGCGCGTGCGCGACGTGCTCGCATCCCAGACCCGCAGGAGCATCGGGGAGATCTGCTGCGACGACCTCATGCACGGCAAGCACGCCCTGGCGCAGATAATCCAGGGCCAGGCGGCGGCAGGGCGCCGCATCATCGTCTTCGATGCGCTGACCCAGGAGGATCTCGACCTCATCGCCGACGCCACCATCACCTCGGGCCTCAAGGTGCTCGCCGTGGACTCAGGCGCCTTCACCGGCGCCCTGGCGCGCAAGGCCCTGACCCCCTCGCGCGGCAAGAACCTCTCGCGCATCCTCGTGGTGGTCGGAAGCGTCCACCCCTCGACGGCAGCCCAGGTCAGGCACCTGAAGCTTGCCCAGAGGACGGTAAGCGAGGTCGTGCGCACCGCCGAGTTCCTCGAGTCGCCGCAGCGCCGCGAGGCCGAGATCGAGCGCGTTGCCAAGTCGATCATCCAAGATCACGGCAAATTCCCAGTGAGCACGGTGATAGGCGACGGCCTCGATCCCGACAAGCGCATCGACTTCAACGCCGCCATGAAGAAGCTCAAGCTCCCGCTTGAGGGCGTAAGCTCGATCATCAACACCGCCTTCGCCGAGATAGTCGAGCGGATCTTCAAGGGGACGCCGGACTTCCGCGGGATCTACTGCTGCGGCGGCGACATCACGGTCGCAGTCTGCTCGCGCATGCGCTCCCAGGGCATCGCCCTGATGGACGAGGTGCTGCCGCTTGCAGCCTACGGCCAGGTGATCGGGGGCGCCATGGACGGCTGCCACATCGTCACCAAGGGCGGATCCCAGGGCGGGCCCGCGGCGCTCACCGAATGCGTCAATTACTTGAAGAAGCGCCTGATGGTCTGACCGGCGCTTCGCGAAACGAAAACTAAAGGAGAAATTGCAATGGCAAAACCGCTGATAGCACTGACGATGGGCGATCCGGCCGGGATCGGGCCTGAGATCACCGCAAGGTGCGTGGCATCCGACGAGGCTCTCGCGGTGGCCGACATGGTCACCGTGGGCGACAAGGGGGTGATGGAGAAGGCGATCAGGATCACTGGCGCGCCCGTTGAGATCAACGTCATCTCCGACCCCTCCGAGGGGCGCTACGAGAAAGGCGTGCTGAACCTCATCGATCTTGAAAACATCGACCTCTCCAAGTTCGAGTACGGCAAGGTCTCGGCCATGTGCGGCAAGGCCGCCTACGGCTACATCGCCAGGGCCATCGAGCTTGCGCTGGCGCGCAAGGTCGCGGCGGTCGCCACGGCCCCCATCAACAAGGAGTCGCTGCGCGCAGGCGGGATCCCCTACATCGGCCACACCGAGATCTTCGGGGCGCTCACGCACACCGACGATCCGCTGACCATGTTCGAGACCCGCGGGCTGCGGGTGTTCTTCCTGACGCGCCACGTCTCGATGCTCGAGATGCTCGGCATGATCAAGAAGCCGCGCATCAAGGACTACGTAAACCGCTGCACGAAGATGCTCCGCCAGCTCGGCGTCACCTCCGGCACCATGGCGGTCGCGGGCTTGAACCCGCACTCGGGCGAGCACGGGCTCTTCGGGTGGACCGAGGTCAACGTCATCGCCCCGGCGGTCGAGGAACTCAAGGCCGAGGGCTTCGATGTCGCAGGCCCGATCCCCGCCGACTCAGTGTTCCACCAGGCCTACATCGGCAAGTACAACAGCGTGCTCTCGCTGTACCACGATCAGGGTCACATAGCCACCAAGACGCTCGATTTCGAGCGCACCATCTCGGTCACCGGAGGCATGCCGATCCTGAGGACATCGGTCGACCACGGCACCGCGTTTGACATCGCGGGCACCGGGAAGGCGGGCGCGGTGAGCATGATCGAGTCGGTCGTGCTCGCATCTAAGTACGCGCCCTCGTTCAACGCGTAAAAAAAACTTAGAAAAAACAATCAAGCAAAGGCAATCTAAGGAGACACATATGCTCGAAGGATTAAGCGGCGACCGCATGCTGCTGGGCCTCGTAATCGGCCTCGCGCTGCTCATCTTCATGGTGCTCAAGACCAAGATCCACAGCTTCATGGCCTTGATCATCGCCACCGTGGTCATCGGCGTGGTGGGCGGGATGCCGCTCACGAACGTCAAGTTCCCCGATGGCAACACCCTGGGCATCATCAGCTCGATCACCAAGGGCTTCGGAGGAACCCTGTCAAGCATCGGCATCATCATCGGCTTCGGCGTGGTGATGGGGCAGATCTTCGAAGTGAGCGGCGCGGCCAAGCGCATGGCCTACTGCTTCCTGAAGCTCTTTGGCAAGCGGCATGAGGAGGAGGCGATGGCGATCACCGGCTTCTTCGTGTCGATCCCGATCTTCTGCGACTCGGGCTTTGTCATCCTCTCGCCTATAGCCAAGGCCATCTCGTCGGTCGTCAAGAAGTCGGTCATCGCCCTGGGCGTGGCCCTCGCAGGCGGCCTCGTGATCACCCACTCGCTGGTCCCGCCCACCCCGGGCCCGCTGGGAGTTGCAGGCATCTTCAACGTCGACGTGGGCAAGTTCATCCTCATCAACCTCTGCCTCGCCATCCCGATGACCATCGGCGTGATCATCTACGCCAGGACCTACATCACCAGGACCTTCAGCGTGATCCCTGGCGGCAACGGCGATCTCGTCAAGGTCTCGCCCTCTGACTACGATCCCGACGCGATCACGGAGCAGGACGAGGAAGGGCTTCCCAGCGCCTTCGTCTCGTTCGCCCCGCTCGTGCTGCCGATCATCCTGATCCTGCTCAACACCGTGCTCTCTGCGCTGAAGCTCACCACCGGCGCCTTCAGCGTGCTGGTCTTCCTGGGCCAGCCGATCATCGCCGTGGGCCTCGGCCTGCTCGTGGCGCTCTTCACGCTCACCCGCGGCATGGACAGGGACACGGTCCTGCGCAACATCGAGAAGGGCATGTCCCAGGCCGGCATCATATTGCTGGTCACCGGCGGCGGCGGCGCGCTCGGGCAGATCATCAAGGACTCGGGCCTCGGCAACTACATCGCCCAGGGCCTGGCCGCGGCCTCGGTCCCGCTCATCATCCTGCCGTTCCTCATCGCGACCCTCGTTAGGTTCATCCAGGGCTCCGGCACCGTCGCCATGGTGACCGCAGCCGGCATCTGCGCCCCGATCATCAGCGCCGGCGGCGACAGCATGATGCTCGGCGCCATCGCCTGCTGCTGCGGCTCGCTGTTCTTCAGCTACTGGAACGACTCGTTCTTCTGGGTGGTCAACCGCCTGCTCGGCGTGAGCCTGCCCAAGGATCAGATCAAGGTCTGGTCAATCCCGACCACCATCGCCTGGGCGATCGGCGGCATCGAGGTCCTGATCCTCGGCATCTTCATGTAGTACTTGTTTCCCGGAAAGGAAGAGGTCGCGGCGGCCATTGGCCGCCACCTTTTTGTCTGCGCCTTACGCGCGGATCACGCGCACCCCGAGCTTTTCGATCTCGGCTGCCACGTCGTCAGGCAGCCCGGCGTCGGTCACGACGCAGTCGAGATCCTGCACTCCGCAGACGCGGCACATCGCGGTGGCGCCGTACTTGCCGCTGTCGGCCACCAGCACCTTGAGGGCGGGGTGGGAGAGCATGGCCTTCTTGAGCTCAACCTTCTCAGGGCTTGGGGTCATGATCCCGTAGCCAAGGCTCCAGGCGTTGCAGGCGATGAAGCACACGGAGGGGATGATCGAGGACACGCACTCCACGGCGCGGCTGCCCACGCAGGACTGCGAGGCGCGGTCGAGGGCGCCGCCTGAGAGCTCCACGTTCACCTTGGAAAGGCCTGAAAGGGCAAGCGCCACGTGCAAATCGGGCGTGTAGACGGTAAGCGGCATGTCGGGGATCGAGCGCGCCAGTTCAAGCGCCGTGGTGCCGGCGTCGATGATGGCGCTGCCGCCTTCCTTGAGCAGGGCGGCAGCGGCGCGGCCGATGCGCTCTTTCTCCTCTGGGTGCTGCATCGACTTCTCCTCGGTCGAGGGCTGGGCAGGGACGTAGCGCGAGAGCGTGGCACCGCCGTGGATCCTGATGACCGAGCCGCGCCTTGCAAGCGAGGCAAGGTCGCGCCTGACCGACGATGCCGATGATCCGGTGAGCCTCTGCAGCTCCTCGACCGTCACGAGGTTGTGCACGTGCATGTACTCAAGGATCGCAGCGATCCGCGATTGCGTCATGAATGGCTCCTTAGCCTCAGAAAACGTCGGCATGAAGGATCTTAAGGTGCGCCAGCGCCTGCGCCTAAGCGCGCCGTTGCGGATTTGCAAGGACGTGCACAAACGCGCCGCCAATCAGCATAAGGCTGCTTCCGGCAAGCTGGTTGGATTGCTGATTGTCCTTGGTTGAACATCTGCCGGCCAATGGTTGATTAGCTGAATCTGCCTTATCTATCAGTACAAAGCTTGGCGCGTCACGATGTTGTTGTCGCCTTTTCCGCCTTCCCGCGTGGTTTTCAAAACTCGAATCCTCAGTATGCGTGCTGATTGTAAACACGTGATATCAACTGTTCCAATCATCACATATATCTAAATACACGCATATTAAATATTGATTATCAGATCTCATGGGCTTATAATTTGTACATGGACAAAGGCGTTCAGGGCTTTGGAGGATTGCACATGGATCTTGCGAAAACCGGCTATTCCCTTGTGAGGACAGGCGATCTGCTCGATTCGCTCCAGAAGGGCTCCATCATCATGGAGGGCGCGAGATCATGGAGCGCCAGCGCTGTCGCATCCTTCATAAAGGCCTTAAGCAGCCAGCATCCGATGCCTCCGCTGGTTTTCCTGCAATCTGGCGGTGGCAAGTGCCTGGTAGTAGACGGGCGCCACCGCCTGACCGCCATGCTCGGCGCCTTCCGCGGCAGGAAGGTGCTGTGCGATAACGGGGAGGAATGCGCACTCAGGATCTTCTTAAATCCATTTACCGGCGATTTTGCCTATGCTGCCAGAGGGAAGGATCCCGAGTTTCTTGGATCGATCTCAAGGCTTGCCTTCGCATCAAGGCTCGGCAATGCCTCGGCCTTTGCCGAGGACTTCGCATCGGGCCTTGGCAGGTCGAGCCACATTTCGTCGGCCTGGGATCAGGAGGCCATAGACAGCGCCGTGGACAAGCTCCTTTCCCTTGAAGATATTAAGCTGCCTGTCTGCGTGCTTCCGCGCTGCATGGAGTTCGGCGAGATCGTCAGGATCTACAGGCAAGCCAACGCGTCCTTAGGAGACGGCAAGGAACTCTGTTCCCGCGAGGAAGCCCTGGCGTCCGATCTCATGGGGGTTGGCGATCCCTCGTCCATGCGCGTCATCGAGCTTTTCCTCGCAGACGTTGCTGGCAACGATGAATTCCCCGCTTTCAAGCAATCCACATGCAGGCTCATCAAGCAGGCATCCCTGGTGACATTCGGCAAGAACGACGCCAGGCGCGCCCTTGCCGCCTGCCATGGGGCGGCCAATGAGCTTGGTCTTTGCGATCTTGCACTCCTTGGCAAGGACGAGCGCGAGATGAACGCCTCGTTGATGCGGGATGCATTGAATGTGGTCGGGGATCCTGAGATCTGGAACGATTTCACAAGGCTTTTTGCCCAGTCGGGCTTTGTAAACCAGGTCTTGCTGCCGCCAGGGCGCGTCATGGACGCGATGTACGCAGCCTACGCCTGCGGCAGGCGGCGCTCCGGAGTCTCCCGCCAGGCCCTCGACCCGCTCATGCGCAAGTGGATCTTCCTGTCATGCGCCAAAGATCTCTGGAACGGCGCAGTCGAAGGGCTTGCCGGGCTTGGCCTCCCGCTTGGCGATCTTGCGCTCATGGCAGATCCCCAGGACTTCATCGAGCTTTTCCGCAAGAGCCTTGAGAGCCTGGAAGATGCCGACTTCTTCAGCGCCAAGGTGCCTAGGATGATCTCCGAGGCGACCGACGCTTCTGGGATGTGGACTGCGTTCAACGCGGCCCTGAACATCCTTGGCTCCAAGGTGCTGTTCTCAGACAAGCTCCAGCGCGAGGAACCGCATTGCGGCAGTATCTCGATCCCGCACGACGGATCGCCGCTGCCGCCAAAGCGGCTTACGCGCCACCACATCTTTCCCCAGGCCTATCTCAGGAAAATAGGGGATGAGGAGTACAAGATGCGCAACCTGATGGCAAACCAGACGATGCTTGAGTCTGACACCAACGTCGCGATTGGAAAGTCAGCGCCAGCGTTCTACTCTGGGCGCTATAAGTACCTGCTCGGCAAGGCGGATTACAACCGGTCCTGCCTCGACAACGCGATTCCGCCTAACTTCGGCGATATGCTCTTCAGGCAATTCTTAAGCGAGCGCGGAAAGCTCATGGCAAAAACCATCGAGAAGGCCTGGGCCAAGCTCTCGATGGGCATGCAGGCGCCGATGTCGGGCGGAGCATCATGCCAGGATTCAAGCGAGCCTCAGTTTGAGTATGTGGATTGTTCCAGGTTCCTCGCCTGAGTCCCGGACGCAGCAGGAGGCTTTTGTGTGCGGCGCGCCTTGCGCCGCTCATGCCTTAGGCTTCACCGCCTTGCAGCGCAGGCGCACGTAGTCAGCATGCCAGATCCCGCGATCGAGCAGGCTGGGCCTAAGATCCTCGACGGCCTCGGCGATGATCTCGTCCTTCACATCACCAGCCACTCCCTCGAAAGGCTTCTTCACGAACATCCTGATCCAGTCTGAAAGCCCGTCGTCACCTGACAGCGGCGTCCAGCGGTCGAAGAGCCAGGCGGCCTCGATCTTGAAGCCCGCCTGCTCGAGCAGCGGCGCGTACTCGCCGATGGACGGGAAGTAGAAGGGCATGGCGTATGAGAGGGAGCGCTTTGCAAAGGCCCTGGCGAGCGCGCCGTGGATCATGTGGAAAATCCCACGAACCTCGACCGATAATCTCACGCGGCTCGACCGCTGATCCCAGCAAGATCGACCGCAATTCTCAAGGTTCCCAAGGCCGCCGCC
>CACYPI010000066.1 GCA_902776275.1 uncultured Aeromonadales bacterium
CTGGTTTTCAAAGAACGCCCGGCAGGCTTGCTGTCGGAAGGCCGGTCAGTCAGCGGTTGAAAAACCGTGATCTGGATCGGCTCGGTTTTTTGGCCGTATGAGTTTGCCTTAGCTAACGCAAAGGGGTAAGATCCTGTTAGCTAAAACTAACTGCAACAATCTGCAAGGAATAAGACCATGGGCCACATCGGAAGCCAAATCCTTTTATACGCGATCATCGCCGCAATCGTTTTCTTCACCTTCCTGGGCGTCAAGAGGGTGTTCACCGTCTTCTTCGTCGGCGGCTCGTGCTGCTCAAACGGCAAGGGCCTCGTGAAGAAGGGCGGCAAGTGCGCCTGCGGAAGAAAGGAAGGCAAGGCGGACTAAACTGCCGGGCGCTTTCTCAAATCTCGGATGCGCCAGACCTTGAAAAGCTCCCTCTAAGGTATCATGTAAAGAAGAGAGCTTTTTTTCGCCTTGCACGGCGACAGAGGGGGTTGCCGCCGGCACAGGCTCAGAATGGAACTTCAAGATGCAAGACAATGAAACCTACAACGTGGGCAGCCTCACCGAGGACACCCTGCGCAAGCTTGAGGCCAGCGGTCTGCGCATGACCGTGCAGAGAAGGCACATCATTGAGATCCTGACGAGCAGCCAGTGCACCTCCCCCAAGGAACTGTGGTACGAGGCCAAGCAGTATGTCCCGGATCTTGGGATCGCCACTGTCTACAGGCTCATCAACCGCTTGGAGCAGATAGGCGTGCTCTCCAAGAACCGCAACATCGGCATGCAGCCTGTCACCCCCTCGCTGGGCACGCTGACCGACGGGCACGGGCGGGACTTGAAGCGCCCCGGGGCCGCGCTCGACCTCACGGAGCTCGTGCGCCTGGGGCTCATCGCCAAGGGCGCGATCGGGCACAACAACGTGATCCAGCTTACGCTGGTGGGCGACAAGGTAAACGTAGCGGTCGTCAAGTGACCGCGCTCAAGCGCAATGGCGCAGGCCAAATAGAAGATTGATCCATGAACACTAAAGCACCGCAGATCCCAAGCGCCCAGGACGCGATCCCCGAGCCTGTCCCTTCGAGGGCTGGCGCGCTGGCCGAGTCGGGCGAGAACTACCTTGAGACGATCCTCGTCATGAAGGAGCGCCGCGACGACGCCATCGTGCGCGCCGTGGACATCGCAAACGAGCTGCGCTTCAGCAAGCCCAGCGTGAGCCGGGGCCTGGGGCAGCTCAAGGACAAGGGCCTCATCACCATTGCCCCGTCAGGCTGCATCGAGTTCACCCCCGAGGGGCTTGAGAAGGCCAGGCACATCTTCCGCAGGCACCAGGTGCTGACGGCGCTCCTGCAGGAGGTGGCGCGCGTACCCTCCGACATCGCCCAGCGCGACGCCTGCCGCGTCGAGCATGTGATCTCCGATGAGACCATGCTCGGAATTGAGAAGTTCTTGAAGGAGAAGGGCATCATCTGAGCCCTGCCTTGAGCTTAAACGGCCGGGGCCTCCCAAAAAGGAGGCCCCGGCGCGTTTTTTTAAGACGAGGCTAACTGGGTTCCTCGACGTGGTCGAGGAAGTCGCCGGTCTTGGCGTCCAGCACCTTCACGAGATCGGCGGGGTTCACGCCCACGGAGAAGCCGCGGCGCCCGCCTGAGACTAGGATCTCGTCGAACTCCAGGGCGCTTTGCGAGAGCAGCGCCAGCGTGCGGCGCTTCTGCCCGAAGGGGCTCACCCCGCCTATGACGTAGCCCGTGACCCTGGTCGCCTCTGCAGGATCCGCCACCTCCAGGGACTTGAGCCCCATGATCCTCGCCGCGTTCTTGAGCGAGATCATCGCGTTCACCGGGGTCACCGCGGTGACGTAGGTCTTGTCGTGCTTGAGCAGGATGGTCTTGAACACGCGGCGCGGATCGATACCCAGCTGCTTTGCGGCGAAGTGGCCGAAGTCGTGGTCCACGGTGCACTCGTACTCGTATTCCTTGTAGGGCACCTTGTTCTTCTTGAGGAAATTCTGGGCAGGTGTGATCATCGCAAAAACCTTCATGGCAACACGGCTGAGCCGGACGGGTCAAATCATACAGCACTTTGGCCCCTGCGGCAGTGCTTCAGTCTTTGCAGGCAAAAAGGCCGCGGCAGGAGCCGCGGCCTTGCGCGCAGAACCACTGCGCGGCGGGGAGTCAGACGTGCAAGTTGATGTTGGTCCCCAGGGTGCCTTCGCTCACGGGCTGGTTGACCGGGGAGTCAGGCGCCTGGGCCTGCACTGACTGGGCGGCCTGCACGGTCTGAACCGCGCCCTGGATCATCGCCAGCGCCTGCTGGCCCTGCACGTCCTGGGCGCGCTTGGACATTGCGACCTCCATCGAGTACATGGTGGACGAAGAGTCCGACGCGATCGTATTTGACATGGCTGTATACCTCCTCAATTACTTAACGGCAGCGCAGATGGCCTAATTCAGGTTTTTTCATCCGCGGCCATCTGCGCCATCGCAGGTCAGCCCTTGAGGTTCAGGCGCTTCATCGCCTTCTTGTAGCCTTCCTCGGGATCCTTGAAGGATATGGCGACCATGCCGCGCGACCTGCCGGTCTCGATGTTGGCGTCGTTGTCGTCCACGTAGAGGCACTCCTCGGGGTTCAGGTGGTAGCGCTCGAAGAGCGTGAGGTAGAGTCCCTTGTCAGGCTTGGTCATCTTTTCCTCGCCTGAGACCACGATCCCCTCGAAGTCGTTTAGGAAGGGGAAGAGCTTGAAGGCGATGGGGAAGGTCTCGGCAGACCAGTTGGTCAGGGCGTAGGGGGTGTACTTGCCGGACTTCTTGACCGCATTCAAAAGCTCGACGCCCTGGGTGATGGAGCCCTGGAGCATGTCCGGCCACCTGGTCTTCCACATGGCTATCTCGTCCTTGTACTTAGGAAACTTAGCCTGGAGCTCCTTGATGCAGTCGTCGAACGGCCTTCCGCGGTCCATCTGGGAGTTCCACTCCCCGGTGCAGACGTTTTCGAGGAAGTACTTGAGCTTTGCGTCGTCATGGAAGACCGATTTGTAAACGTAAGCCGGATTCCAGTCGATGAGGACGCCGCCTAGGTCGAAGACCACATTCTTGATTGCCACTTTTTGAAACTCCAAATGGTTGCATGCGCGTTGATCCGCGCTTAAGCAATTATATTGGGCAGGGGCGGAAATTGGGCGGATGGTGTTCAAAATTGAACATTTGGCATCCGCGGCGGCCCTTGGATGAACCTCAGTCGCGCGCTCCCCGATCCGAGGCGGCAGTCTGCTAGAATGACTGCCATGAAAAGGTGCGCCGCGACGGAGCACCAGAACCAATTGAAAGAGGAAACGCAACAAAGATGTTCAAAGCTGCATGCAAGATTGCGCTGTGCGCCGCGGCCCTGGCCGCCACCTTAGGCTTCAGCGCTGGATCCCAGGCTGCGGGCAAGACGATCCGCGTGGGCACCGAGCCTACCTTCGCCCCGTTCGAGTTTTTGGACAAGAAGGCCGAGCCGGTAGGCTACGACATCGACATCATCAACGCCATCGGCAAGGCCGAGGGCGTCGAGGTCGTGGTGGTCAAGATGCCGTTCGACGGCCTGATCCCCGCCATGCTGACCTCGCAGATAGATGCCGCAATCTCCGGCATGACCATCACCGAGGAGCGCAAGAAGAAGGTCGATTTCTCCGATCCGTACTATGACTCGGGCCTGAGCGCGGTCATCCTCACTGAGAACAAGGGCAAGTTCAAGAAGCTCGACGACCTCAAGAACTCGACCATCTGCGGCCAGATCGGCAACACCGGCATCGACTACGCCAAGAAGCTCTCCGGAAAGGTCACCGCCTTCAACACCCATCCTGAGGCCTACATGGAGCTCAAGAACCACGGCTGCGACGCCGTGATGACCGACAAGCCGGTCAACGAGTACTTCCTCTCCCAGCAGGACGGCGCCACTTACTCCGAGATCAACGACTTCGCGGAGGCCGCGCAGTTCGGCATCGCCGTGAAGAAGGGCTCGGACGTGCTCTCGCTCGTCAACGACGGCCTCAAGAAGATCAAGGCTGACGGCACCTACGACAAGATCCACGCCAAGTGGTTCAAGGGTGCTGAATGATCCCAGCCCCGGCGGCATTCCGCCGGGGGCCTGAGGCGCCGCGCGCAAGGCGCGCGGCCGCCCCCGGGGCGCGGACGGGCGCGCCGGGGGCGGGATGATGATCCCCGTCATTGACACATTGCCATGAATTTTGATTTTGCTCTGGTGCTGAGCTCGCTGCCGCTGCTGCTCAAGGGCGCGCTGGTGACCATCGAGATCACCGCCGTCGCTGTTTCGTTCGGCGTGATGATCGGCCTCTTCGTGGGCATAGCCGAGCTCTCGCGCTACTGCTGGCTGCGGATCCCCGCCAAGGTATACGTGGACTTCATCCGCGGCACCCCGCTCCTGGTCCAGATCTTCATAATCTACTTTGCCCTGCCGGTCATCATAGGCACGAGGATCGACCCGTTCGTCGCGGCGGTCACGGCCTGCTCTATAAACTCCGGCGCGTACGTCGCCGAGATCTTCCGCTCGGGCATCCAGTCCATCGACCGCGGCCAGACCGAGGCTGGCAGATCGCTTGGAATGAGCTGGACGCAGACGATGGTCAACATCGTGATCCCCCAGGCTTTCAGGCGCATCATCCCCCAGCTTGGCAACGAGTTCATCGCCATGCTCAAGGACTCCTCGCTGGTGTCGGTCATCGGCTTTGAGGAGCTCACCCGCAAGGGCCAGCTCATCATCGCCTCCACTTACGGCTCGCTTGAGATCTGGACCACGGTCGCGATCCTCTACCTCGTGATGACGCTGTCCATAAGCCGCTTTGTGGCCTACCTTGAAAAGAAGTTCAACGGAAAGAAGGTGCGCTGATGTCTGATAGCAAGTACATGATCGAGGTGCGCAACCTCCACAAGAGCTTCGGCGATAACGAGATCCTCAAGGGCGTGAACCTCAACGTCAACCGCAGCGAGGTCGTGGTGGTCATAGGGCCATCGGGCTCGGGCAAGAGCACGCTTCTGCGCTGCGTGAACTACCTCGAGGTTCCGACCTCGGGCAGCATCACCATCGACGGCGAGACCATCACCCCCAAGGTCGACATCAACACCATCAGGGCCGAGGTCGGCATGGTCTTCCAGCACTTCAACCTCTTCCCGCACATGAACGTGCTGCGCAACATCACGCTGGCGCAGGAGAAGGTGCGCCACAAGCCCAAGGAAGAGGCCGAGGAGATGGCGATGCGACTTCTGAAGCAGGTGGGCCTCGGCGACAAGGCCGGATCCTACCCCGATCAGCTCTCAGGCGGCCAGCAGCAGCGCGTGGCCATCGCCAGGGCGCTTGCGATGAAGCCCAAGATCATGCTCTTCGACGAGCCGACCTCCGCGCTCGACCCCGAGATGGTCAACGAGGTGCTCGACGTCATGAGGCAGCTTGCCGAGAGCGGCATGACCATGATGTGCGTGACCCACGAGATGGGCTTTGCCCGCCAGGTGGCCGATCGCGTGCTCTTCGTGGATGGCGGCGGGATCCTCGAGCAGGGCACCCCTGAGGAGATCTTCTCGCACCCCAGGGAGCACAGGACGCAGGACTTCCTGTCCAAGATCCTCTAAGGCTGCGGCGCAGCCGCGCATGCAGGGCTCCGCTTAAACCAAGCGGGGCCCTTGCTTTCACAGGATGACAGCAATAATGACCGCAACCATGGCGCCACCGCCGCTACCCTCGCTCTTCCACCTGAGCTGGCCCATCTTCGTGGACCTCGGCATGCACTTTGCGACCATCATGATCAACACCGCGATGGTCGGCATGATCTCGGTGGACGCGGTGGCCGAGCTCACCGTGGGCAACCAGGTCTTCGACCTGGGGTTCATCCTATTCAACTTCATCAACATCGGCGTCGCGGTGGTGACGGCCCAGGCCCTGGGCAACGGCAACCTGCGCATGGTGCGCCGGGTCATCCACATGGGGCTCGGCCTCAACATCATCTGGGGCGCGGCAGTCTGCCTTGCGGTGTTCTCATGCTCTGGGCTCATCGTCGAGGCGATGCACGTCCCGCCTGAGATAGCCGGCAGCTCGGTGAACTACATGAGGATCATCTCGCTGTGCTTCCTCCCCGAGGCCGCGTGCCTGTGCTGCGCCCAGATCCTGCGCGGCTACGGGCGCACCCGCGACTCGATGTACATCTCGATGCTGATGAACCTCATCACGATGTGCTTGAACGCGGTCTTCCTCTTCGGGCTCTTCGGTGCGCCCAGGATGGGGGTCGAGGGCGTGGCGCTCTCGACGGTCATAGGAAGGCTTGCCTGCGTCGGGATCATCTTCAAGCTGATGCTCGCGCGCACCAGGGTGCGCATCGTGCCGCGCTTCCTCTTCTCGATAAAGTGGAGGATCCTCCGCCAGATCTTTTCGGTGGGGCTGCCCGGGGCCGGGGAGAACCTCTCCTGGCACCTGCAGTTCATGGTGATGACTGCGGTGGTCTCCTCGCTGGGCGCCGTGGCCCTGGCCACCCACGGGATCTACTTCCAGATGGAGATGCTGATGACCATCTGGTCGATCTCCATCGGCACCGGCACTGAGATCCTCGTGGCCCACTATGCCGGGGCGATGAGGCTCAAGCTCGCCTACCGCCAGCTCCTGCGCTCGGTGAGGATAGGCTTCATCATCACGCTGGCCATAGCCGCGACCGTGCCGCTGTTCACCGGCAGGCTCTTCTTCTCCTGCTTCACCGACAGCCCCGAGGTCATCGCCCTGGCCTCGCACATCTTCCTTCTGACTGTCGTGATGGAGCCTGGCAACGTGCTCAACATCATCATCATCAACTCGCTGCGCGCCATCGGCGACACCAAGTTCCCGGTGATCATGGCCGTGCTCTCGATGTGGGGCGTGAGCGTGCCTCTCGGATCCTTCCTCGCGCTGCACTGCGGCCTGGGGCTGCTCGGCGTGTGGATAGGCTTCTGCGCCGACATGTGGACGCGCGGCCTTGCCATGCTCATCCGCTGGAAGACCAAGGCCTGGGTCAGGCACGCCGTGGCCTACTACAGGCTCAATTTCAAGCGCGCTTGAAGGCAGTGGGGCGGCGCTTGCGCCGCCCCAAGCGCGTGCGCCGCATCGCAAATGAAGTTGCGCGATCCCCCTGTGGTATCATTTCGCGCAGTTACAGCAAAACAGGTGACAATGATGTTTTTTGACCGAATCGAAGCGGCGCCAGCCGACCCCATCCTTGGAATTACCGACGCGTTCAAGAAGGACACCCGCCCTGAGAAGATCAACCTAGGCGTCGGCGTCTACAAGAACGAAAAGGGCGACACGCCCATCCTAAGCTGCGTCAAGAAGGCCGAGAAGATCCTGCTCGATTCTGAAAAGACCAAGTCCTACCTGCCCATCACCGGACTTCCCGAGTACGGCCGCCTTGCGCGCGAGCTCATCTTCGGGAAGGGCCATGACTACGTGGACGGCGGCAGGGCGGTGAGCTGCCACTGCCCGGGCGGCACCGGCGCGCTGCGCATCGGCGCCGACTTCCTGCACCAGCAGAACGTGGCCTCCACCGTCTGGATCTCCGATCCCACCTGGGCCAACCACTACCAGATAGCCAAGTCCGCGGGCCTCAAGTTCGAGCGCTACCCGTACTATGACCGCGTGACCCACTCCCTGGCCTTCGACCGCATGCTCGAGACTCTCTCGCAGGCCAAGGAGGGCGACGTGGTGCTGCTGCACGGCTGCTGCCACAACCCCACCGGCATCGATCCGACCCCCGAGCAGTGGGAGCAGATCGCCTCGTTCCTCGCAGAGCGCAAGCTGCTGCCGTTCATCGACTTCGCCTACCAGGGCATGGGCCATGGCCTCGACGAGGACGCGCAGGGGCTCAGGATCGTCGCCAGGCACTGCCCTGAGATGCTCGTCGCCTCCTCGTTCTCCAAGAACTTCGGCATGTACAACGAGCGCGTGGGCGTGCTGACCGTGGTCTGCGCCGACAAGGAGACTGCCGACAAGGTCATCTCCCAGCTCAAGATCTCGGTGCGCACCGCCATCTCCAACCCTCCTGCCCACGGCGAGAAGGTCGTGACCACCATTCTCTCCACCCCTGAGCTTCGCAAGGAGTGGGAGGATGAGCTCGCCTCGATGCGCGGCAGGATCCTCGAGATGCGCAAGCTGCTCGTCGAGAAGCTTTCCGCCGCGGGCGCCGGCGACTACAGCTTCATCGGCTCCCAGAACGGCATGTTCTCGTTCTCGGGCCTGGATAAGGATCAGGTCGAGCGCCTGAAGAAGGAGTTCGGCGTCTACATCGTGGGCTCGGGCCGCATCTGCGTCGCCGGCATCAACCACGGCAACATCGACGCGCTGGTCAAGGCCATCGCCGCGGTGAGCAAGTAATTTCCGCCTGAACTAAAACGAAGGAGGGGCCCGGCGGGCCCCTCCTTCGTTTCTGGATTTTTGCGCGTTACATGAGCTCGCGCAGCTCGCGCACCTCGGTGGCGCTGGCAAAGCCTGCCGATCCCGCGGTGGCCGAGCCTGCCGCCACCGCCATCTTGACGGCGCTCTTCGTGTCGCCGTAGGTGAGGTAGTCGGACATGAAGCCTGCGATCATCGAGTCGCCGGCGCCGCTTTTGTCGACCACCTCGGCCACGGCCGGCGCCCTGATGTGCATCTCGCTGTCATCGGCGCCTAAGTAGAGCGCGCCCTTGGGTCCTAGCGAGATGAGCACGTTGAGCGCGCCCTTGCGCCTGATGTCGTTCCCCGCGGCGATGATGCTGTCGGGATCCTGCGGATCGCAGCTGCTGTACTCGGCAAGCTCCCCGAGCTTTGCCTTGAAGAGGAAGGGGCGGTGGGGCAGCACGGCGTCCCAGAGCTCGCAGGGGGCGTCCAGGATCACCTTGATGTCGCGGCCGCGCACGGTCGAGCAGAACTTGCCGTAGATGTCCTGCGGCAGCGATGGCGGGATGTTGCCTGCGAGGATCAGGAAGTCGCCGTCGTGGAAGCCTGCGATGCGGTGGTTCAGGTAGTCGATGTCGGACTGCGAGACCACCGGGCCCAGGCCGTTGATCCTGGTGTCGCCATCTGGATCGCGCAGCTTGAGGTTGATGCGGGTGCGGCCGCGCCTGACGCGGATGAAGCCGGTGCGCACGCCCGACTCGGCGGCAAGGCGCATGAGCTCGTCGCCCGAGAAGCCGGCGACGAATCCCAGGGCGGTCGAGTCGATGCCGAGGTTTTTCAGCATGATCGAGATGTTGATGCCGCGGCCGCCGGGCCTCCATTCCTCGGCGCTGGCCCTCAGGCTGTCGCCGCTTTGAAGCTTCCTTGGAATGGTGAGCACGAGATCGAGCGACGGGCTCGCGGTGAGCGTGTAGATCATCTTTGCCTCCTCATGTCAGGTCGCAAGGTGCCGTAATTTTCAGGCAAGGGCGAGGGGCTTTTCAAGTGCCGCGGGGCCTTTCATGGAATTTGCGGCGCGCTTCCGATCCGTCGAATCATGCTATGGAAAAAAAACGTGGCATGGCTTAATCTTGCCTCATGGATTTGGCCTGGAGGCAGCTACAAATGTTCACATTACGCAAATTGAAGTACGCGCTGGCGATCATCGTCGGCCTCTACGTCCTCTACATCCTCGCCGTGGGGCTTATCTCATCGCCATCGGGCGAGCTTTACAAGCCGCAGATGCTGGATCAGAACGCGACCGATCAGGACCGCGCCATGGTGCTTGCAGAGGGCGTGACCCACGCTCTGGGCGAGCAGCTGAGCACGCTCTTTGGCTGGCTGCCCAACGATCTGCTCCTGGTTCCTCAGATCCTCGACAACACCGTCTCTTACCAGTCGGGCGTCATCTACGCCACGAGGCCCGCCTCCGACATGATCGCCAAGACCGCGACGCGCTACGGCAAGACCGACACCATCGACAAGCGCCTCGTCGACGCGACCTCGAGGTACTTCACCTACTCCGAGAAGGTCTGGGGCTTCTGGTTCATCTACGACGCCGAGGGCAAGTACAAGGAAGGCATCAAGAACTGGCGCGCCTGGGCCAGCAGCGTGGGCACCAATGCCAAGAACGCCGGCGTCTACAACGTAAAGACCGACGACACCTACCAGATCATCAAGTACTGCGCCAACATGACCGACTATGCGCTGGGGATCCTCAACAACGAGAAGATGGGGCACTTCGAGTCTGACAACAACATCTACTACACCAAGGGGATCTGCGCGGTCGTCTCCAACGTGCTGCGCGCCCTGGTCGCAGTGGACTCCTCGGTGGTCGAGCGCGGCGGGCAGGAGAACGTCGACGAGGCGCTGAGGCGCCTTGACTACGTAGCCGAGTTCAACCCGCTCTACTGCGTGGCCGGCGGCAACGAGATTGGAGACGCGATGCTACCCAACCACGTCGCGGCGCTGGCGCGCCACATCGACGTGGCCAACAACCGCATCAACGACATGCTGGACTCCATGGAAAAATAACCCTCCATGGAAAGAATATGGCGATGGTTCGAGTCGCTCGTACCTCCGTTTCCCTCCGATGATCCAGGCCCGCCGCCCGGCGGGTTCTTCGCGTTCATCCGCTTCTACACCAGGGGGCTTTGGAAGTTCCTCATCGCCATAGCCGTGCTCAACGCCACCCTCGCCGCGGGGGAGGCGCTGTTCTTCGTGTGCATGGGCAGGATAGTCGACTGGACGGCCTCGAGCTCGTCCGCGACCTTCCTCGAGGACTACGGGGGCCGGCTCATCGCGATGCTCGTGGTGGCAGGCGTGATCCTGCCGGCCGTGACGATCCTCCATTCGCTGCTGCTGCATCAGACGGTCTCGGGAAACTACCCGATGCAGGTGCGCTGGCAGACCCACCGCTACATGCTGGGCCAGTCGCTGGCCTTCTTCACCGACGAGTTCGCAGGGCGCGTTGCCAACAAGATCATGCAGACGGCGATGGCGGTGCGCACCTCGGTATTAAAGCTCATCGACGTGATGGTCCACATCGGCGTCTACATCGCGATGATGCTCTGGATGCTCTCAAGGGCCGATCCGCTCTTGTGCATTCCGCTGGCAGCCTGGCTCGTCTTTTACTCGCTCTCCATCTACATCTTCGTGCCAAGGCTCAGGCGCGCGGCGCAGGATCAGTCTGACAAGCGCTCCGACATGGTGGGCAGGATCGTCGACAGCTATGTGAACATCCCCACGGTCAAGCTCTTTGGCGGCAAGGGCCGCGAGGCCAGGTACGCCCGCGAGTCCATGGAGCGCTTCTTGAAGAGCGAGTACGGGGCGATGAGGCTGCTCACGATGTTCGACGTGAGCGTGCAGCTCATGAACTACACGCTGCTCATCGTGCTCACCATGCTTTCGTTGTGGCTTTGGCGCACCGGGGTGGTCACCCCGGGCGACATCGCCATCGCCATAGCCATCGCCATCCGCGTCATCAACATGTCGCGCTGGATGATGTGGGAGGTGAGCGCCATCTTCGAGAACATCGGCATGGTCTACGACGGGATCCGCACGCTGACCAAGCCGGTGACGGTCAAGGATCCCAAGGATCCATCTCCCGTGCCCCCCGCGCCTGGCGACATCAGGTTCGAGCATGTGGACTTCTCCTACCATGGGCAGCGCGAGGTGTTCCGTGACCTCAACCTTGAGATAAGAAAGGGCGAGAAGGTCGGCATAGTCGGCCCCTCGGGCGCGGGCAAGACCTCGCTTGTGAACCTGCTCTTGCGCTTCTACGACGTCCAGGGCGGGAGGATCACTTTAAACGGCACCGACATCAGGCAGTTCCGCCAGGACGAGTACCGCGATCTCTTCGCGATGGTCTCGCAGGACCCCTCCCTCATGCACCGCACGGTGGGGGAGAACATCTGCTACGGGAGCGCCGGCGACAGCGAGGGCATGGTCCGCGCCGCCAGGCTCACCGACTCGCTCTCCTTCATCGAGAACCTCTCTGACTACCGCGGCGGCCACGGCTTTGACACCATGGTGGGGGAGCGGGGAGTGAAGCTCTCGGGAGGACAGCGCCAGAGGATCGCGCTGGCGCGCGTCGTCATGAAGAACGCCCCGATCCTGATCCTGGACGAGGCCACCTCGGCGCTCGACTCCGAGAGCGAGCAGGTGGTGCAGGAGAACCTGGGGAAGGTCATGGCGGGCAGGACCGTGATTGCGATCGCCCACAGGCTTTCAACGCTCGCGGCGATGGACCGCATCATCGTCATCGACGGCGGGAGGATCGTCGAAAGCGGCACCCAGCAGGCTCTCATCTCCTCAGGCGGGCTCTTCGCAAGGCTGTGGAAGTGCCAGTCGCAAGGCTTCCTCGGATCGTGATCCATATCTAAATTTCCTGTTCGATCAGGCAGTTCTTAAATATCTTGAAAAAACCTTTGACAGTGGGAATTAAATCTCTATAATGCATTTCCGTTGTCGCAAGACACCGCCACCGCGAGCCGGTGGGTGGAAAAAGTTCTTTGAAA
>CACYPI010000067.1 GCA_902776275.1 uncultured Aeromonadales bacterium
GCTTTTTTCGAGCGACCATGCCGCGTGCATCTTGACCGCCGCCGCGCCGTCCCTGGACTTGAACGCCTCCGGGGCCTTCCTGGCGGCCTGGGGATTGGCGGCAGTCTCGGTGCCGTCCTGGGCGATGATGTCGCGAAGGCCCCCGAGCCTTGCGGCCAGCGCCTCGACGGCTCCGGCGGTGTCGGAGAATGGCTTGTCGCCAAGCCTCATGACTGCCTCGCCCGCGAGCGCCTCGAGGAACTTCTGGAAGCGCCCCCTGCCCATGAACCGGATGAAGGCGCCGGCAGACACCTGCGGGGCCCCGGACAGGCCGCACAGGAAGCTGTACCTGCGCCAGGCGGCTGACATGGAGTGGAGATATGGCGGCAGCCCTCGCCCAGCTCGAGAAAAGCCTTTAGGACGAGCAGGGGCTTGATCTTGCGGTTCCTGATCACAAGTCCGCAGTCTCTGGCGAGGCCGAGCATGCGGTTGAAGTCGAAGATCTGTGAAATGGCGTCGAGGGGCTTGAAGCAGGAGGCGGAATTGCTGAAAATATCCATGGCTGAGTTTTGGTTTAATTGTTTGTTTTATTTGCTTAATTATGCCATAACCAGCCTATGAATCAACCTCGATTGGCTAATCTCAAGCCGAATTTTCAGACCCACACCAAAATTTTCATTTTTCGCTCATGCTGCCCAGAAAATTTTCATTTTTTGGGAGTTCCGGCTTAAGTGTGTGTGCATGCGAGATCGTGCCTGTCTATGAGGAAGACGGCCTTGTCCACCGACGGGATGTCCAAAAGGTTACTCGTGACATTGAACGACGTGAGGGTCTTGCCGGATCCGGTCGTGTGCCAGATGAAGCCGCTGCGATGCTCCTTCGTGGCCTGCTCTACCGCCTTGATCGCATGGATCTGGTAGGGGCGCAGCAGGATCACGCGCCTGCTGTCAGAATCCAGCACGCTGTAGAGGCAGACCATCTTGTGGGCTTCCGGGACGTGCAGGGCCTCCTTTGCAAAACCAATGTAGTCGTCCACCGGATTATTGTCCTGATCAACCCAGCGCGTCAGGAACTTCTCGTTGAGCTGATCGGGCGTGGACGAGGCGATGTAGTAGGTGTTGGTGCCGTTTGAGACCACGAACATCTGGACTAGCCCGAAGATCCCGGTGAACTTGCCTTCTGCCTGGTATTTCTGGATCTGCCTGAAGGCGTCCATGAAGGGATGGTTGCGGCTCTTGAGCTCGATGTGGATGAGAGGCAGGCCGTTTATGAGCAAGGTGACGTCAAAGCGCCTGTCGCGGCTCATGAGGCCGTCGTCCTTGCTGCTCTGGTACTGGTTTGTCACCTCGTAGCATGAGGTGCCGCCTGCAACGTTGCTGCTGTCAAGCGCAGCCAGGCTTATGGTTCCAAGACGCGCGTCCTCGCGCTGAAGCGGGATCTGGGCCACGCCATGCTCGCCTGAAAGCCAAAGCCCCGCCTTGTAGGCAGAGGTTCCGATGCGCCTGATGAACTCCTTGATCTGCGCCATCTCGGCATCTGTGATCAGCTGTTCTCCAAGCTTAGACCGGTTGGCAAAATTGAGTCTCTTGCGGAGGTTGTTCCAGAGATCATCCTCCGTCTTGATGTCAGGCCGGTAAGTCCACTGGGAGACGCCAGTAGTAAGCTGACGGATCAGCTTGTCTTCCATTACCTTTTCGAGTTCTGACATGGCGGATTAAATCCTGACTAGATGAACATTTGTTGGAAAAGAGCTTTCTTGACTATATTGAGCAGTTCCAGCTCCCGATGAATAATATCTATTTGCTTTTCTAATTTAAATAAAATATCTGATATTTTTAGCTGTTCAGAATAACACGGAAACTTGGCTTTTAATTTTTTTAATTTACCAACTGCAAGTCCAGGCTGAGCTGATTGGTCGGAATAATTTGATAGATTCAAATTTCGCAAAATAAAAACCAAGAATTCTGTAGAAAATCCTTCTTTCGCTTTTACGGCAACTGCGTGTTCTGTAAAAAAAGCTTTGCCGCTTGAGAAAGAGACATTTCCGCATTGTGCCCCTTGACGTCCTATAATAGCGTAATTCCCATCGTGATTGTACGTCGAGGTATAACCTCTAATACCATTCCCACCATATACAGGATATAATCCAGTTTGATGGATTTGATCTGATTTTATGTTCTGTCCGCTTTGAAATTCTTGCGTTACTTCTGACAAAGAATATATTTGCCATCTGTCGTTAAATTCAGAAAAACGATATTCTGGAATTCCATCATCAAGGTTAACAAACAGTTTTTGAAGAAATCCTTTCTTTATTTCCTCAAAAGAGCTTAGTTTGCGCTGTTGAATTTTAATTAACTCTTCAAGTTTAGTAAAAAGAAAACTAATTTTACTTTGTTCTCTTTGACTTGGAATTTCTAATGCATATTTGAAAATACTCTTTTTATCACCTCTTGGCATTTTTGTGCCTTTTGCGTGCTTTGAGACATAATCAAAAAAAACATCAGAGTTCAAGCAAAAGTAAAGAAAGTCTCCTAAGACCTTGTTACTCGGTCTAATTACAAGCACATCTGAACTGCACGTGCCATAACAATCAGCTTTCCATATTTTTCTTAAATATGGTCGTATATTTGAAAGCAAAACGTCGCCACACTCATATATGTTACCCCTGCATGTCTTATGGGAACCCGAAAATTTTACGCCGCCCCCTTGTTGCATATTTTCGGTACCTATATAGCATGACTCTATTGATTCCCCTTTTTTAGAAATAAAAGATGCAATATCACCAAGCTTTTTCCTGATCCACTCTGGGTAATTATTCCCACTCTCATCCTTGAATCGTAATTTGGGAGCATTCATCATCACTTGCCCTCCCAAAGCTTGGGATCAAGTCCAAGCTCCTTGAAGTATCCCTTGAGAACCTCGGCGGTCTTACGCTCTTCATCTTCAGCCTGCCTGAGATTCTGGAAGGCCTTTGCAAGATCTATGGGTTCCTCTTCTTCAAAGGTGTCTACGTAGCGGGGGATGTTGAGGTTGAAGTCGTTCTGCTTCACCTCGTCAAAGGTAGCAAGATGGGAGTACTTCTCGATATCCTTCCTCTGCTTGTAGGCATTCAGGATCTTCTGGATGTTGTCCTCTGTGAGCAGGTTGCGGGCGCGCTCCTTCATGAAGTCCTTGGACGCGTCTATGAAGAGGATGTCGCGCTTCTCGCTGTTCTTCTTGAGCACGATGACGCAGGTGGGGATGCCTGTTGAGTAGAAGATGTTCGGAGGGAGACCTATCACGGCATGGATGCTGCCGTTCTCGCACAGGTGCTGCCTGATGACGCCCTCGGCCCCGCCCCTGAAGAGCACGCCGTGGGGAAGCACTATGCCCATGGTGCCGTTCTGCTTTAGGTGGTAGAAGCCGTGCAGGAGGAAGGCCAGATCGGCCTTGCTTGCAGGGGCAAGCTTCTCATAAGGCGAGAACCTCGGATCCTGGAGCATGCCCTGCACCGGATTCCACTTCTGCGAGTACGGCGGATTCATCACCACGGCGTCAAACTCGGTCGGTTCGTCAGAAGGCCAGTCTGCGCCCAGGGTGTCGCCATTACGCAAGTGCTGGTTCCCCGCAGGCACGCCATGCAGGATCATGTTCATGCGCGCCAGGTTGTAGGTCTGGTTCTTGAGCTCCTGCCCAAAGAACTTCATGTGCTTCTGAAGCTCTGACTTGATCCCATTTCGTGCTTGCAGCAGCAGCGATCCGGAACCCATGCATGGATCGTAGGCGGAGAATCCGGCCGTTTCCGCCTTGCCCATGGTTACGATGTGAGCGATTAATTCGGCAACCGCCCTTGGCGTATAGAACTCTCCTGCCTTGCTTCCCGATTCGGAGGCGAACTTCGCTATGAGGTACTCGTAGGCGTCGCCCAGCGCGTCGTAGCCGTACATGTTGAAGTCGATGGCGGCAAGCGCCCTGATGAGCGATGAGACCTTGCGGTTGCGCTCCTGCGGCGTCTTGCCAAGATCGCTCGACATGATGTCGAAGTCATCGAACAGGCCCTGGTAGAAGTTGTCACAGCTCTGCTCGACATCGCGGAAGGCCTGACTGAGATCGTCGAGCATGAACGTGCCGTCGTTGACCTTGCTGTAGAAGGCCGTGAAGGTCTTCTTGGGCGCTATGACGCAGTCGAATTTCTCTGAGAGCTCGTCCCTGAGATCATCGCCGTCCTCGGATTCCCAGGCCTTCTCGTAACACTCCTGCGCCTCGTCAAGCGATGTCGGAACCGCATCGTTCATGAGATCGTAGGCCGCATGGAGTTGGCGATCGGACAACGCCTTGTAGAACACCAGCCCCAGCAAGTAGTCCTTGTACTTGTCGGCGTTCATGGTCGCGCGCATCTCGTCTGCCGATGCCCACAGCGCCTGGTAGAGATCATTTGGGGAAAGCTTTTCTTGAGTCATTTGCCTGCCTTGAACGTGCCGCAGGATTGTTCCAATGCAAACGGCATTGGGTTCCATTGGAAATAAGGATACTTTCAATTCTAACAGTCTGATCTGCCGATCTCCACCTGAATTTGATGGAGCCGTGCGCGATGTCATGGGAATGATGGCCGCCTTGCAAGATCAGGCAGGCCCTGGGCAGGCATCATGCCCTAGGCCTTAAGGGCACGGAGCTGCAAGCATGGTTATGTCCGCTACAGACGCCAAGGGGCCCGAAGGCCCCTTGTGTTCATCATCAGCGCGTGCGCCTAAGTCCCTGCCGCTGCCCGATCCCGTAGGCGTTGCGGGCGCGCAGCGATGCGATGTGGCGCACCGGCTCCACCGCCGGAGACGGGGCTTCATCGCGCGTCTCCAGCATCGCAGGATTGGGAGCGGGAGACTCCTTGGCCTCGGAGGCCTTGGGCTTGATGCGAGCGACCTTTGCGATCATCTCGATTTCAGAAGGAGGGAGCGAGGTGCGCTTTGAGATCTCGGAGATCTCCTCGCCGTCGCGCAGCATCTGCCTTGCCTCGGCTATTGGAGCGCCTTCGGGGCGGGTCTTTTCGAGATCCTCGACCTTGCGGGAGAAGCGGGCCTTGAGATCTCCAAGATCGCCTTCAAGCGACGAAACCTTCTTGGAGAGCTCCTCCAACGTGTCGTCAAGCTTCTGGGCGTGGTCTGAGAGGTAGGTCGACGACTGCTCTGAGATCTTAATCCGCTGGGAGAGCGGATCGGTTGCGGCCTTGAGCTCGGCGATGGCGTCGCTTGCCTGCTTGACCTTCCCTGAAAGGGCCGCGCAGGCCCTCTCCAGGGCGGCGGTGCGGCGCGAGGTGAGGATGAAGGACGCCAGGAGCAGGGCGAGCAACACCACGGCGATCGCGATCACCAGCAGCATCGACACATCAAGATATGACTGCACCCTGACTCCAAAGACGGAGAGCCTGCCCCGCCTTCATCTGCTTACTTGTTGAGGTTGGAGACGTCTTCCCACTCCTGATCGGACAGGAGCTTGGTCAGATCGATGAGGATCAGCAGGTCGCCGTCGCGGTTGCAGACGCCGCTGATGAACTTCGCGCTCTCCTCGGTGCCCACGTTCGGGGTGTCGTCGATGTCGTTGGTGTTGAGGTCGACCACCTCGGCCACGGAATCGACGAGGATGCCGACGACATGGCTGTCGGACTCGATGATCATGATCCTGGTGTTGTCGGTGACGTCCGCCGAAGACAGGCCGAAGCGCTGCCTGGTGTCGATGACGGTGACGACGTTGCCGCGCAGGTTGATGATGCCCAGCACGTACGAAGGCGCGCCCGGGACCGGCGCGATGTCGGTGTAGCGGAGCACCTCGCGGACCTGCATGACGTTGACGCCGTAGATCTCCTGGCCAAGCCTGAAGGTCACCCAGCGCTTGAGCTCGCCCTGCTTGTCCACGCCGACGTCCACGACCTCTTGGTTCTTGCCGTTCTTGCCGGCAGCCTGAGCTTCATTTGCCATCTGATTGTCCTCTTCATGCGGGCCCTGCAGGACCCTCTTGTTCATTCTAGCAACGCGTGACGCCCATAGAAAGTGCGGCACTGCGCAATCCCTTGTAAATCAATCGGCCTTTGGAGGCTTGGCGCCGATGGCGCCCTGCCCCGGCATCATCCCCATGCCGCGCTCGAACATCGTAATCATCGCCTTGACGTGGATAAGCGCGCACATTTCCTTCTTGACGATGCCCGCAAGCCACGGCCTGCTCCCAGCCTGGGTCCTCCAGTTGACGCTGTCGCGCCTGATGACGCGGTTGCCCTCGAGCGTGTCGCAGCCTATCGACCACAGGCTCTTGCCGAGCATGATGAGGTAGGCGTAGTCGCTCTCGAAGGTGACGTCAGGCTTGACCCAGCGCAGCGTGTCCACGACGTTCATCTTGCGGCCGCGGATGTCGGCCATGCCCTTGTACCAGACGGGCTTGCCAAAGAGGCTCGTGAGCTTGGGCGTCTCGAAGATCCCGCCCAGCTCGACAAGCGGCACGGCAAAGCGCACGCCCTTTACTAGGAAGAACAGGGCCTGGAACTCGTCTGGGAGATCGATGTTCTTCCAGGCAAGCGGATCAGGCGGGGTTTCATTTTCTTCGGAGGCGGCGACCATCGCCTGGTCGGCTGCAGCCTCAGCTGCGGACTGCTCGGCCTGGGCGGTCTCGGTCGCCTGGGCGGTTTCGGCGGCCTGAGCAGTTTCAGTCGCAACTGCCTGGGCCTGCGCAAGCTCCTCGGCCTGCGCGGCCTGTATCATCGCCAGATCGGCTGCCTCTTCGGCCGTGCTCTTGACGGCAGTGGCAGTCTGAGCCTGCTCTTGGACGGCGGTTTGTGTCTTGGTTTCAACCGCCGTTTCTGCGGCAGGCTGAGTTGCCGTCTCAGCGGCGGTTTGGGTTGCAGCCCCGGCGGCCGTTTCCGTCGCGGTTTCTGTGGCGGTTTCAGTTGCCGTTTCCGCAGCCGTCTGTGTCGCAGTTTGCGCAGCGGTTTCAGTCGCAGTTTCCGTGGCTGTCTCGGTCGCGGTTTCAACCGCAGTTTCCGTGGCAGTTTCAGTCGCCGTTTCGACGGCTGCCTTGATCTCGGTGGCATCGCCTACCTTCTCCAGCAGGCTCTCGAGGCTGGGTTGCGAGCGCTCTTCAAGCGGACGATCCTCATGCTCAGGCGCAGGTTCCGGCGCAAGCTGCATCTGAGGCTGCAGGGCATCCTCCACTGGGGCTGCGGTGGCCGGAGCCTCCGGCGCCTTAGGCTGTTCGCCCTTTGCGGGGACAGCCTGGGCCTTTGCCGGAGCCCCGGCTTCTTCCTGCGCCTCGTCGTCAGGCTCGGAGAGCATCTGGCTGAAATAGGAGACCAGCGCCTGCTCTTCGTCGAGGAAATGGCTGCGCCCGGACATCAGGACTCCTCCCCGCTTGAGAGCATGCTGCTCATGTCATCGGCGATTTCCTTCTCATGGTTGTCCTTCTGAGCCCCTGCGCCGTCGTCAGTGAGCACCGCGGCGACCGCCGGGGTGACGAGCTGCGGGTTGGTCTTGAGCTCGTGGGCGATGGCGTTCTCCAGCAGCTGGCGGTAGGCGTCGGCGCCGCGGCTCTTCTTGTCCATGAGCGGCACCGGGATGTTGCGGTAGCTCGACTCGCGAAAGAGCGTGTCAACCGGGATCACGCCCTGCCAGAGGTGGTCGCGGTAGTGGATCTTGAGGAAGTCCAAGGAGGTGTTTGAGGCGTGGGTGCGGCGGTCGTACATCGTCGGGACGATCATGTAGTCGATGAGGGAGCCCTTGGAGGCCTTCTCCATGATCGCGAAGGTGCGCACCATGCCCTCGAGGCCCTTGAGCGCCAGGAACTCGGTCTGGGTGGGCACGAGGACCAGCGAGGCGGCGACCAGCGCGTTGACCATGAGCGCGCCGAGCACCGGAGGGCAGTCGATGAGCGCCACGTCGTACTCCGAGTCCACCAAGGAGAGGGCACGCTTCAAGATCCTGCCAACGCCGGCGCGCCCTGAGAGCTGGCGGTCGATGGTCGCCAGCGCCATGGTCGAGCCTATGATGTCCAGTCCCTTGAAGCGGGTGGCCTTGCAGCACTCGAGCACCTTGTCGCGCGTAAGCTCGGCGCCATTGTAGATGTCGTAGAGGTTGGAGTCGAGCTGATCGTCCTCAAAGCCCATGTAGGCGGTGAGCGAGGCATGCGGATCTGTGTCGACCACCAGGACCCTCAGCCCTTCCTTCTCAAGCCAGCCCGCCAGCGATGCCACGGTCGTGGTCTTTCCCACGCCGCCCTTCTGACTTGCCACTGCCCAAACCAGCACTTCTGACTCCTTAGCGTCCGCCGAAACTGAGGTTCACCGAGTTGTCGTCCCCGCGCGATACCCCGACCGATCCAGAGCCCGCCGTGCCGCTTGAAGACGCCGGGGCCTTGGCCGTGCCGTCGTCGTCAACGACATCGAGCGTCCCCGGATTCTCGACTGCGTAGCGCGAGATGGCGACCACCACGCGGCGGTTGCGCGCCCGGCCCGCAGGCGTCGAGTTGGAGACGAAGGGCGCGTACTCGCCGTAGGCCTCCACCGCCATGCGCTCGGGGGCGATGCCGTCTGCGGCAAGCTCGTTGAGCACGTTGATGGAGCGCGCCGCCGAGAGCTGCCACGAGTTCTTGTAGATCCCGTTGGGCTCGAAGGTGTTGTCGGTGTAGCCGCGGATGCGCACGTAGTTGTTGACCGGCGAGAGCGCCACCGCGATCTTGGCGATGAGCGGACGCGAGACCGAGAGGATCGAGGCCGATCCCTCGGCAAAGAGCATGCCCGAGTTGATGTTGAGGGTCAGCCAGTGCTGATCCTCCTCGATCTGGATGTCCTTGGCAGCTCCCGTGTCGGCCAGGCTTTCGGAGACGGACTTGCGGATGGAGTCGAAGGGCTGCCCGAGCTTGCCCTCGCCGGGCTTGGAGCTCTCCTCGCGGGCGTGTCCGCCGTTGGCCTTCTCATCAGACTGGCCGCCGGGGGTGAAGCCGCCTGCGCCCGCATCCGAGCCGCCGGTGGGCTTTTCAGTGTGGGGCGAGCCTGGCGAGCGCGACTTCGAGTCGGAGACTATGAGATCGCCCGAGGCCTTGGAGACGTCGGATACGCTCTGGCCGCTTCGCCCCAGGTCCTCGCCTGCCGCGCCGCCTGCGGTGTTGGGGGTGTCGTTGTCAGGGGAGCCGGCGCTGGTGAAGTTCATGATGGTGCCGCCGCTCTCCTCGCTCCTGGTGTTCGGCTGGTTCTGGGCGGCCTGCTCCTGGGCCTGCTCGGCCTGGCGGGTGATCTTCTCCTCAAGCGATCCAGGGATGAGCAGCACGCCGCCTGAGGCTGAGACCAGCGACTCGTTGAAGGCCTGGGCCACGGACTGGGCCATCGACTGGGCCTCTGACTGCTTGGCCATGGCGAAGGCGTAGAGCACCACGAACACTGCGAACAGCAGCGTCATGAAGTCGGCGTAGGAGACCATCCAACGGCCGAGGTTCGCGGGTTCTTCTGGTTTCTTCTTGCGCGCCATGCTGAGGCTCCGTCAGATCACTGGGCTTCCTTCTGGCCGGTGTAGACGGCCATGCGGCGCTTGAGCATCATCGAGTTCTCGCCTGCGGCAATCGAGACCAGGCCTTCCATGGTCATCACGCGGAACTTGGTGCCCTCGGCCACGCAGGCCTTGATGCGGCCGGAGGCCGGGAGGGCGATGAGGTTTGCGAACACGAGGCCGTAGATGGTGGCGACGAACGCGGTTGCGACCGACGGGCCCAGCAGGTCCGGGCGGTCGAGCAGCGACATGGCGTGGATGAGGCCCAGCACGGCGCCGATGATGCCCATGGTCGGCGAGAAGCCGCCTAGCGACTCGAAGAACTTGACGGCCGCGCCGTCCTTGTCCTCCTGGATGGAGATCGCGTTCTCCATCAGAGCCTGCATCGCGTCCTTGTCCACACCGTCCACGATCATCTGGATGCCGTCACGCGTGAAGTCGTCGTTGGCCGAGCCCACCGAGTTCTCCAAGGCCAGCAGGCCCTGCTGGCGGGCGGTGGTGGACATCGAGATCAGAAGCTCGACCTGGGCGTCGAAGTTGTAGTGCGGAGGCGCGACGACCCAGAGGAACTGCTTGAGCGAGCCGATGAACACCGGGAGCGGGAACTGCACGAAGCAGGCGCAGGTGGACGCGCCGACCACGACGAGGAAGGCCGAGAGGTTGATGAGGATCCCCGGCGAGGTGCCCTCGATGAGCATCGACGCGATGATGCAGCCAATGCCCAGAAACGTGCCCAGTAGGTTCATTTGCTATTCCCTAGTCCTAAAGAGGAGATCAGAATTCCTTCGTGATGTCCTCGGCGATCTCGTCAAGCGGCAGCACCAGATCCGCGATGCCCGCGTTCACGATCGCCTGCGGCATGCCGTAGACGACGCAGGTATCCTCGTTCTGGGCCCAGATTATCGAGCCCTTCTGCTTCATCAGGCGGCACCCCTCGCAGCCGTCGGAGCCCATGCCGGTGAGGATCATCGCGAGGATCCTGCCGCCGTAGATCTGGCTGAGCGAGGCGAACGACACGTCGACGCAGGGGTTGTAGGAGACCCTGCCGTTGTCCTTGAGGATCCTCACGCGGGCGCTGGTGCCTGCCCGCTCGAAGATCATCTGCATTCCGCCCGGGGCGATGTAGCAGGTCCCAGGCTGGAGTATGTCCCCGTCCTTGGCCTCGACTACGCTAAGCTGCGACATGCCGTCGAGCCTCTGCGCGAAGGTCTTGGTGAAGGAGCCCGGCATGTGCTGGACCACCACGACCGGCACCGGGAGCTTGGGCAGCTTGGGGATGATGTTCTGCAGCGCGATCGGGCCGCCCGTGGAGCTGCCTATGGCAATCAGGCTGTGCCTTACGCCCGAGCGGCGGTAGGCCGTGGTCTCGGACTTGTGGGTGCCGAATGAGAACTTCATCGCGGCCGCCGGCACGCCCTGGTCGTGGGTGAGCATGTCGTTGATGCGGTCGTACTGGCTGCGCGTGGCTGACGAGACCACGGGCCCCGGGGCCGTGGAGATGGTCGAGGCGTGGATCCTGGGCAGCGCGCTGGAGGCCGCGGCCCCGGGCGCGTGCAGCGCGGAGGAGTGGAAGGAGGGCGAAGCGGCGCTTAGCGCCTGGGATGCCGGCGCCGCCGGGCGCGAGATGGCGCGCCCGCGGATGCGGGAGCGCGCGACCGCCTTGATGAGGCTGCGGAGATTGCCGATGGCCTCCTCGCGGCGGTGGGCGATGTCCGAGAAGTTCTTGGGCATGAAGTCGACGGCGCCCGCGTCGAGCGCCTTCAAGGTCGAGTCGGCGCCCTCGTAGGTCAGAGACGAGAACATCAGCACCGGGGTCGGGCACTTGCGCATGATCTCCTTGACCGCCGTCACGCCGTCCATGACCGGCATCTCGACGTCCATGGTCACCACGTCGGGCCTCAAGCTCATCGTCTTCTCGACGCCTTCCTTGCCGTCGGCGGCCTCGCCTGCGACCTCGAGCATGGGATCTCCGGAGATGATCTCGCTCAGTCTCTTCCTGAAAAACGAAGAGTCATCGACTATTAGAACCTTGATTGACATGCTGTCCTTGCCTTCGTGTTATCCCTTTATCCTTGTTATAGAGCCGATCCCTGTCAGAACCTCTCCATGGTCTTGTGGGCGTAGGCGCGCATCAGCCCCGGAATGTCGAGGATGAGCGCGATGCCGCCGTCGGAGGTGACCGTGGCGCCTGACATGCCCGGAGTGTGCCTGAGCAGGCTGTCGAGCGGCTTGATCACCACTTCCTCCTGCCCCAGCAGATCGTCCACAACGAAGCCCACGAGCTGCGCCGCGCCGACCTGCACGAGCACGATGTGGGCCTTGTGCTTCATGTACTCGGTGATCGGGGCGCCGTCGAACCACTGCTTTAAGAAGAACAGCGGGATGGCCTTGTCGCGGATGACGATGGTGTTCAGGCCATCGACGTTGCGCATGTTCTCAAGGCTGAGGTAGAAGATCTCGGAGACCGAGGTCAGCGGAAGCGCGAAGGTGTGGTTGCTCACCGAGATCATCATGGTCGGCAGGATCGCGAGGGTCAGCGGGACCTTGATCTCGATGGTCGTGCCCTTGCCGAAGGTGGAGAGCACCCTCACGGAGCCGTTGAGCTTGTTGATGTTGGTCTTCACGACGTCCATGCCCACGCCGCGGCCTGAGATGTCGGTCACGACGGTGTTGGTCGAGAAGCCCGGCGCGAAGATGAGATCGAGCGCCTCGGCATCCGAGAGCCGGTCGGCGGAAGCCTGGTCCAAGAGGCCCTTGCGCACCGCGGCCTGGCGCAGCACGTCCGGGTCCATGCCGGCGCCGTCGTCGCTGATGCGCAGCAGGATGTGGTCGCCCTGCTGGGCTGCGGCGAGCAGCACCACGCCGGTCTCGGGCTTGCCCATCGAACGGCGCACGTCCGGGGTCTCGATGCCGTGGTCGCAGCAGTTGCGAACCATGTGGACCATCGGGTCGGCAAGCGCGTCCACGAGGTTCTTGTCCAGCTCCGTGTCCTCGCCTTCCATGCGCAGCTCGATCTTCTTGCCAAGCTTGTGGGCCAGATCGCGCACGACGCGCGGGAAGCGGCCGAACACCTTCTTCACCGGCTGCATGCGGGTCTTCATGACTGCGGCCTGGAGGTCGCCGGTCACGACGTCGAGGTTGGAGATGGCCTTGGTCATCTCGTGGTCGCTGCGGTGGGCCGCCATGTTGAGCAGGCGGTTGCGCACGAGCACCAGCTCGCCGACCATGTTCATGATGTCGTCGAGCACCTTGGTGTCAACGCGCACCGTGGTCTCGGCCTCGGGC
>CACYPI010000068.1 GCA_902776275.1 uncultured Aeromonadales bacterium
CCTCGCAAGACTGCGAATGCAGTAAGCCTGGCCTATCTAAGCAAATTGAGGTATCGAAAGATTCCCTCAAGCTCGCGACTTCAGTCGCGGGTAGTTGACTAATCAAAACCCCGAGCGGACAGAGCCCGCGCCTCATCTGCAAAATTGGTCTTTCGCTGCTATCCTGGGCAAAAGATCAGGAGAGCTTCATGTCAGTTGACAATCAGTTGGACCCGTTTGGCGATCTGGGTGTCAAGCTTCAGTACTCGTTCGTGGACGGCGATGGCAAGCGCGACGAGAGCGGCCAGGCGCCAAGGCTCGTTACCAACGTCTGGGAGAAGGGCGAGAAAGTGCTCACCGCCATCGAGGACGAGCTCAGGCAGTGCAGTTCATTCGACCTTAGTGTCGCCTTCATGACAAGGGGCGGGATAGAGCCCCTGCTTGCCGAGCTCATGGAACTTGATGCCAGGGGCGTGAAGGGCAGGATCCTCACCACCGACTACCTGTGCTTCACCGAGCCGTCAGCCTTGGAGCCCTTGCTCACGCTCAGGAACCTTCAGGTGCGCATGTACCGCTGCGCGGGAGCGGTCGGGTTCCACACCAAGGGCTATCTCTTCTCGCAGTCAGACGACACCATGCGCATCATCGTCGGCAGCTCCAACATAACGTCAAACGCCTTGACGCTTAACCACGAATGGAACGTGAGCCTGTTGTGCGCCAAGGGCGGGGCCATGGCCGGCCAGTTTCGCCGCCGCTTTGAGGATCTCTGGAGCCTGGGCGAGGACGTCAGGTCAGTGCTTCCAGCCTACCGCGAGGAATACGAGAAGGCGAAGGCGGCCCGCGCGGGCGCGGTGGAGGCAGCGGTGCGGGAGCGCGATTCCAGGCGCATCGAGCCAAACAGCATGCAGGCCCAGTTCATAAACGCTCTGAAGAACTTGATAAGCAGCGGCGAGTCGAGGGCCTTGCTCATTTCCGCCACCGGCACCGGCAAGACCTATGCCGCGGCGCTTGCAATGAGGGAGCTTGGGGCGCGCAGCGTGCTCTTCCTGGTGCACCGAGAGCAGATCGCAAAGAAGTCGCTTGAGAGCTTCAGAAGAGTGCTTGGAGACAGCGCGACCTACGGCTTCATGGGCGGTGCGCAGAAGGACGCAGGCTGCGCAGACTATGTCTTCGGGACCGTGCAGACCATCTCGAAGGACGACAACCTCAGAAGCTTCGAGCAAGACCGCTTCGAGTACGTGATCATCGATGAGGCCCACCACAGCGAGGCTGCAAGCTACAAGAAGATCATCTCGTGGTTCAAGCCAAAAATGCTCCTTGGCATGACCGCCACCCCTGAGCGCACCAAAAACTCAAAGGACAGCGAGGACGTGTTCACGCTGTTTAACCACAACATCGCGCTTGAGATCAGGCTGCAGGACGCCATCGAGGAAAACCTGATCTGTCCTTTTCACTACTTCGGCGTCTGCGACATTAGCGTTGACGGCAAGCCGCTTGACGAGGAGTCGGATTTCTCGCGCCTGACCTGCGACGAGCGCGTCAAGCATATTCTGGACGTCGCAAGGTATTACGGCTTCAGCGGCAGCAGGGTGCGGGGGCTCATGTTCTGTCGCAGCCTCATGGAAGCGAGGGATCTCTCGAAAAAGTTCAATTCGGCCGGATTGCGCACAATCGCGCTTTCAGGCTCCGACTCGCAGGAGGCGCGCCTTGATGCGGTCAGGCGTCTTGAGTCAGACGGAGATGATGCGCTTGACTACATCCTCACGCAGGAGATATTCAACGAAGGCATCGACATTCCCTGCGTAAACCAGGTGATCCTGCTGCGCCCCACCCAGTCGCCAATAGTCTTCGTGCAGCAGCTGGGCCGCGGCCTTCGGCGCAACGAGGGCAAGGAATTCACGGTGGTGTTGGACTTCATCGCCAACTACCGCAACAACTTCATGGTGCCTCTGGCGCTGTCTGGAGACCGCTCCTGGGACAAGGACAGCTACAGGCGCTATGTCGCCGAGGGCTCGAAGGTCATCAAGGGGCCGTCCACCATCCACTTCGACGAGATCTCGCGCAAGCGCATCTACGCGTCCATCGATACGGCGAACTTCAGCTCGCTTGCCAACATCAAGAAGAACTACCAGAACTTGAAGGACCGGCTTGGGCGGATCCCCACGATCTCCGACTACGACAAACTCTCGGGTATGGACGTCCTAAGGCTCTTCGACAACCCGCAGCTGCGCAGCTACCACACCTTCCTGCGCAAGTACGAGCCGGATTATCCGGACAAGGGCGCGCTGAACGCGGATGAAGAGCTTGCGGTGCAGTTCATCTCCTGCCGCTTCGCCTCGGGCAAGCGCCCGCACGAGCTGCTCATGCTCAGGGGAATGCTCGAGGGATGCGGAGATCTCGTCGCCTATGTGCGCGAAGCCCTTTCAAAGGAGTACGGGGATGACGATCCCTCATGCGTGAATCCCGTGCAGCTTGGCAACATCATGGAAGGCCGGTTTGAGGAGGGCCAGGGCAGCGCCTTCAACAAGTGCGTCCTTGCAGGGCAGGGGCGGGACGGCACGCTGTGCGCCTCGCGCTCGATGGAGGAGATGCTCTGCAACCAGGCTTTCCGCAGCCAGGTCGCCGCCCTCGTGTCATTCGGGCTTTCTCGCTATGAGCGCGATTACAAGGACCGCTACGGGTCGACGATGCTTTCCATCGGCCGCAGCTACAGCTACCGCGACGTGGCGAGGCTGCTCAACTGGGACACTGCGCCGGTGGCGCAGAACATCGGCGGCTACGCCTACAACGAAAAGACCAGGACGCTGCCGATCTTCATCAACTACGTCAAGGACAAGGCGATCGACAAGTCAATCGATTATGCCGACCGCTTCATCTCCCCGACGGAGCTGATCTCGATGTCAAAGAACAAAAGGACCACGGAATCGCCTGACGTGAAGCGGATGCGCGAGTCTGCCAAAAACGGCGTGCGCGTGGGGCTCTTCATGCGCAAGAGCACCTCGGGCAATGGCAGCGAGGGCAAGAACTTCTACTTCCTCGGCGACATGAGATTCAAGAACTCGAAGAACACCACTGACGCCAATGGCAATCCAATAGTCGAGCTCGAGTGGACGCTCGACCGCCCGGTCGAGCGGTCGATGTACGACTACATGACGACGTCCGACTAGCGCCATATCTGTAAAAAAACGCGCCCGGCAGGCCTCCCAGCCGGGCGCGCGCGTATTTGGCTCTGAGCCTTCGTCAGAAGATGTCGTCAGACCCCGTGCCGGTGTCGCTGCTGTTGCCCTTGCTGGGTGCTGGAGCCGGGGCCTGGCCATCGCCTGAAGGCTGGGCGCTTGCGTCGCCCGCAGGCGCGCTGCCTGACGGGGATGCCCCACCGCTCACAGTGCCGTCATCGCCCACCAGGCCGTCGTCGACGCCGCCTTCTGAGACCGCCTCTGATCCCTTAAGGCAGATGTCGGTGATGCCCTGGTTGGTGCACTGCATGATGTCCAGTGGCTTGGGCATGGGAGTCTGCGGCACGCCTTCCTCGGCGCGCTTGAAGAACTCCGCCCACACCGGCAGCGCCGAGTACGCGCCGCCCTCTGGGCCCTGGGTTGCCGAGTAGCCCAGGTCGCGGTCGGTGTCAAAGCCCATCCAGGACGTTGCCACTAAATTGGTGTTGAAGCCTGAGAACCAGGCGTCGTGGACGTCGTTGGTCGTGCCGGTCTTGCCGTGCAGATCGGTGCGCTTCGTGATGGCCTGGGCCCTGCCGCCGGTGCCCCAGTAGGGTCCGGTGACGCCCTCGCCGCCGTAGATCACCGAGCGCATCATGTCGGCGACGATGTAGGCGTTGCCGTGGGAGAGCACCTGGGGCGCGAGGTCCGGGTTCTCAGGCACGCTGTCGTCGTAGGCAAGCTCGATGCTGTTGATGACGCGGTCGGGCGCGCTGGGATCGGCGCGCTTGGGCTTGGCCTCGTAGATCACCTTCCCGTCCTTGAGCACCTTGGTGATGAGGTAGGGGGTGATCTTGTAGCCGCCGTTTGAGAAGGTGGCGTAGCCGGTCACGAGGTCAAGCGGGGTGACCTCGACGGTGCCCAGGGCCATCGACTCGACCTGCTGTGACCTCGGGATGTCGAAGCCGAACTTCTGGATGTGGGTCACCGCATTGTGCACGCCGACCTGCCTTATGAGGCGCACCGACACCATGTTCTTCGAGCGGGCCAGGCCCTCGCGCAGCGTCATGATGCCGTCGTAGCGGTTGGGGGTGTTCTTGGGCTCCCACCAGGTGCGCGAGCCGGGGTCCCAGGTCCTGATCGGCTCGTCCATGAACAGAGAGTTGATGGAGATCCCCTTGGCCACGGCCGAGGAATACAGGAAGGGCTTGAAGTTCGAGCCTACCTGGCGCTTGGCCTGGGTGGTGCGGTCGAACTTGCTCTTCTCGAAGTCAAAGCCGCCGACTAACGCCTCGATGCCGCCGTCATAGGGGTTGAGCGCCACCAGAGCCGACTCGACCTCGGGCAGTTGGGTGAGCACGTCGGAGCCGGAGTCTGCCTTGCAGTAGTAGACGATGTCGCCCTGGCGCATGATGTCAGAGGGCTTGCGCGGGGCCGGTCCCTGCGAGCGGTCGGTCTTGAAGGCCGAGGCCCACTTCATGTTGTCCCAGGCGATGGTGCCCTGCTTGTTTCCGATCTTGATGATCGTGGCGGTCTTCGCCTTGTCGTCGAGCGATGCGACGATCGCCGGGAAGATGTAGTGGTAGCGGTCGTAGCCGCGCAGCACGTGGTCGCGTCCGTCCTGGTTGTCCACAAAGCCTTTTATCCCATGGACGTTGCCCGCAGGCCCGCGGTAGCCGTGACGGTGGTCGTAGGCGGTGACGCCCTTGAACACCGCAAGGTGCGCCGCCTCGGCGCGCGCTGAGTTCACCGTGGTGTAGATCTTCAGGCCGTCGGTGTAGGCGCTCTCCCCGAAGGTGTCCAGCGCGAACTGGCGGGCGTTCTCGGCGACGTATGGCGCGTAGGCCTCAAGCGGGGCGCCGTGCTTCACGGCCTTGTACGGCTCGGCGTTTGCCGCATCGGCCTCCTGCTTGGTGATGAAGCCCTGGTCCACCATGCGCGAGAGCACGACCGCGCGGCGGTCGCGCGAGCGCTCGGGGTTTGAGATCGGGTTTAGGTTGGACGGCGCCTTGGGCAATCCTGCGATGGTCGCCATCTCGCCCAGCGTCAGGTCCTTGAGCTCCTTGCCGTAGTAGATCTGCGCGGCGGCCGCGACGCCGTAGGCGTTGTGGCCTAAGGCGATCTTGTTCAAGTAGAGCTCGAAGATCTCGTCTTTAGTGAGGATCTGCTCGATGCGCAGCGAGATGAACATCTCCTTGAGCTTGCGCTTGATGGTCTTCTCGCGGGTCAGGAAGAAGTTCCTGGCCACCTGCTGGGTGATGGTCGAGGCGCCCTGGGTGGCGTTGCCTGAGTTGCCGACCGCGACGGCGACGGCGCGCAGGATGCCGATCGGGTCGATGCCCGAGTGCTCGTAGAAGCGGCTGTCCTCGATCGAAAGGAAGGCCTGCCTGAGCTTGAGCGGGATGGCGTCAAGCGGCACCGGGATCCTCTTGGCCTCGCCGAACTCGCCGATGAGCTTGCCGTCTGAAGTGAAGATCTGCATCGGGGTCTCGAAGGTCACGGTCTTGAGCTCCGTGACGTCCGGCAGGTCGCCCAAGGCCTTGTAGTAGAATCCGGCAGCCGCGGCCGATGACACTGCACCCATGAAGAGTACGGCCCAGAGGGCCGATCCGAGCAGTTTTCTCAAAGTCAAAGCGCACATCCATCGCGGGAGAACCCGCGCAGGGCGGCCGCAGGCCCCGCTTGGCACAGCAGGGCAGGGGTGGCCGCCGCCTGTTAATGATATTATTGAAAAATCGGGCGGCCTGCCGCGAGCAATGGCAGGGCCGCAATCTGGTCATTTTACCATTGGACAAGGGCGCCCTGCGCCTTGGGAGGGAACATGTCCGAGCGCTTCTTGAGGGTTTACCTGGTGGGGCCCATGGGAGCGGGCAAGACCAGCGTCGGCAGGAGCCTGGCGCTTGTGCTCGGCAAGCCGTTCATCGATCTCGACGAGCGCATCGTCATGAAGAGCGGCATGTCCATTCCCGAGATCTTCAAGCGCGAAGGCGAGGCGGGGTTCCGCCGCCGCGAGACGGCGATCCTCAAGGACTCGCTCAACTTCGAGGCGGTAGTCGCAACCGGCGGCGGCGTGGTGGTAACTCCTGAAAACCTCGGGATCCTCAAGAACGGCGGCACCGTCGTCTACCTGCGCGCCGACGTCGACGCGCAGTACCAGCGCACGATGCACGACCAGAACCGCCCTATGATCGCAACCGAAGACAGGCGGGGCAGGCTCGCCGAGATTTTCGCCTACCGCGACCCGCTGTACCGCCAGATCGGGGATATCATCATCGACAGCGGCCGCCTGGGCGTGCGAGCGTGCGTGGCGGAGATCCGCAAGCGCTTGAAGGAACTGGACAAGGACAGGGGGCAGCTGTGAGTGCTCGCACAATCGTGGTCGGCTTGGGCGACCGTTCGTATCCGATCGTAATTGGAAGCGGCAGCGAGGTCGATGCCGGCGCCGGGGCGCGCAAGGCGCTCGGCGACCGCACCGACATCATGGTGGTCACCAACGACACCGTGGGGCTGCTCTATCTGGAGCAGGCGGCAAGATCGCTTGAGAATGCAGGCTTCAAGGCCAGGTCCTGCGTGCTCCGCGACGGCGAGAAGTACAAGACCGCCGAGTCCTGGATGCAGATCTTAACTGCTCTTCTGGAGTCGGGCTTTGGCCGCGACTGCGCGGTGGCCGCCCTGGGCGGCGGCGTGGTGGGCGACATGGCGGGATTCGCCGCCGCCTGCTACCAGCGCGGGGTGCCCTTCATCCAGCTTCCGACCACGCTCCTTGCGATGGTCGACTCCTCGGTCGGCGGCAAGACCGCCATCAACCACCCGCTTGGGAAGAACATGATCGGCGCCTTCCACCAGCCCAAGGCGGTCGTGGCCGATCTCAAGACCTTGAAGACCCTGCCTGAGCGCGAGATCGCAGCCGGCATGGGCGAGATCATCAAGACCGCCGCCATCTGCGACACGGATTTCTTCAGCTACCTCGAGCATAACTGCCACAAGGTCTTCGAGCACGATCCCGAGGTGCTCGCCCATATCGTGGGCAGGTGCTGCGAGGTCAAGGCCGACGTGGTCTCGCGCGATGAGCGCGAGGGCGGCGTGAGGGCCATCTTGAACTTCGGCCACACCTTCGGGCACGCCATCGAGGCCTTCCTGGGCTTCGGCACCTGGCTGCACGGCGAGGGCGTGGGCCTTGGCATGGTCATCGCAGGCGCCCTCTCACAGAGGCGCGGCTACATCACCCATGAGGAGTTCTCAAGGCTCAAGGCCCTTATAAAGGCCTGCCATCTTCCAACCGAGATCCCGCAGAACATGGGGCCTGACGACTTCATAAGGCTCATGCGCCACGACAAGAAGGTGCGCCACGGCTCCATCCGTTACGTGCTCCTAAAGCGCTTCGGGCAGGCTGCCGTCTACTCGGACGTCTCGGACGATGAGGCGCGGGGCATCGTCGCCTCGCTCAAGGACGGGCAGCGTGGCTGACAGCAGCGCCGTCATCTCCACCATCGAGGCGCAGTTCGCCTCGAAGGTCGCCAATGCCCTGGACGCCGAGGGCAAGTTCGTGCTGCTTTCAGGCGACAGCGGCAGCGGGCGCACCACGGAGTGCGAGCAGGTCTCATCCATGCTCGAGCCGCGCTACCAGACGATCTTCCTGCCCTGCACGCGCGATCAGGACCCAAGGCAGCTGCGCGAGCTCTTCCTCCAGCAGCTGCTGCCCGGGAGCAAGTGGGATCTTTCGCTGAACCTCCCTGACAACCTGCGCAAGGTGCCGATCCCGGGGAGGCGCAAGATCCTCGTCATCGCCGACGACATCGACAAGGCGGTCTCGGGCTTCTTCTCGGAGCTTGAGACGCTGTGCATGCAGGTCTCAGGCACCGGCAGGTTCGCCTTCCTCGCCGCCTGCCATCCGCTGTGGGCGGCGCAGGCGGTGCGGCAGACCCGCATCGCCAAGATGGAGGAGTTCCCGATGCCCGCGCTCACTCAGGCGCAGAGCCTCGAGGTCGCGCGCGGCCTCTATGAGAGGGCGGGGCTTTCGGACGTTTTCAGCGCCGTTATGCCGGCGCTTGCCGTTGTGCTCGGACAGTGCAAGGGTAATATAGGTGCAGTGATCAGACAGACGGAGAACCTAATGGCAGATCCTAAGAATGCATCGGGCGGCATGCCCGGTCCGGGCGGCGAGCCCGGTGGGGAGCGCCGGAAGCACGGCGCGGGAATCTTCATAACGATCGTGTGCGTGGTCATCGTGCTCGCGTGCATGGTCCCGCTCTTCATGGGCACCGGCTTCCTCTCGAGCATCTTCGGGAGCAAGGACGGGGCGCAGACCGAGGAGGTCGTCCAGCAGGGCGCCCAGCAGAGCTCTGCCGCCCAAGGCGGCGCCGCAGCCTCTGGCGGCGCGCAGCAGGGCGATGGCTCGCAGGGCGGCAGCGGCAATGCCTCAGGCAGCGCCGGCGGCTCTGCCGATGCCAGCGCCGAGGCCAACCCGCTTCGCACTTCGAAGCCTGCCGTCGGCGACATCAAGGTCGACGATAGCGCCCCCAAGGGGACTGCCGACGTCGCCCAGAAGGATGACGGCGCGCTGCTTCAGGACGTGGGCGAGGGCATCGAGGCCAAGACCCCTGATCAGACTTCAAGGAATTCCGTGACACTACGTGGCGACACGCTCGAGAAGATCGAGAACAGCGAGGCCGGATCAGGAAAAGATCCGGGCTTACCCCGACGCGGAGTGGGAGGATCTGAAGTAAAGGACGCCGCCCCGGCAAATAATGGCGCCGCGGACGCAGGCAAGGCCTCTGACGGCACGCTTTCGCGCGCGGACAACTCCCTGCGCCAGGATGACATCGCCAAGGAGGATGCCACGCTGGCCAAGGAGGCTGAGGAGAAGCGCCTGGCCGATCTGAAGTACGCGCAGGAGCACCAGGCCGAGGCCGAGGCCGCAGCCGCCGAGCAGGCGAAGGCCAAGGCCATCGCCGACCGCGCAGCAGCAGCCCTCGACGACCAGCCCGCCAAGGCCCAGGGCGGCAAGGCCCAGGGCAGGCAGCAGCGCCGCAGCGCATCGCGCGGCGCTGCGCGCTCCTACAGGTACGGCGGGGGCGTGCCCGGTGCGTCGGCCGAGCTTGACACCAAGGATCCGAACCACTACAGCCTGCAGGTCATAGCGGGGCGCAGCCGCGATCAGGTCGTGCAGGCCTCCGCGGCGGTGTCCGGGCGCTACTGGATCTACGAGACCACCCGCGAGGGCAGGCCCTGGTACGTCCTGGTGACCGGCGACTACGCGACCGCCGCGGCGGCGCTGCGCGACGCGCGCAGCCTCCCGGGCTCTCTGCGCGCCAACCGCCCCTTTGCAAAGACTTTCGATCGCATCCAGACAGAGAAAAGGCTTTCATCAAATGGCAGATAAGAGGTACCTCATCGCAGGCTCGATCCTTTCGGCCGACCTTTTGAGGCTAGGCGACGACGTGCAGGACGCACTCGACGCCGGCTCTGACGTCATCCACTTCGACGTCATGGACTTCCACTTCGTCCCGAACCTCACCTTCGGGCCGATGTTCCTAAAGCAGCTGCGCAAACGCTTCCCCGACGCGGTCTTCGACGTCCACCTGATGGTGGATCCGGTGGACGACGCCATCGTCGACGCCTACGCGGATGCCGGGGCCTCGTGGATTTCATTCCACCCCGAGGCCTGCCCCCATGCCGAGAGGATGCTCGCGCACATCCAGTCGCGCGGCCTCAAGGCGGGGCTGGCGCTCAACCCCTCGACCCCGCCCCAGATGCTCTCCTACCTCTGGGACCGCCTGGACTTCGTGCTCGTGATGACGGTGAACCCGGGCTACGGCGGGCAGAAGCTCATCCCCGCCTGCGTGCGCAAGGTCGAGGATGTCAGGCGCATGGCGGTCAAGGAGACTGCCCGCAAGATCCTGATCGAGGTCGACGGCGGGGTCTCCGCCGCCAACATCCGTGAGATCGCCGACGCCGGCGCGCGGATCTTCGTGGTGGGATCGGCCTTCTTCGGGCAGAAGGATCGCCGGGAGGCGATGCGGGGCTTCCAAAAGGCCCTCGAAGCATGAAGATGGAAAAGCGCCCCAAGGCGCTGATCTTCGACTTGGACGGCACGCTCGCCGACACGCTCCCGCAGCTTGCCAAGGCCGCATGCGCAGCCTGCATGGAGTGCGGGATCAAGGAGCCTGCCTACGAGGAGGCGCGCACCTACGTGGGCAACGGCGTCTGGATGCTGCTTGAGCGCTGCATCCTGGGGCGCCGCGACATCGTGCAGGGCACGGCCGACAAAGCGCTCCTAAAGCGCGCCCGCGAGGCGTTCAACCGCGCCTACCTTGCAGGGCTATCATCCGACTACCGGGTCTTCCCAGGCGTTAGCGAGGGACTTTTGGAGTTCAAGCAGGCTGGGATCAAGCTGGCCGTCTGCACCAACAAGCCCCAGATGTTCGCAGTGCCGCTTCTAGGTGACATGGGGCTCGCGCCGCTTTTTGACTTCATCCTAGGTGGCGAGGTGCTCTCAAGGCGCAAGCCCGATCCCGCGCCAGTGCTCTACGCATGCGGCAGGGTGGGCGCCTGGCCTTCTGAGGCCGTTATGGTGGGCGACAGCGAGAACGACGTGCTAGGCGGCCAGAACGCCGGGATGCCCTCGGCCTTCCTAACCTACGGCTACTACGCAGGCGATCCTAGGGACATCAGCCCCGACGCCTCGTTCGACTCCTTCCCGGACTTCACGCGCTTCGTGATGTCGCTGCCCATCTGAGGCCGCGCCGGAGCCGCGGCTGCCGGCGCAGCTGGCAATGGTGCGCGCCCCAATGCCCAAGCCTGATGTTGTATGATCCCTGCGTACACACAAGCCGCGCCGCCTGGCGGCGCGGCGCCATGATTTTGCTTTTCACGGGCCAAATATGTCAAAAAAGATAATTTTCAGCGGCATCCAGCCGTCAGGCGAGCTTTCCATCGGCAACTACATCGGATCGCTGCGCAACTGGGTCAAGCTCCAGGACGACTATGACTGCGTCTACTGCGTGGTCAACGAGCACGCGATCACCGTGAGGCAGGATCCAAAGGATCTGGCCAAGCGCTCGTTCGACGTGCTGGCCATCTTCATGGCCGCGGGGATCGATCCGCACCGCTGCGTGCTCTTCCTACAGTCCCACGTCCCGGCCCACTGCCAGCTCTCCTGGGTGCTCAACTGCTACACCCAGTTCGGCGAGCTCTCGCGCATGACCCAGTTCAAGGACAAATCAAAGCGCTACGGCGCAGGCAATGTCTCGGCAGGCCTATACGACTACCCGGTGCTGATGGCCGCCGACATCCTGCTCTACCAGGCCGACTTGGTGCCGGTGGGCGACGATCAGCGCCAGCACATCGAGATCACCCGCGACATCGCCGAGCGCTTCAACTCGCTCTACGGACAGACCTTCACGCTGCCCGAGGGCTACTTCCCCAAGTCAGGTGCCCGCGTGATGAGCCTCCAGGATCCCACCAAGAAGATGTCCAAGTCCGATGACAACCCCAACAACGTCATCAGGCTCCTCGAGGATCCCGCATCGATCATCAAGAAGCTCAAGCGCGCCGTGACCGACTCGGACAACCCGCCGGTCATCGCCTACGACTGGGACAAGAAGCCGGGCGTCTCGAACCTGCTCGAGCTCATGTCCGCCGCCACCGGCAGGAGCATCGAGGATCTGGTCGAACACTTCAAGGGCCAGATGTACGGCACCTTCAAGAGCGAGGTCGGCGACGCCGTGGTTGCGATGGTCGAGCCGATCCAGAAGCGCTACAAGGAGATCCGCGTCGACGAGGGCTATCTCAGGGAGATCCTGAGGCACGGCGCTGACAAGGCCGCCGAGCGCGCGCAGAAGACCCTCGATGACGTCTACCGCAAGATAGGCTTCGTCCTGCCGTAACTTGTTTGAATCGAAATAAAAATCCCCGGCAGAGTGCCGGGGATTTTTATCAAAAAAGCGCCGTAAAACCCCGGGCTTCAGCCCGGGGATATAAGGCGCCTAATCGGGGGTATTCTGGTTTTCAATGTATTGTCTGATGATA
>CACYPI010000069.1 GCA_902776275.1 uncultured Aeromonadales bacterium
CCCCTGCCGGAAACTGCCCTGCCAGCACCCCCAAAGCCACCCTCATGCCGCTTTCCCAGATCTGCCGATCAGGGGAATAGTGAATAACCTACAGTCACTTTGCAACTTCCGGCAGATACCTTTTCCATGCGCCGTCCCAACGCGGCCTTCCCCAATGCCGCCTCGCCGCCATGAAAGCCGCTTATGACCGCGGCACGGCATGAGGATACCGCTCAGAGCTCATGGGCGATGATCTCCATGGCGTGGCCCCCGAGGCGATCGATAGCATGAGGATGCCCGTGCCCGTGCGCCTGATGCAGCCTGATGACGCGGCCGCCTGCATCGGAAGCCAGGCCTGCGCGCAGGAAAGGCCTTCCATGAACTTAGTCCTGCAAGCCAAAAGCAACGCCCACCACCTTAACCTCAAGGAGGTGGAGGTCTACCAAGACGGAACTCCGACCGTTGAGAGCATCTCAAAGTTCATTTTCTCCCTGCCCGCAAGCGAGCAGGACGGACTCCTTGATCCCGGTGGCAACCCCACGAGTGAGGCAGAGGCAAGGCTCAGGGCGGCGATGGCAGCGCAGGCCTGCCGCAGCGACGGCGTGATCCGCACGGGCGCGCTTGCGCTCGACCCGGAGAGCAGGTCCATCATAGGCGGCCTTGAATCGGCAGCCAAGGCCATGGCCGGGCTCGATGCCCTCCTGCCTGAGTGCGACATCAGTCCGGTCATTGCCGACGCTGCCTGCCGCGCCGTAGCGACTCTCTTAAGCGGCAGGCCGCTGCGCGACGTCTTCGCAAAGAGGGGCTTGCAAACAGACGGGCTGGGCGACACCGCTGTCCGCGCAGTCTGCCGCGTCTTTGCAATCAGCTCTAAAACAGGAAAGTCGATAGGGAAGGCGTTAAAGGAGATGGCCGGGGCGCTGGCCAAAAAAGGTGGTGTAAAGCCAGTCTCAGCCACCATTGATGGTGATGCAATAAACACGGGCAGGTGCTTGATGGCACCGCTAAGAACGCCTTGGGCCAAGGCATTGGCGTTCTGGAACGCTCATCCGCGCTTCTTCGATGGATCGGCTCGCCAGCGCGCAGATGCGTTAAAGGCCCTGCGCAGGCAGCTTAAGCGCCATCGCGCGTGAGCTTTCAGGCTCCAGGATCCCAAGCGGCGCAAGCTGACGCCAGGGCGCGCGCATGAAAGCCTCCTCCTAGCACTTAGCGCATTGGAGGGAGGCTTGCTTGCAGCGCCGCATCAACTGGGCCTGCCTAAGCTGCAGCCGGCTTAGTCCAGGCGCCCAAAGTTCTTGCTGATTAAGCCAGATGGGTGCAAGGGCGCTTTCTGCCCTCACTTTGGCGCGGCCTTGCCCCTGCCTCTGGCTTTCCTGTTCCGATCCTCAGGCGCCATCCTCACTAGCTTGGGCTCGAACTTGGCGAGGATGTCCACGAGATCGCCCTGGGCCTTGACCAGGGCCTCGAAGCCTCCCTTCTCCTCGTTCGATGGATCGATGAGGCTGATGGCCTCCTTGGCAAGGCCGTCGAGCGCCCTGAAGCACCCGGGGACGATTGCGCGCAACTTCTCAGGCTTGCGGATCTTCTCAATCAAGGCCAGGACTGCGGTTCTTGCTGGCAAAGACCGGGTGCTCGGAGCATAGCCCCCCGCCGGCGCGGGGTCCGCCACGCTGCATGGCTTCTCCATGATCTCAAGGCAGCGCATGATGAGGCACAGCATCATGTGACTCATCACGCCGGCATGGTTGCCTGCGAGGCAACCGTGGCGGCATGAGAGCATTTGGGGATCTTCCTGATCGCGTGCGCGGCGAACATGGCGCTATGCGCAAAGGCGCGGGTGCGTCGTGCCGCATGCGCGTCAGACCGACGGATCGGCCTCGATGCGCTCGCCGCCCTTGGCCTCCCTGGCTTTGAACATCAGGCGGTCGGCGCGCTCGATTATGGAGACCACGGTGTCGTCCCTGCCTGGCAGCGCTATGCCCACCGAGCAGCAGAACCTGATGGCATGGCCCTTGAAGACGGCCTTGCCGCCGCCTGCTATCTTGAGGAAGCGCTCAGCGGCCTGCCTGGCGCTGCCGGGGGAGCGGATCTGCAGGAGAGCTACTATCTCGTCGCCGCCCCAGCGGCAGAAGATGTCGCTCTTGCGGCCGTTGTGGCGCAAAAGCGATCCCACCTGGGCGAGCACGGCGTCGCCGGCCTCGCGCCCGAGCTTCACATTGAACTCGTGGAAGTGGTCGATGTCGGCCAGGACCACGGCGAAGCTGTGACCGGTGCGGCGGTAGCTCTCCAGGGCGTCCCTTAGGCACTCCTCCATGTACTTGCGCCCGGGCAGCCCGGTCAGGCGGTCGTGCGTCGCGACCTCGTAGATGGCGCGCACGAGCGTGTGGTTGTAGCGGCTGTCGGAGAGCGGCGTGAAGAGCGCCGCGACATCCGTGCCGCCGCTGCCGTCGCTGATGGGGACGAGCGTGTTGCGGATGAGCACGTCGCTTCCGTCCTTCGCGGTCATGAACATCTCGATGGTCTGCGGGGATCCGGTTGAGAGCGCGAGCATGGCCGGGCACTTCTCCAGGGGAATGGGCGAGCTGTTGGTCGCGGCGCAGCCAAGCGGCAGCTCCGTGCACTTGCGCCCTATCATCTCCTCGGGACCGTAGCCCAGCAGCTTTGCCGCCTCGCGATTCCAGTACGTCATCGTGCAGTCGGGGCGGACGATGTAGCAGCCTATGGGGATGTCGTCCATGAGCGAGCGCACGAGGCGGTTGTTCATCGAGAAGCCCGGGAGGCCGGCGCTCGACTCGGCGGCCTGCTCGACGACCGATGAGAGCAAGAGGCTCCTGAATTTCTCAGACTGCCCGGGAGGCACGACCGAGGCCCTGGCAAAGAGCGAGCAGTCGGCTCCGCCAACCCGGTGGATGGCGCCGATGCCGCTGCGGATCCGCTGGGCCACCGCCTCGAGATCCCTGCGATCGGAACACTGGGTGATCACCGCGAACTGGCCGGTGCCGACGCGGGAGCACGATGCCGAAGGCCCCGCCTCGCGCCTTACCACCTCGGCGCAGGCGCGCACGGCCGCGCGCATGGCCTCGGTGCCGAAGAAGGCGAGAATGCGCTTGAACTGCGGGATCTGGATCATGATGATCCCGAACTTGCGGCCGTCCAGGCGGTTGTCAGACTCGTAGTGGGCGAGGTCGTCGAGGAATGACTCGACCATGGGCAATCCGGTGTCGGCATCGAGCTTCGATGCCGCGGCGCTTGCGCCGGCGGTGAGCCCGCGCACCATCTCCTCGTCGAGGAAGTAGCCCATGAGGCCGTCGACCTTGCCGTTGCGGAACACCGGCCACTTGGTGGCAAGGATGCTGTGGGTGATCCCGTGGGCGATGCACTTGCCGGGCACGCTCTCGTGGATCTCCCCGGACCTGAGCACCTCCTGCTCGTCTTCGCGGTAGGGGCCGTTGCCCGGGTGCCAGCGCATGTCCTCGTCGGTCTTGCCGATGATGTCGCCCTGCGAGCTCAAGCCGTAGTAGTCGAGGAAGCGCCTGGATGCGCCGAGGAAGCGGCGCTTGGAGTCCTTCCAGAACAGCGGCAGCGGGCTTCCGAGCATCAGGTTCTCCCAGAGCAGATCCTTGTCGTCAAGCGCGTGCGGACGCTGTCCGAAGGCATGGGAGCTCAAGAGGTCGGCCTCGTCGCGGTCCGTGCCCACGTCGAGCGGGCGCACGCCGTAGATGGCGCTTGAGCACGGGCCGCTTGGCACGCGCACGATGCGGTGGGACATCCAGCGGAAGCTGCCGTCCTCGTCTCGGGTGCGGAAGATCCCGCGCACCAGCCCGTTCCTGTCGCCTGCGAGTCGCCCTCCCAGGGTTTTTGGATCGAGGAATGCGAGGTAGCGCTTGCGGTCGGCAGGCAGGATCTCAGGGAGGATCTCGGAGGCCCTGCCATCGCCGCCTATGAGCGGGGAGGAGGGCGCGGCCTCGGTGTCGTCTGCGTACAGGCAGCTTCTGACCGTTCCCTCGTTCAGATCGATGTCGTAGAGCCCCGAGTAGAAGCAGCGCAGGTGCACGAGCGAGGCCAGGCTGCCCTGGAACTCCTGCTCGACGCGAGAGGAGTCGTACAGGTTGGTCTCAAAGAGGCTGTCGCCGCCGCAGCGGCTGAGCAAGCGGAAGCGGAAGACGCGGGATTGGCCGTTTACCTTGCAAAGGACGTTCTCGAACCTCCCGGTGCGGATGGCAAGCTCGGCTGCCTTCATGAGATCGCGGTTGAGCGAGGTGCCCTTGGCGTTGGCAAGCGCCTCTGCGCCGTCGCTGCCCTCGACCCCGATCTCCTTGAGCTCTCGCCTTGCGTCGCCGTTCATGAAGAGCACGCGGATGCGCCCCTCCCTAAGCTCGGTGATCAGAAGTGGGATCCCCTTTAGGAAGTCCACATGGGAGAGGGCGTCGTAATAGGACTTGCGCTTGGGGTTTTCAAGCGCGATCCCGCTGCGCAGGCAGGAGGCCAGCGACTCCTCGAAGGGCAGGGGCCTGCCGAAGAAGTAGCCTTGGAGCTTCTCGCAGCCACAGTTGCGCAGGAACTCCGCCTGCTCGGGCGTCTCGACGCCCTCGGCGAGCGTGCGGATCCCGATGCGCTTGTCCATGGCTATGATCGAGGAGATGATCGCGCGCGAGCGCGGGGTGTCGCTCCTGAGGAATGCCATGTCGAGCTTGAGGAGGTCGAACTTGCTGTCCTTGAGCTGGTTCAACGTCGAGTAACCGCTGCCGAAGTCGTCCATCCACAGCTCGTAGCCTGCCGAGATGAACGAGTCGATGGCGCTGCGCACCACCTCCTCGCGCGAGGTCATGACGCTCTCGGTGATCTCGATGTGGAGCATGCGCCTGGGGACGTCGTGCCTTCTTAGGAGGTCTTCGATCTCCTTGAAGATGTCGCAGTGCAGGAAGTCCATGCGCGAGAGGTTCACCGAGATTGGGATCTCGGGCAGTCCCTGCCTCTCGCGCGAGGCCATCTGGGATACGGCCTGGCGGATCACGCACAGGTCGAGCTTCCAGATCTGCTGCGCCTCCTCCAAGGGGGCGATGAACTGCGCGGGCGGGAGCAGGCCGCGCGCCGGATCGTCCCAGCGGGCGAGGGCCTCGAAGCTGCACAGCTACCCGGTGAGGCTGCGGATGATCGGCTGGTAGTAGACCTTGATCCAGCCGCGGCTTATCGCCGTGTCGATGCTGGTGGCGACGTACTCGGAGATCTCAAGGCGCTGCCCCATCTGCGGGGTGAATGAGAGGAAGAAGGTGTTGTCGTGGCGGCGGCACTCGTCGGAGGCCATCTTGGCGCGGCTGCAGGCCAGCTCGGCGCTCGTCAGATCGCTATCCCAGGCGCACTTGCCCACGGTGGCGTCGATGCTTGAGGAGAAGCAGCGCGCGATGTCGCGCACCTCTCCGGCGCGATCGTCGATGCCTTCGGCGGGGGCGAGCACCGCGAAGTGGTCGGCGTCGAAATGCGAGACCATGCCGTCGGGGAAGAGGCGCTTGAGCCTCTGGCCGAAGGACTTTAGGAACATGTCGCCTGAGGAGACGCCCTTGTGCAGGTTCAGAAGGCGGAAGTTCACGATGTCGATGAAGAGCACCGCTAGGCTGCCCCGGCCCTCCTTCCGGCGCTCCTCCATCGCCTGGATGAAAGCATGCAGCGAGGGCAGGCCGGTGAGCGGATCCGTCTCCTCCGAAGGCGCCTTGAGCAGGGCGTCGCCTATTTCAAGGAAGCTGCACAGGCGCACCGCCCCCGCCTTGGGATCGGCCATGTTGCGAAAGTTCATGCGCACGCGCAGCACGTTTCCCTTGGAGGTCACCACTCGGCAGTCCATGTTGCGGCTCCCGCCATCCTCGATCGGGGCTGAGAGGTACTCGGCGGCGCGGGCGCGATCGTCGGGGTGCAGGCAGTTGACGATGTTCCCGAAGCACCTGGCGCACAGCTCATTGACGCTTGAAGCCTCCATCTTCCTGAGCCAGGCGCTGTTCACGAAGAAAGGGCGGCTCTCGCCCTGCCTGAAAGCGCAAAGGGCCTCGGGAAGCGCGTTCAAGACGCGCTTGAGCTCTCCTGGAGACGACTGGTTGCTGAAATCGGACATGATGGGCCCTCTCACGGCGCGCCCTGCCGACCTCGGCAGGCTGCGCCGGCGCTATGGATGTTCACTGCTGGACAGGCGATGCCAGAGCCGGCGCCTGGCATGCATTTCCTAAATGCTATGCCCAAGCGGCATTTTCGTCCACCCTGATGGACGACAAGCGTGCCGCGTCAGCCATTTTCCGGAACCTCGTCCATCTCTATCTGGCCGCTGCCGCGCCTCTGGGCCCTGAACATGCAGTGATCGGCGCGCTCGATGATCGAGACCACGGAATCTCCGTTGCGGGGCAGGGCTATGCCGATGGCGGCGCTGAAGGGGATGTCCTCGCCGCCTGACTGCGCGTGGCAGGTGCCGGCGAGCTTGATGAAGCGCTCCCCGGCCTCCCTGGCACCCTGCGGGGTCCTGATCTGCAAGAGCCCCACGAACTCGTCATCGCCCCAGCGGCAGAACTGATCGCTCTTGCGGCCGTAGAGGCGCAGCTGCGAGCCCACGGCGCGCAGCACCGCGTCGCCCTTGGCATGCCCGTGCTGGGTGTTGAGATCATGCAGCGCGTCGATGTCGAGGAGCAGCACGGCAAAGGGGTGGCCGGTGCGCCGGTAGGACTCCAGCGCCTCGTCCAGGCACGACTCCATGAACTTGCGCCCGGGCAGCCCAGTCACCGGATCGCGCGTTGCCACCTCGTAGATCGCGCGCACCAAGGCGCGGTTGTAGCGGCGGTCGGCAAGCGGCGTGAAGAAGGCGGCGGTCTCGTTTGCCTCGCCCCCCGCGTCCCTTATGGGGACTACCGTCATGCGGGCGAGCACATCGCTGCCGTCATGGGCCTTCATGAAGACCTCGGCTCCCTTGACGCTGCCGCTTGAGAGCGCGGCCATCACCGGGCCGTTTTGGGACGTGATCTCCGAGCCGTTTGCAAAGGTGCACTCAAGCGGCGCGCTGCCAAGCGTGCGACCGGTGAGCTCCAAGGGATCGTATCCGAGCATGCGCCCGGCCTCGCGGTTGCAAAAGCGCACTGCCAATGCAGGCCCCAGCACGCAGCAGCCTATGGGGATCTCGTCTAAAAGCGCGTGCACGACGCGGCTGCCTGAAAGCAAGCCTGAGCATGACGGATCGTCCGCCACCTCGGTGACCAGTCCAAAAAGCCTGCCGCGGAACCCAGATGCCCTTGAAGGCTCGATCACGGTCATCCTTGCAAAGAGCGTGCAGCTGGCCCCGCCGGCGCTGCGGATGGCGCCGATCCCTTTCCTGATCCTGCTGGCAACCGCGAAGAGCGCGCCCTTGGAGGCGCACTCGGTGATCACCGCGAACTGGCTGGGGCCGACGCGCGTGCACGAGGCTGCCGATCCGGCCTCGCGCCTTATCACGCCGGCGCTCTCCTTGAGGGCCGAGAGCATCGCGGGGCGGCCGTAGTTTGACAGCAGCCTGCCGAACTCGGGAACGCTGGCGAGGATGATCCCGAACTGCCGGCCGCTGACGCGGTTGTCAGCCTCGAAGCGCGCTAGATCGTCTAGGAAGGTGTCGACGGTCGCAAAGCCGGTGTCCGGGTCGATGCGTGCGCCGCAGGCGTTTTTTGAAAAGCGCGAGAGCATCTGCTCGTCGAAGAAGTAGCCCATGAGTCCTGCCACCTCGCCGTTGCGGTAGAGCGGCCACTTCGTGGAGACGATGTTGTGCGAGACGTTCCTGCAGATGCACTTGCCGGGGACGCATTCGTGGGTCTCGCCGGTCTTCAAGATGTCCTCCTCGTCGTTGCGGTAGGGCTCGTTGAAGGGATGCCAGCGCATGTCCTCGTCGGTCTTGCCCAGGATCTCGCTTTGCGAGCTGAAGCCGTAGTAGTCGAGGAAGCTCCTGGAGGCGCCGAGGAAGCACCGATCCTTGCCCTTCCAGAAGACGGGCAGGGGGCTTGAGAGCAGCAGGTTCTCCCAGAGCATGCCGCCATCCATCCCGCCGGGCGCCGGCGAGGTGAGCTTGCCGTAGGCGTCCGAGCGCAGAAGCTCCACCTCGTCCACGTCGGTGCCGACGTCCATCAGGCGCACGGCATAGAGGGCCTGGGTGCGCACGGCGTTGGGCATGCGCAGCATGCGGTGGGACATCCAGGAAAAGCGCCCATCGGCTTCCTTGGTGCGGAAGATCCCGCGCAGCACCCCCATGTCGGCGCTATCGAGGCGCTCCACAAGGGTGTTGGGATCGATGAAGCGCTCGTAGCGGGCGCGGTCTGCCGGGAAGATCTCGGGGAGCATGCTTGCAAGCGCGCCGGTGCTGCCGATGATGCTCTCGCCCGGCACGTCCTCGGCGATGTCGCCGCGCTGGCAGTCCCTCACGGTCATCTCGCTCAGATCAATGGTGTAGATGTCCGTGTAGAGGTAGCGCAGGTTCATGAGGGCCGAGACGCTGCCCTGGCTGCCTATCTGCGAGCAGTCGTAGACGGTGATCTCGAAGAGCGAGTCCTTGTCGCAGCAGGAGAGGAGGCGGTAGCGGATCAGGCGCTCAAGCCCGTTGAAGGTCGCCAGGACCTCGCCGCTGTGCTTCGTGCGCACCGCGAGATCCGCAGCCTTGAGCAGACCGAGGTTGACCGGATTGCGGCGCTCGTTGGCCACGGCCTCGATGTCTTCTGCCGAGTTGAACCCGTCCTGCCTGGACTGGTTGATGAAGGGCTGGTTCATGAAGAGGATGCGGATCCTGCCATCCTTGAGCTCGACGACGCCGAGCGCGGCGCTCGACATGAAGTCAACCTTGCCCAGGGAGTCGTAGTAGGGACGGCGCCTTGCCCCCTCGATGCTGATCCCCTTGCGGATGCAGGAGACGAGCGACTCCTCAAAGGGCATGGGCTTTCCGAAGAAGTAGCCCTGCATCTTCTCGCAGCCGACGTTTCTTAGGAACTCGGCCTGCTCGGCAGTCTCGACTCCTTCTGCGAGCGTGCGGTTGCCGATGCGCTTGTCCATCGCCACCACCGAGGCGATGATCGAGCGCGAGCGCGGCGTGTCGCTGCGCAGGAAGGCCATGTCCATCTTGAGGACGTCGAAGGAGCAGTCCTTGAGCATGTTGAGCGTCGAGTAGCCGCTTCCGAAGTCGTCCATCCAAAGCTCGTAGCCTGCTGACTTGAAGGCGTCGATGGCCTTGAGCACCGCGTCCTCGCGGGAGGTCATGGTGCTCTCGGTGATCTCGATGTGGAGCATCCTCCTGGGGATGTCGAGCTCGGCCACCAGCGACTCCACCTCCTTGAAGATGTCGCAGTGGAGGAAGTCCATGCGCGAGAGGTTGATGGAGATCGGGATCTCGGGCAGGCCCTGCTTCTCACGCAGCGCGATGTTCGAGGCGACCTGGCGGATGACGCAGAGATCGAGCTTCCAGATCATCTGCGCGTCCTCGAGCGGCTTTATGAAGTCCATGGGAGGGAGCAGGCCGCGGGCCGGATCGTCCCAGCGCGAGAGCGCCTCCATGCCGCACATCTGCCCGGTGATCGAGCGGATGATCGGCTGGTAGTAGACCTTGATCCAGCCGCGGGCGATGGCCTCGTCGATGCTTGAGACCACGTACTCGGAGATCTCAAGGCGCTTGCCCAGCTCGCTTGTGAAGACCGAGAAGTAGGTGTTATCGCGGCGGCGGTTGTCGTCGGAGGCCACCTTGGCGCGGGTGCAGGCGGCCTCGGCGTCGGTGAAGGGATCGTCCCATATGCAGGCACCGATGCTCGCGTTGATGGTGCGCGGAGAGAACTTGCGGATCATGGAGCGCATGTGCTCGGCGCGCTCTCCCAAGCGGTCGGAAGGAGCGAGCACCGCGAAGTGGTCCGCGTCAAAGCGCGCGACGATGCCGTCGGAGAAGCAGTCCTGGAGGCAGTGGGCAAGCGAGCAGAGCAGATCGTCGCCCGCGGCCACGCCGTAGCGCAGGTTGACCGAGCGGAAGTTCAAGATGTTGATGTAGAGCACCGCAAGGCCCCTGCCCTGGGCCTTGCGGCGCTCCTCCATGGCCTCGAAGAACGGGTGCATGGAGAGCAATCCGGTGAGCGGATCGGTCTTGGTGTTGGCAGGCAGCGGGAGAACGCGCCCGAGGTTCAGCCAGAAGTTGACCGAGAGGATCTTCCCGTCAGGCTCCCTGACCCCGCGCGTGAGCACGCGCGCCAGGAGGGTGCTGCCCTTCGTGGTGATGATGCGGCACTCGAAGCTCGCGCAGCCGTTGGGCTCGCTGGCCGCCTCGGAGCAGATCTTTGCGACGCGCTGCCGATCATCGGGGTGGACGAAGTTCCAGAAGTCGCCGCCGGCCTTCTCGTAAAGCTCCCTCTCGTCCCGGGCCTCCATGCCCGAGAGGAACAGGCGGTTGACGAAGACGGGCCTGTCATCGTCCACGCCGAGCCTGAAGGCGTACACCGGACCCGGCATGGCATCCAATACGGCCTTGAGCTCGCTTTGCGCAGCACCAGTGCTTGAAACGGCCATCGCATCACTCCCGCAGCGCAGCCCCCCCGGCTTTGAAAGCTTGAATGCAAGATTGCGGGGGCAGATGCGCGTTTTCTTACCCAAATATAGGAAAAACGCGGCCCCTGGGGGTCAGGATCATGCAAAAAGAAGTGCGCCTCAATGATCCAGATCATACTGCGGCGGTCAAAGGTATGACAAGTTGAAAAATTAAATTACCTTTAGAATTAGCAAGTTGCCTGCCAAAGGCATCCAGCGGATCAGACAAGCCGATTCCTTGCGGCAGCGTTGCGCAATTGACGCCATCAGGACTTGCACAATCGCCCTTGCACTGCATTGACCTTGAGCATCAAAGGATGGCCCGAGCCCTGGCGCCTTAGTCGCCCGGATCCACCTCCACCTGGCCCTTGCCGCGCTGCTTTGCCGCGTACATGAGGCGGTCGGCGCGCTCGATGATCGTCTCCGCGCTGTCGCCCTCGCGCGGCAGGGCGATGCCGATCGCGGCGTTGAACGGGACCGGGCCGCTTTCGGCCTCGGCATGGCATTCGGAGGCGATCCTCATGAAGCGCGACGCGGCGTCCCGGGCGCCCTGGGCGTTCCTGATCTGCAAGAGCCCCACGAACTCGTCGCCGCCCCAGCGGCATAACTGGCCGCTCTTTCGCGCGTGCTTGCGCAGCGCCTTGCCGATAGCGAGCAGCACCGCGTCGCCGACCTTGTGGCCGTAGCTGTTGTTGACCGAATGGAAGTCGTCGACATAGGCGAAGAGCACGGCAAAGGTTCTGTCGATGCGGCGGTAGATTTCGATGGCGGCGTCGAGGCGGGACTCCATGTACTTGCGCCCGGGCAGCCCGGTCAGCGGATCGCGCGTGGCCACCTCGTAGATGGCGCGCACCAGCGACTGGTTGTAGCGCCGGTCGGCAAGCGGCGTGAAGAAGGAGGCGACCTCGGCCCTGCCGCTTGCGCTGTCCTTGACCGGGACCAGGGTGTTGCGCACGAGCACGTCCTGGCCGTCCTTGGACTTTAAAAACATCTCGACGGTCTGCGCCTTGCCTTCCGTGAGGGCCATGAGGGCGGGGCAGCTGTCGGCGTGGATGGCAGCGCCGTTTGCAAAGGAGCAGCCCATGGGCATCTCGTTGCACTTGCGCCCGATCATCTCCTCGGGCTTAAGGCTGGTGTTAATCCAATGATTTTAAAAAACCTTCTTTTGCAGGAATCGGGATCACATTGTGGCGCAAAACGTCCAAGCCCTTGGACGCAAAGGGCTTTTATCAAAAAAGCGCCGTAAAACCCCGGGCTTCATCCCGGGGATATAAGGCGCCTAATCGGGGGTATTCTGGTTTTCAATGTATTGTCTGATGAT
>CACYPI010000070.1 GCA_902776275.1 uncultured Aeromonadales bacterium
CGTCCTGTGGCGGAGCTCCCATCTCTATCATCAGACAATACATTGAAAACCAGAATACCCCCGATTAGGCGCCTTATATCCCCGGGCTGAAGCCCGGGGGTTTACGGCGCTTTTTTGATAAAGGCTATCAGGTGACGGCTTTTCCCCGCTGAGAGCCTTTAGCGCATTTTGGGGTCCATGATGCTGGAAACGGAAAACAAAGCAGGAAATGCAGTTTTGCAAAGGAGGCCCTATGAAGGGAAGCGCAGGAAAGGTTTTCATTCTCGCATCCGAGGCGTCCGCCGGGTGCACCCAGTCGCAGGCGCTGTCAGAGGACGGCGAGGCCGGGCTGGTGCTTTTTGATCTGGCAGCGGGCACCGGGATCAGCAAGGAGTCGCACCCCAGCGTCAAGATCTGGCTTGTCACCGCAGGAGAAGGGACCGCCAAGGCCGACGGCTTTGACGATGTCCGCCTTGAGACCGGGATGGCCTACGCCGCCCCCAAGGGCGTGCCAAGCGGCATCGAAACCGACCAGGGGATCTCCTACATCGAGATAGTCCCAGGCGAAGGCACGGAGCTTGCGGCTGCGCTCAAGGAAGGCGCTGCCGTGAAGCTCTCCTCGATCCTCCCTACCCATGAGGGGAAGATCCTCAACATGGATCTTGCAAGAAGCCACAAAGCCAAGCTCGCGCTCATGAGCTTTGGCGCGGGTACCGGCCTTCCCGAGCACTCGGCCCCGGGGGACGCGCTGGTCATGGCCCTTGAGGGCGATGGGATCATAGGCTATGAAGGGAAGGACCACCCGATCGTCCAGGGCGAGGGCTTCATGTTCAAAAAAGGCGGGGCGCACTTCGTGAAGGCGGAAAAGCCCTTCAAGATGGCCCTGCTCGTGAACCTTCCTCGCTGAGAAAGCCCAGTGAGCAAGCGGGGCGCCCCATGGGGCGCCCCGCTCTTTTTCCATGCCCGCGTCAGGCGTTTTCCTTCTCGAAGTCGGCCAGGGCCTCTTCCAAGATCGCCAGGCCTTCCTCGAGGTGGCTCCTCTTGATGTTGAGGGGAGGCGCGATGCGCAGCACGTCGGGCCCTGCCACCAGCACCAGGAGCTTGTGCTTAAAGCAGATCTTCTGGAGCGCGCCGGACTTGCCCTTGTACTTGCCCGAGAGCACGCAGCCAATCAGCAGCCCCTCGCCCCTCACGGACTCGAACACGCCGTGCTTGCGCCCAAGCGCCAGCAGGGCCTCTGAGAAGTCATGCCCCTTGGCGCGGACCTTCTCTAAGAAGGAGGGCTTTGAGACTATGTCGAGCACGTGGCAGCCGACCGCGCAGGCGAGCGCGTTGCCGCCGAAGGTCGAGCCGTGGGTGCCCGGGCGGAAGTGGAGCGCCGGCTCCTCCTTTGCAAGCACCGCGCCGATGGGCAGGCCCGAGGCCAGGCCCTTGGCGGTGGTGAGGATGTCAGGGACCACGCCGCAGTGCTGGTAGCAGAAGAGCGAGCCGGTCCTGCCGATGCCGGTCTGGACCTCGTCGAAGATGAGGTAGGCGTGGTGCTTGTCGCAAAGCTCGCGCACCTCCTTCAAAAACGCGCGGTCGACCGGGACGATCCCGCCCTCGCCCTGCACCGGCTCTAAGATCACCGCGCAGGTCTTGTCGCTGATGGTCTTCCTGAAGGTCTCGATGTCGTTGAAGGGGATGTGGGTGATGGCGCCGGGCTTGGGCCCGAAGCCGTCGGAGTACTTGTCCTGGCCTGCGACGCACACCGAGAAGAAGGTCCTGCCGTGGAAGCTGTGGGAGAAGGCGATGATCTCGTCCTTGGTCTCGTCGAAGTCCTCAAGGGCAGCGCGGCGGGCGAGCTTGAGCGCGGCCTCGTTGGCCTCGGTGCCCGAGTTCACGAAGAACACGCGGTCGAAGTCGGTGAGCGAGACGAGCTTCTGCGCCAGCTGCACGGTCCTCACGTTCGCAAAGATGTTGCTGACGTGGATGAGCTCGCGGCTCTGCTTCCTGATCACCTTCAGGACGCCCTTGGGGGTGTGCCCCAGGCAGTTGACGGCGATGCCCGAGGTGAGGTCGAGGTAGCGTTTGCCCTCGGTGTCCCACATGTAGCAGCCATGGGCCCTCTGCACGAGCATGTCCATCGGCACGTAGCAGGGGATCATCACCTTGTCATAAGCGGCTCTTGTAAGTTTCATTTGGATTTTGTCCTTCATTTCAATTCCGTTTCACTCAGACCATGCGGCTTGGGATGTCGTGGATGTAGGCGATCTCGTCGCAGCAATCGCGCTTGGGGCAGTTTTCGCAATCCTTGAGGATCTTCTCAGGAAGCTTCTCCCTCAAGGTGCGGGTGAAGCCCACCCGCGAGAAGAACTGCGGGGAGCGCGTGAGCACGAACACCCGCTTGATGGCCATGCGCTCGGCGCGCTTTAGGAGGAAGTCGACGATGGCCCTGCCCTGGCCCTGGCGCTGGATGACCGGCGAGACGCCCAGCGAGCGGATCTCGGCAAGGCCTGAGTCGTAGACGTAGAGGCAGGCGCAGCCGACGACCTTGTCGTCGAGCACGCTCACCGCGAAGGTCTGGATCCCGCGGATGATCTCATTGCGCTTGCGCGGCAGGTTCTGGCCGTGCTGGGCCCAGAAGCTGACCATGTCCATGACGGCGTCGACGTCCTCGAGCGTGGCCTGGCGCACGAAGGCGTGGTGCTGCTCCTGCTTTGAGAAGACCTTGTTGAGCGTTACCACCGCGTTGCCGAAGGCCTGCATGTCGTCATCGGAGATGCGTCCCTCGTTGTAGAGCGCGGAGGCCTTCTCGTAGACCTCGTCCAAGGTGAGGCCCTTGAGCTCGTTTAGGATGACGTAGGAGCTGTCGGGGGTGGTGCTGTTTTCAGAAGATGCCATGGCAGTAATGCTCCGCATTGTGAACCCCAGCATTCCGGGGATATGGCATTGAAGTTATGGGTTGCCGGGCTTGGGGGCGGCGCTCCCGGTGCGCCTTACACGGATACAGCGGTTCCAAGCCGCCGCCGCGCCGCGATGGCGGTGGAGAGCGCGGGATCGGAAACCGAGCCGATGCAGACGGCCTGCCCAGAGCGGGCGGATGCGTTGAGGGCGGACCTTACCTTGACGGCCATGCCCCCGTTGATGGTGCCGTCGGCGACGAGCGCGACGGCCTTTTGGGAATCGATCTCCTCGATGAGCGACCTGTCCTTGGCGAGGACGCCCGGGACGTCGGAGATGTAGTAGATGGGCGCCTTGAGCATGCAGGCAAGCTCGGAGGCAGCGTCGTCGGCGTTGATGTTGTACATCTGCCCGGCCTTGTCGAAGGCCAGCGAGCAGATGACCGGGGTGATCCCCATGGAGAGGATCTTGAGGAGGAACTCCGGATCGCCCTCGTGCGGGACGCCGACGAAGCCGAGATCCCCCGGGGCCTTGGTGACGCCGAGCGTCCCGCCGTCGGAGCACAAGAGCCCGATGGCGTTGAGGCCTGCGGCGATGGCCAGCGACTGGACCTTCTTGTTGCACTGCCCGCAGAGGGCGGCTGAGATCAACGGCATCTGCGATGCCGGCGAGACTCTCAGCCCGTCCTTCTTCTCGACCTTGACGCCCAGCGCCTTGAAGAGCGCGTCGACCTCCACGCCGCCGCCGTGGACTATCACGGCCGGGGCGTCCTTGAGCGAGGCAAAGAGGCTCTTGAGCGCCTGCGGATCCGCAAGCGCCTTGCCGCTTAGCTTCACAACCGGGTAAGAGGAGGCGTTCATATGGCTAAATCCTACAGCAGGCCGGTGGCCTCGTCAAAGCCGCAGTAGATGTTCATGACCTGCACCGCCTGCGCCGCGGCGCCCTTGAGCAGGTTGTCGATGGCCGAGCACACGACGATGTACCCATCAGCAGAGCACTTGAACCCGATATCGCAGAAAGGCAGTCCCTGCACGTCCTGGAGCCTCGGCATGCCATCGACCAGGCGCACGAGGCGGCGGCCCTCATAGGCCTTCTCGTAGAGCGCCCTCACCTGCTCCTGACCGAAGCCCTCATTGAGCCTTGCGGTGATGGTCGCGAGGATCCCGCGCTTGAATGGCCCCAGGTGCGGGGTGAAGACCACCTTGGTGCCAAGGTGCTCCTCGATCTCAGGCTGGTGGCGGTGCGTGAACACGCCGTAGGCGTTGAGGCTCACCTCGCAGAAGGAGTTCGTGAGCTTGGCCTTGCGCCCGGAGCCGGTGACGCCAGAGACGGCGTTGATCGAAGGCCTGTAGGCGAGATCGAGCGCCCCGCCCTCGATGAGCGGGCGCAGCGCAAGCTGCGAGGCGGTCGGATAGCAGCCGGGCAGCGAAATTATCCTGGTGGCGCGGAGCTTTTCGGGGTCCGTGTACTCGGCAAGCGCGTAGACGGCCTGCCTGAGGAGATCGGCGTGCTCGTGCGGGAAGCCGTAGGCCTTCTCGAACACCGCGGTGTCGGAGATGCGGAAGGCCCCGGAGAGGTCGAACACCGCAACTCCATGATCCACCAAGGGCTGCGCTAGATCATGGGAGACCTTGTGGTCGGTGGCGAGGAAGGCGATATCGGCCTTCCCGGCTATCTTTGAGGGTTCAGGGGTGGGCTCTAGGATCATGTCACAGATCCCCCTTAGGCTCCCGTAGAGGTCGGAGAGCCTCCTGCCCTTGTCGGCGCTGTTCTCCGACACATAGAGGCCTTCGAGGGAAACCCCGCCGTGGCGGGAGAGGATCCTGCAGATTTCCGCGCCGGCATAGCCGCTGGCGCCGATCACCACCGCTTTCTTCACTTTGATGCTCCATCAAATCCGATGACGGGCATGGTAGCACGGCGTGCGCTTGCGCCGCGCGTTTTCCGTGCGGCGGCACGTTCGCCGCCGCAAGTTTCCCCACGGTGGTGCATTGAGGCTTCAGGGAAGCCTTGTCACATCCCCTTGAGCACGGCCGCGCACTGCGAAGGCAGCACCTTGCGGGGCTTGGGCCTGGGCTTCTCCCCGGGCTTCGCGGGCTTGGGCGGCAGGAACCAGCTGTCAAGCTCGGCCCCGCAGCCGTCGCCCTCGGGGGCCTCGGCCTGGGGCTTGCAGTAAGGGCTGTCCTTTGGGCAGTAGAGCCTCACGTGCATGTGCCCGCGGTGTCCGAACCAGGGGCGCACCTTGTGAAGCCAGGATGTCGAGTAGCCGTCGCGCTCGTACATGCGGCACAGCGCACGCTTGATCCCAGGGGCCACGAAGATCCTCTGCACCCGGCTGTCGGCGGCCGCCAGGTAGATGAGGGCAGCGCGGCGCGAGTCGAAGTTCGCAGTCGGGTTGCCCTTCTGATCCACGAGGTAGATGTCCTTGGGGTTTGCAAGCTCCTTGTCGCTCTTGTGCGGGGAGGAGAAGTCAAAGGAGATGTCCGCGTCAAGCCCGATGTTGTGGCTGCCGTGGGCCGATCCGCCGCCGAAGGGGCCGCCGTAGGGCTTTGAGAGATCGCCTATGAGCAGCGGCGGCAGCTTGTGCTCGGCGGCCCGCCTTGCCAGATCGTTTATGTAGGAGATGAGGATCGGATGCCCGAAGTCGCGCTGCGGCCCCCAGTGCTGGACTTGGAATAGCGGGCCAGGGACGAGCTCGGAGGCGCCGCGGATGCAGCCGTTTGAATATCCCCCGAAGATCTCGGCGCCGTAAGATGGCGACGAAATGGCGATCATGGCGCAGGCCGCCAGGGCCGGCAGGATCGCCGATAGCTTGAATCTTGACATTTGATGCCTTAAGGCGCCGCCTCAGGCGGCGCATGGACTGCCGGCGCCAGGCGTCAGCTGAAGTTGAACAGGCGCTTTAAAAGCGGGGTCTGGGAGCGGTTGACCACCACTATCTCGACCGAGACGCCCATGAAGGCGAAGCGGTCGGTGAACTCGGCGCCCGGGTGGCTGTTGATGCGCGCGATGTCGGAGGCCAGCTTTTCGCGCAGGCTCTTGACGTACCCGAGGCTCTCCTCTGAGATCACCTGCGAGACGAGCGAGCGCACCTTGATCACCGCAGGGTTCTCGTTGATGCGCGGCTGCCTTGAGATGGCATCCCACGACACCCCGGTGATGCAGCGGATCCACCGGTGGGTCGCGGGGATGGTCCAGAAGTGCGAGAAGGGGTTCTTGATCTCCTCCATGAACATCCTGAACATCTCGTTGACCCACATCACCGCGGTGTCGCGCTCCTCGCCGTGGCCTGAGATCTCGTAGCAGCGGTAGCGCACCACCTTGTCGCTCGTGGCGATCTCGCGGAAGCACTTGACCCTGACGCCGTCGGGGCCTTCGCGCAGGAAGTAGCGGCGGTCTGACGGGTTGCGCTGCTGCTGCCGGCTCAGCTCCGCGAAGTCATAGGCCTCGAAGGGCTGGCGCGACTTCCAAAGCAGGTAGTGGCTGATGATCTCGGAGAGCAACTGCCGCTTCTGGAGCGGGTCGAGGAAGTCCTGCAGGTGCGAGGCCATGAACGCCGAGAAGTCCGAGCGCGCGGCCGACTGCAGCGCCGCCAGCCTCCCGTCCTGCAGCGCTATCTGCCTGGCGTAATCCCGCTTGCCCTCGAACACCGAGTAGAACACCAGCACCCACAGCTGCATGCGCAGGTCGAGGACGCTGCAGAAGATCTGCTCGATGAGCCGGTCGCGGTCCTCTGGATCGCGCAGCGACGACATGTTCTCGCGGGATCTGCGGAATACCCAGTCGTTGACATAGATGCAGGTGCGGCGCCAGTCGATGTAGTCCTGCATCTCGCGGGCAAAGAAGGCATCGACCTCGCGGGCGGGGATGCTCTCGAGCGTCGTGCAGTTCTCATCGAACCACTCGGAAGGCGGCTCCTTCACAGGCCAGACCTGGGAGAGCGGCAGCGAGCCGCGCACGGTCTTCACCTTGCGGGCGTGGAGCCTCAACTCCTCGAGCACCGACCAGACCGCGGCCATCGCGAAGAGCTCGAGCAGCAGCGCCGTGTAGTGCCCGGTGTGCTGGAGCTGCGACTGCACCGAGGGGAAGCCCAGGTACTCGAGCATCTGCGGCAGGCGCGTGATCTCGCGCGCCTGCTCGTCGCCCTCGCTGAACACGCGGGCCCACATCTGGGACACGCACTCGACCGAGGAGGCCCGGGCGACCATGCTGTGCAGCGGCTCCTTGGAGTCGTCGAACACCACGACGTCGCGGCCGCGGAGGTAGTCCTCGGAGAGCAGATCCTCGATGAGCGGGAAGGATCCGGCGTGCTTGCGCAATTTCCTGCCGTTAATCCCGTTCTCGTCTGCGTTGCCCCAGCGCACCCTGGCCGGGTAGCGGGGGCAGACGAACGAGTGCATGTAGATCCTAGGCAGCGTCTTGAGCGAGACCGGGGCGCTGTCGGCATCGCCGACCTGCCATTCCAGCACCGCCACCTCGAGCGTCTGCTCAGGCTCCCCCTCATTGGGGAGGAAGGCCCCGGCGAAGTAGATCTTGCGTTTGGCTTCCATCTTCAACAGCGCTTGCTACCAGTTGGCCGGGGTTGCCGGGGCCAGGAGGGAGCCGTCGTCGGAACCGACGATCGTCGCCCCGCCGTTGTCGGCGCTCGACTGGGACTCGGCGGCCATCGAGGAGGAGCTGTTGGTGGAGCCGTCTGCAGGGGCGCTTGAGGCGTCGACCACCGAGGCCTGCGAGTTGTCGTTGACCGAAGGGGCCGGGTTGCTTGAGTTGTCCATGTAGTCGAAGATCGTCACGATGCGCTTGATCCCGCTGACCTTGCGGGCCTGGTTGACGGCGCGCCTGGCCTCGTCGCGGGTCACGTAGCCCATCAGGTAGACGACCTTGTCCTCGGTGAAGACCTTGAAGCGCCCGGAGGCGATGCCCTTGCCGGCAAGCAGCATGGTCTTGACCTGTCCGGTGGTGACGGCGTCGGCGGCGATGGCCGAATTGGAGATCGGGGCGCGCTGCTCGACGTAGTTGTAGACCTTGCGCACGTACTGGACCTTCTTTATGGCCGCAAGGCACCTGTTGTAGTAGTCCCAGCTGGTGGTCTGGCCTGCGAGGAGCACGTTGCCGTTGACGGACACCACGGCGACGTTGAACACCTTGGAGTCGGAGTCGGACTTGTGGTCGCCGAGGATCGCCCTGGCGTCGTTCTCGATCTGCTGGTCGTACATCTGGACGTCGACGGTGCGGCTGTCCGATCCGACTATGGCGCCGCCGGCGGCCGCGCCGCCTGCGACCATCGCGGTGATGCAGCCGTTGAGCATGAATGCCGGCGCGGCAAGCACCGCTGCCAGCGCGAGTTTGCAGATGATCCTGTTCTTGTCCATTGGAATGCTCCTGCCTGGCCTGCCATGGTTGAAAAATACGGCAGGTCATTGATTCAAAAAAGCCGTTGCCGCCGCGTCCCATGCGCATCTGGCCTAGGCGGATGCGGGGCGGCGTGGCGCAAGTCCAATTCTACCCAAATTCCACTTGCTTGTTCATGGCTTGGGTGCGCCTGGGAAGGCAGGATGTGACGGTGGGATGCCTGAAAAGAAAAATCCCCGCACGGTTGCCCGGGCGGGGAAGAACAATCAAACAAACATAAGGAGTGTCTTTAATATAGCACTTTTTTGATTTTGTGATCACTCTCCAAAAAATATTTTTATGGGTGACCTCCCGGTTTTTTCCCAGATCGCGATCACAAAGTGCAATCTTCCGTTTTAACATATTTATATTTAAAGCTTTTTTAAAAACGTTTTGTGACAAAGTCTGCAAAAACGTCCCGAAAGGGCCGCCTAAAAAACTTTTTTCCATGTTTTGTGACATTTCAGAGCAAGGTCGATCAGAAAGGTGCAAACTGTCCAAAACGGCTAATTTTATGTACGGTGTTGACCGTCTTTTTATAAATCATTCCGACACTCGGACGAACAGGTCGGTTATTTGATTTGGATCACATACAAAAAGGGGCTTGCGTGCATGGACATGGCGATTGCCTATGCCAGCTTTCAAGGCTGTGCCAGAGTGAAGCGTGAAGGTTCCGCCTGGTGCCCGAACTCGTGGCTGTAGGCGCAAAGCGGCCCGCCGATGCCTGCGCTGTAGTCGCAGCAGATGACGTTTTCAGACAAGGGCCTGGGGGTCGAGGTAGGCTTGAGCCAATAGTGGCCTATGAACACCAGTCCCTCTATATCCGGGGCCTTGCGGGTGTAAGGGGTGCTGAAGGCCTTGAGATGCTCCTTCTCCTTGTCCGAGCAGTTGAGCGAGATCCCGTCGTCGTATAGGTCGGGGGCCGAGTCCTGCCACCAGCGCACGCGCATCTTGCGGCGGACCAGGCCGTTCTTGTCGGTAAAGGTCAGGCGGTAGGGAAGCCTCGTCTCCGGCCCCTTGAGCAGGACGTCAGCCGCCCTGCCCTGGCGCGAGAGCTTGCTTGCCATGCGCGGGAGGCTCCTGCATCCTTCAAGGCACAGCGTGCCGTCGGTGGCGGCGCGGCTTATGGTCATGGACACCGGATCGTAGCAGGCGTGGACTGCCATGAAGTCGTAGCGGCGGATCCACATCGGCAGCGTCTTGAACCACCCCACCCATTCGCGGTGCAGCGGCGCGTCGACACCGCCGAACTGCCTTAGGAACATCGCATGCTGGCGCTCGTTGCCTTCGGTGTGCTTCCTCAGGTACCTGCCTGGACTCGATGGCTCCTCGGTGGCGTACATGACGGCATTGAACTCGTGGTTGCCGAGCACGCATAAGGCCGATCCCTCGTCGCACATGGACCTCACGATCCTCACGGTCTCAAGCTGCTCCTCGCCGCGGTCTATGAGATCGCCCAGGAACACGGCAATGCGGTCGCGGGCGACATAGGCGCCGGACGACATGGCCTTGCGGTAGCCTAATGTGCAAAGCAGCTTTTCAAGCAGCGATGCCTTGCCATGAACGTCGCCTACAACGTCGTAAATCATCTGGGGCCTTGGCTTTTCCGGCGGGATGCCGGGGGAGAATGAAAAGGGAAGAGTGCCTGGTCGGTGATACAAGATTCGAACTTGCGACCCTCTGTACCCAAAACAGATGCGCTACCAGGCTGCGCTAATCACCGACTGGACGGAGCAGGATTCTAGCAAAAGCGCGGCGCAAATGCACGCCGTGATCGACCGATCCGAAGGCAAGGATCCTGGCGCGGGGCCATGGGCCTTGCATAGCCCGCATCAGATCACAATTGCAAAGCATGTTCCGCCGCCTTGAGCCTCGAGGCAGGAGATCGTTCCGCCATGGGCGAGCACGTACTGCCTTGCCAGCGCAAGGCCGATCCCGCTGCCCCGCGGGCTGGCGCGGCCGGTGCGGAAGTACTCGAAGACGGACTTGCGCTCCTCATCGACGATCCCCCTGCCGTCATCGCTGATGCGCACCTCGATCCTCCCGTCCTCAAGCCTTTCAATTTCAACTGAGATCACGCTGCCGCCGCTGCACCTTATCTTGAGTTCCCGGGTTGATTTTAGGGCTACAGGGGCTGCCGCAGTGCAGCCTCTTTTATTTTTCCATGCAAATAAAGAGTTAATTGCCTCATGAATGGTGGATTAAGGCTAATTGTGCTATACTGTAGCCATAAATATATGGGGCTACAGACATGCACATCGAGTACTACACCCTCAACGGCCACGAGTACGCCAGGCTGAGGGACTCAGTCCGCAAGGACGGCGCCGTCGTGCACGCCACCACCGAGAACCTAGGCAGGGTGCTCGACCGGTCGCGACTGGTGTTCAAGAGCCGCAAGCGCGGCATCTTCCAGTACCTGCCCGAGACCGGAGTCTTCGCCCCGGCGCCTGCGGATCTCGCCGCGGCCCCGGCGAGGGCCAACGCGCGCGAGCAGCTCATAGTCGACTTCGGCAACGCGAACTTCATCGACAAGTACATCGGCAGGCACGGACTGTGGCCCGTGATCGAGGCGGCCGGCTACGGCAGCCCCGACACGCTCAAGGCGCTGCTGCTCTACTACATCCTCGAGAGCAGGAGCAACGCCCATGCGCTGGACTGGTACGAGGGGAGCTACGCTAGGATCCTGTTCCCCGGCGCGCACATGGAGTCCCAGAGGCTGAGCGACATGCTCGCCTCCATCGGCAGGGAGGACTGCTGCCGCAGGTTCTTCTCCGCCTACATCTCCTGGCTCAAGGACGAGCCAGCCGACTCCGGCAAGGGCGCCATCCTCATCGACAGCACGGGCCTGCCCAACGACATGAGGCTGCCGGTCACTGCCGTGAGCAACCACAACGGCGACGTCAGCAGGGAGGTCAGGCTCATATACGTGGTGCAGCGCGGAACGGGAATGCCAATCTACATGCGCTACGTGCCAGGCAACATCGTCGACGTGTCGACGCTGCTCACCACCATCGCCGAGCTCAAGGCCATGAAGGTCGACACCAAGTTCGCCATACTGGACGCCGGGTACCTGACGCTTGACTCCATGGAGATCCTGCTTGGGC
>CACYPI010000071.1 GCA_902776275.1 uncultured Aeromonadales bacterium
AGTGAATCACATTGGTGGTCAGCAAGAGGAACCCGCCGAAGATCTCCCAAGAGATCGGTAGGAATCCCCTCTCTTTAGAGAGGGGAGGATGTCAACTCAAGGCTGCGAGAATAACATGCTGATCTATTAAATAATTAGCTCTGGTTTTAGAGCCGGCGCGGCTGCGGAGCGGATGGCCGTCAGATCCCTTGCTGCTGGCGCGAAAGCCCGAACGAGGCGAGTCTCCCGCGAGCCTTCTCCATCCAATCCTGATTGCTGCGGTACCATTCCACAGTTCGGGCTATGCCGCTGCTAAATGCAACCTGCGGCTCAAAGCCAAGCTCATCGCGGGCGCGCGAGGAGTCCATGGCGTAGCGGCGATCGTGGCCCGGGCGGTCCCTGACGTGGACGATGCGATCATCGCCTAGGCCGAAGCTCTTGAGTATGGCATGGGCAATCTCAATGTTGCGTTTCTCGCAGGTGGCGCCCAGGTTGTAGATCCTCCCGTCCTGCCCTTTTGTCAGGGCAAGCCAGACCCCTCGGCAGTGGTCATCGACGTGGATCCAGTCGCGCACCTGCATGCCGTCGCCGTAGAGCGGCAGATCCTTGCCCTCCATCAGCCTTGAGATGAAGAACGGTATGAGCTTCTCGGGATCCTGCCTTGGGCCGTAGTTGTTCGAGCAGCGGGTGATCACCACGGGAAGATCGAAGGAGCGGCGGAAGGCAAGGGCCATGAGGTCGGCTGCGGCCTTGCTCGCCGAATACGGCGAGCTAGGGCGGGGCGGCAGATCCTCGGTGAACGGGTGGTCGCCAGGCCCGAGCGTCCCGTAGACCTCGTCAGTTGAGATCTGCAAGAAGCGCTGGATCTTGCGCCTTGAGGCCTCGGCGAGCAGCACCGCGGTGCCGCAGGCGTTGACCTCCTCGAAAAGCTCGGGGCTGTCGAGCGAGCGGTCGACGTGGGTCTCGGCCGCGAAGTTCACGACATGGGTGCAGCCGTCCATCGCCTGCGCCACGTCGGCCTTGCTCCTGATGTCGCCGTGGACGAAGCGGTAGCGCGGCCCCTGGGCGATGCCCTCGAGGTTCCCCTGGTTTGCCGCGTAGGTGAGCGCGTCGATGTTGGCGACGGAGACATCAGGATGCTCCTTGAGCACCATGCGGATGAAGGCGCTGCCGATGAAGCCGCAGCCGCCGGTCACGAGGATCCTCATCATGCCTCCTTGGCAATAAGGTTCAGGTCGAGGGCGCCGCGCGCGGCGTCCTTCTGTGAGAGTATCGGTTCAAATGGCAGATCCCAGGGGATGGCCGCCTTGGGATCATCATAGCGGAAGCCCCGCTCGGCTTGAGGGCAGTAGGCGCCTGCGGCCTTGTAGAGCACCAGGCTATCCTCGAGCGCGGCAAAGCCGTGCGCGAAGCCCTCGGGGATGAACAGCGCCTTGGCGTTTTCAGGGCTGAGCTCAGCCATGAAGGTCTTGAGGAAGGTGGGTGAGCCTATGCGCAGATCGGTTGCCGCATCGAGGATGCGGCCCTCAAGGCAGCAGACGAGCTTGGCCTGGGCGTGGGGCCTTGCCTGGTAGTGCATCCCGCGCACCACGCCGCGGGATGAGCGCGAGAGGTTGTCCTGGCAGAAGGAGGCCGTGATCCCTGCCTCCTTGAAGTCGCGCTCCTTGAAGAGCTCGCAGAAGCTCCCGCGGCTGTCTGGAAAGCGCTTGAGCCCCACGACCACGAGTCCTTCAAAGGGCGTCTTTTCAAATGAAAACGGCATCTGTTCCTCCAATGGGCCGATTATAGGCGCGGCCGTGATTGCGCCATGAGGCGCATCCTTTGATCTTGAAAGCCTTTGTGAAGATTTTGTGAAGGGCGGCATCTCCGCCGGCCGCGCCGGTGCGAATGGCGCCTGTCTTCATGCTAGAATGCGCTGTCCGGTTCTGAGTTTGTGATCGGAGCCGCCAATACCATTTTGTCATCACAAAGGAGCAAAAATGTTAACTGCTGAAGACAAAGCTAAGATCGTGGCCGAGTTCGGCCGCAACCCCAAGGATACCGGTTACCCTGAAGTGCAGATTGCGCTTCTGACCGCGAGGATTGCTGATCTCCAGCCCCACTTCCAGACCCACAAGAAGGATCACCACAGCCGCCGCGGCCTGCTCCGCCTGGTCGCGCAGCGCCGCAAGATGCTTGACTATCTCAAGAGCAAGGATCTTTCCCGCTACGCGGCAGTGGTTGAGAAACTCAAGCTCCGTCGCTGATCCCAGCGGCTGGCAAGGGCGGCTAGATGAGCCGCCCATTTTTTAGCACGAAAGGTCCGCGGGCAGCGTGTGCAGATTAGGGCGGACCGAGCCGGAGAATTCTGATGAACCTTAACCCTGTAACCCACACCTTCCAGTATGGAAGGCACAAAATCACCCTCGAGACCGGCGCCATCGGCCGCCAGGCCGATTCGGCCGTCATGGCCTCGATGGACGACACCGTCGTCCTGGCCACCGTCGTCTGCAACCGCAGCGAGGAGGTCGAGGGCCGCGACTTCTTCCCGCTCACGGTCAACTACCAGGAGCGCACCTACGCCGCAGGCCGCATCCCCGTCAGCTTCTTCCGCCGCGAGGGCCGCGCCTCCGAGGGCGAGACCCTGATCTCAAGGCTCATCGACCGCCCGCTCAGGCCGCTCTTCCCGTCAGGCTTCGTCAACGAGACCCAGGTGGTGGTGACCGTGATGTCGGCAAACCCGGAGGTTCCAACCGACATCATCTCGATCATCGGCGCCTCGGCGGCGATGGCGACCTCAGGTCTGCCCTGGCACGGCCCGCTGGGCGCGGCGCGCGTGGGCTATGTAGACGGCAAGTACGTGCTCGATCCGCTGGTCTCCGAGCAGGCCAAGTCCAAGCTCGACCTCGTGGTCGCCGGCACCTCCAAGGCCGTCGTGATGGTCGAGTCCGAGGCTTCGATCCTGCCTGAGTCGGTGATGCTCGGCGCCGTGATGTACGGCCAGGAGCAGCTCCAGGCCGTGGTGCAGGGCATCAACGAGTTTGCCGCCAAGGCCGCCCGCCCCAAGTGGGATTGGCACCGCCCCGAGTCGAGCGCCGAGCTTGCCCAGGCGGTCAAGGACGAGGCCTTCGAGCGCGTGGGCGAGGCCTACAGGATCGAGGACAAGCTTGAGCGCCAGGACGCCCTCGAGGCGATCCGCCGCGAGACTGCCGAGAAGATCATCGCCTCCGATCCCAAGTGGGAGGGACGCGAGGGGGAGATCGCCAAGATCTTCTTCAACATGGAGCGCAGCCTGGTGCGCGAGCGCATCCTAAACGGCGAGAAGCGCATCGACGGCAGGACGCTCCGCATGATCCGCCCGCTGACCATCGCCACCGGGATCCTCCCGCGCGCCCACGGCAGCGCGCTGTTCACCCGCGGCGAGACCCAGTCCATAGGCGTGTGCACCTTGGGATCCGAGCGCGACGCCCAGACCTTCGAGGACATGGCAGGCGTCAGGTCCGACCGCTTCATCATGCACTACAACTTCCCGCCGTACTGTGTGGGCGAGACCGGCCTCATCGGTTCGCCCAAGCGCCGCGAGATCGGCCATGGGCGCCTGGCAAAGCGCGCGCTGCGCGCGGTGCTCCCGCCGCTTGACAAGTTCCCGTACACCATCCGCCTGGTCTCGGAGATCACCGAGTCCAACGGCTCGTCCTCGATGGCCTCCGTGTGCTCGGGCAGCCTCGCGCTCTTCGACGCGGGCGTGCCATGCAGCGCGCCGGTGGCCGGCATCGCGATGGGACTCGTGAAGGAGGGCGACCGCGTGGCGGTGCTCACCGACATCATGGGCGACGAGGATCACCTGGGCGACATGGACTTCAAGGTCGCGGGCACCCGCGAGGGCGTCACCGCGCTGCAGATGGACATCAAGACCGACGGCATCACCCGCGAGATCATGCAGCAGGCGCTCACCGACGCCCACGCGGCGAGGATGCACATCCTCAACGTAATGGAGAAGGCCCTGCCCGCCCCGCGCCAGGACATCTCCGAGTTCGCCCCCAGGATCGTGACCATGAAGGTCCCGGCAGGCAAGGTCAAGGAGGTCATCGGCAAGGGCGGCTACAACGTCCGCTCGGTCCAGCAGGCCACCAACTCCCAGATCGACGTCGAGGACGACGGCACCGTCAAGATCGCCGCCTCCTCCAAGGCATCCGCCGACGCGGCGGTCAAGGCCATCGGCGATCTGCTCGCCGACGTCGAGATCGGCAAGATCTACGAGGGCAAGGTTGCGAGGATCACCGACTTCGGCGCCTTCGTGACCATTCTCCCGGGCAAGGACGGCCTCGTGCACATCTCCCAGATAGCCGACGAGCGTGTCGAGAACGTCGGCGACTACCTGAGGGTGGGCGATGTCGTCAAGGTCAAGGTGCTCGACATCGACAGCTCCGGGCGCATCCGCCTTTCCATCAAGGCCGTGGCCGAGGACATGGCCAGGGCCGCGGAGGGCAATGCCGAGACTGCGCAAGATGATGCCGCCGAGGCAGCCCCGGAGCCCTCCGAGAGCGAGGGACAGGGCGCCGGGCAGCTCGATGCCGAGGAGCAGGGCGCGCAGGAACCTGATCCGTACGCGCACGCCGCCGGCACCGAAGGGTCCAGGGACTAATGTAAAGTCCGAGGATTCAAGCCCGGGGGCGGAAGCCTTCCGGGCTTTTTAAAATGAGGGCGCCCTGAGGGCGCAAAAGGACAATCAGGCATAAAGGAGAGTGAATATGCCCACAAGGGAGCATTTCTCGTCGCACCTGGGCTTCATGCTCATCGCGGCAGGCTGCGCCATCGGACTTGGCAACGTCTGGCGCTTCCCCTTCATCGTCGGCCAGTACGGCGGCGCGATCTTCGTGCTGATCTACTTAGGCTTCCTGGCGCTGTTCGGGATCCCGCTGCTCACGGTGGAGCTTGCGGTCGGCCGCGCCTCCAGGCGCACGCTGGCCCGCTCGTTTGAGATCCTGGAGCAGAGGGGGGCCAAGCTGCACCGCTTCAAGTACCCGATGATCATCGGCAACTACGTGCTGATGTCCTTCTACAGCGTGGTCTCAGGCTGGATGCTCTACTACTGCATCAAGGCCTTCACCGGCGAGTTCGGAGTGGACACGAGCGCGCAGGACTCGGCCGCGGCCTTCTCCCAGATGCTCGCCTCCCCGGCGAACATGCTCATGAGCATGCTCGCGGTGGTCGCCATAGGCTTTGGGATCTGCGCGATGGGGCTGCGCAAGGGCGTCGAGCGCATCACCAAGCCCATGATGATGCTGCTCTTCCTGCTCCTGGCGTTCCTCGCCGCGCGCTCGGCGCTGCTGCCGGGGTTTGCCGAGGGCGTGACCTATTACCTCGCCCCCGATCCCAAGGCCTTCGAGTCGCACTCGCTAGTCGAGATCCTCTCGGCGGCCATGGCGCAGGCCTTCTTCACGCTCTCCATCGGCGTCGGCGCCATCCAGGTCTTCGCGACCTACGCCGACAGCAGCCACTCGCTGCTCTCCGAGTCTGTGTCGATCACGGTGCTCGACACCGTGGTGGCGCTGCTCTCGGGCTTCATCATCTTCCCGGCCTGCTTCAGCTACGGCGTGCAGCCCGACCAGGGGCCGAGCCTCATCTTCGTGACGCTCGTCTCCGTGTTCTCGCACATGTCCCACGGCATGATCTGGGGCGGACTGTTCTTCATGTTCATGGCCTTCGCCTCGCTCTCGACCCTCATCGCGGTGTTCGAGAACATCATCGCCATCTGGATGGAGCTCTTCACCACCTCCCGCCGCCGCGCGGTGGCGGTGAACTTCGTGATCATCGTCGTGATCTCGCTGCCCTGCCTCCTGGGCTTCAACGTGCTCTCGGACGTCCACCCGATGGGCGGGGGCAGCACCTTCCTCGACCTCGAAGACTTCATCATAAGCGACAACCTCCTGCCCCTGGGCGCGTTCTTCTACGTGCTCTTCGTGACTTTGAAGAACGGCTGGGGCTTCAAGGGCTACCTCGAGGAGGCCAACCGCGGGCAGGGCGCCAAGGTCCCATCCTGGTGCTTCTGGTACTACCGCCTGGTGCTCCCGGTGGTCATCGCGCTGCTCATCATCAACTGCTACTTCTCGGCATTCGGAGGCTGACATCATGGCTCTCAAGGAACGCGAGCAGTTCTCGTCTAGGCTCGGCTTCGTCCTCATCACCGCAGGCTGCGCCATCGGGCTTGGCAACGTCTGGCGCTTCCCCTACATCACGGGGCAGTACGGCGGGGCTGTTTTCGTATTGATCTACATCGCCTTCCTCCTGCTCGTGGGGATCCCGATGCTCTCAATCGAGCTTGCCGTGGGCCGCGCTTCGCGCAAGAGCCTCGGCGCCTCGTTCGAGACCCTGACCCCGGGCAGCGGCTTTGCCCGCAACAAGTACTGGATGATCGCAGGCAACTACATCCTGATGTCCTTCTACTCGCTGGTCACTGGATGGATGCTCTACTACGCCGTGAAGACCGCCTCAGGCGGCTTTGGCACCCACATCGCCCAGGACAAGGCCGGCGCCTATTTCGGGCAGATGCTCGCAGAGCCTGGGATCCAGTTCATCTGCACCCTCGTCGTCACCGCCTTTGGCTTCGGCGTCTGCGCGCTGGGGCTTCGCAAGGGCGTTGAGCGCATCACCAAGCCCATGATGATGCTGCTCTTCCTGCTCCTGGCCTTCCTCGCCGCGCGCTCGTTCACGCTGCCGGGCTTCTCAGAGGGCATGGCCTACTACCTAAAGCCCGACCTCTCCCACATCAAGGCCTCGGGGCTCATGGAGACGCTCTCGGCGGCCATGGGGCAGGCCTTCTTCACGCTGGGGCTGGGGGTCGGGTCCATCCAGATCTTCGGGTCGTACATGAGCCGCCGCTGCACGCTCGCCTACGAGTCGGTGCTCATAACCATCCTCGACACCGTGGTGGCGCTGCTTGCAGGCGTGGTGATCTTCCCGGCCTGCTTCAGCTACGGCATCGAGCCTGGCGCGGGCCCGGGGCTCATCTTCGTGACCCTGGTCTCCGTGTTCTCGGACATGCAGGGCGGCCAGTTCTGGGGCGGGCTCTTCTTCATCTTCATGCTCTTCGCCGCAGTCTCGACGCTCATCGCGGTGTTCGAGAACCTCATTGGCATCTGCATGGACCTCTTCGGCTGGAGCAGGCTCAAGGCCGTGGGCGTTAACTTCGTGGCCGTGATCCTGCTGGGGCTTCCCTGCATGCTCGGCTACAACCTGCTCTCGTGGATCCACCCGATGGGCGGGGAGAGCACGATCCTCGACACCTACGACTTCGTGCTCTCGGAGAACATCCTGCCCCTGGGCGCGATGGTCTACGTCATCTACGTCGTGGCAAAGCGCGGCTGGGGCTTTGACAACTATCTCGCCGAATGCAACCAGGGCGTGGGCCCGAAGCTGCCGGGCTTTGCGCGCGGCTACTACCGTACGCTGCTGCCGCTGCTCATCGCGCTGCTCTTCGTGCAGGGCTACATCGGGATCTTCTTCAAGTAGGAGGCCGGGGGCGCGGCGGCGCCGCGCCCTTTTGACGGCTTTCCAACCATTCGATTACTAGAAAAACGGAGTTTGAAAAAATGGCAGAACGCGACCAGTTCTCTACGAGGCTCGGCTTCCTGCTCGTCGCGGCAGGCTGCGCCATCGGCCTTGGCAACGTGTGGCGCTTCCCCTACATCACGGGACAGTACGGCGGAGCCATCTTCGTCATCATCTACCTCATCTTCCTGCTGGGCGTCGGCGTGCCGCTGCTCACCGTGGAGCTGGCCATCGGCCGCGCCTCGCGCCGCTCCATAGCCAAGGCCTTCAACATCCTCGAGACCCCGGGCACGAAGTGGCACTTGAACAAGTTCTGGCTCATCCCGGGCAGCTACATCCTGATGTCCTTCTACGGCCTCATCACCGGCTGGATGCTCTACTACTGCGTCAAGTTCACCGGCGGGGCCTTCGAGCCGGGGCTCACCCAGGAGGTCGCAGGGCAGAACTTCGGGGATCTGCTTGCAAACCCGCTCGTGATGTTCGTGTGCATGGCCACGGTGACCGTGGTTTGCTTCGTCATCGTCGCCATGGGCGTGGACCGCGGGCTTGAGCACATCACCAAGCCCCTGATGCTCCTGCTGCTGGCGCTGCTCGTCTTCATGTCGGTGCGCTCGTTCACCCTCGACGGCTTTTCAGAGGGCATCTCATACTACTTAAAGCCCGACTGGTCGCGCCTTGAGGAGCACGGCTTCATGCAGGCGCTTTGGGCGGCCATGGGCCAGGCCTTCTTCACGCTGAGCGTCGGCCAAGGCTCAATTGAGATCTTCGGCACCTACGTGAACAAGCGCCACACGCTGCTCTCCGAGGCCTGCTGGATCGCGGGATTGGACACCGTGGTCGCGCTGCTTGCGGGATTCGTGATCTTCCCGGCCTGCTTCAGCTACGGCGTGCAGCCAGACTCGGGCCCGAGCCTGCTCTTCGTGACCATGAACACCGTCTTTGCGAACATGGCAGGCGGCAGGTTCTGGGGCGCACTGTTCTTCCTGTTCATGCTCATCGCTGCGATGTCCACGCTGATTGCCGTCTACGAGTCGATCATCGCCATCTGCATGGAGGTCTTCGGCATCAGCCGCTTAAAGTCGGTCGCGGTGAACTTCGTGATCATCATGGTGATCTCGATGCCGGCGCTCCTGGGATTCAACGTCCTCTCCAGGATCCACCCGATGGGCGGAAACTCGGCGATCATGGATCTCCAGGACTTCCTCATCTCAAACAACATCCTGCCGCTTGGGTCGCTCTTCATGGTGCTCTTCATCACCGCGAAGACCGGCATGCAGTGGAAGCGCTACATCGCCGAGGTCGACGAGGGCGAGGGGCTCAGGCTCTCTCCCAAGCTCTACTGGTACTTCAAGCTGGTCATTCCCGCGATCATCGCGATCCTGCTTGCCGTGGGCTATGTGAACATCTTCGGGTAACACCCTGAAAGACACGAAAAAAGGGGCCACAAGGCCCCTTTTTTCATGATGATACAATAGGTCGGCGAAAAACACCGTCGAAGAACAAGCGCAAATGCATCTTATAAAAAGAATCTCCAAGGCCGCCGCGGCGGCCTTCCTGGCATCCGCGGCGCTGCAGTGCGCCGCCCAGGCCCAGCAGGACACGGCGTCCTTCATCCCCTATGACGACGAGGCCCAGGCCAGGCGCCAGGCCTACCAGCAGGCAAAGCAGCTGGCGCAGGCAGGCGACGCCGCTGGCGTCGAGGCCTACATGAGCGGGCAGCTTCAGGGCTACCCCCTCAACACCTATCTTGAGTACTACCTGCTGCAGGCCAACGTGAGCCCTGCAAACTACAAGGCCGCGCTGCAGTTCACAAGGCAAAGCGGCGACCGCGAGCTCTCGCTGCTCCTCACCGACACCTACTCCTCGATGCTCGCAAGCTCGGGCCGCTACCGCCAGATGCGTGAGCTCATAGGGCGCAGCCCCTACGGCGGACAGATGCCCTCGGATCTCAACGTCAAGCAGACGGCGCGCCAGTGCCGCTGGTACGAGGCCGAGCTGGGCTCGGGGCACGGCGACAGCCGCGCCGTGGCGTTCGCAGCCGAGCTCTACGCCCGCCAGAAGCCCTACCCCGACGGCTGCGCGGGCCTCATCGCGCAGTGGGCGGCCAAGGGCTACCTTACCGCCGCGGCAAGCGGCAGGCGCTTTGAGACGCTCTACCTGAGCCGCCGCGGCTCGCAGCCGGCAGCCGCCGCGGCAGCCTCCGCGCTGCCTTCGGGGGGCTACGCGCAGTCGGCCCAGCAGGCTCTCTCGGCTTTTGACGATCCATCCTTGTACGCCACGATGCAGGATCGCGGCGCGGCGGTGCTCGCCTTCCGCCGCTACGCGGTCTTCAACCCCATCGACGCCTCGTCCGCGTACGGCTCCTTCGTCTCGCAGTTCAACCCCGACGGCACCGAGAGGCTCGAGATCCTGCGCACCATCGCGCAGGGGCGCCTGGGCTCCACAAGCAGCAGCGACGATCTCAAGTGGGTGGACGAGAACCTCCCTTCGGCAGGCTGGACCGAGGATCTCATCGAAAAGCGATTGCGCCGCGCCGTGTGGTACCGCCAGTGGAAGTACGTGGCGCCGCTTTGCGATGCCCTGGGCTCCCGTGCCGAGACCGACGCCGAGATCATGTACTGGAAGGGCAGGGGGCTTTTGAACACCGGACATAAGAAGGAGGGGCGCGAGATCCTGCGCAAGGCCGCGGACGACCGCAGCTTCTTCGGATTCATGGCAGCCCAGCTTCTTGGGATCCACCCCCACTACGGCAACACGAGCCTCAAGCGCACCGACACGCTCGATCTCTCCGTGAAGGACAACCCGGCGGTGGCGCGCTTCCTCGAGCTCTACGCCATGGACGATCCGGCGCAGTCAATCGAGTGGCGCGAGGTGGCGTCCAACACCGACGATCACACCGCGCTGACCATGGCCGAGTGGGCGCTGCGCGGCGGCAACGATCAGCTCGCGATCTCCGCGGTGACCGCGGCCAAGCGCTGGGACGCCCTCGACTACCGCTTCCCGCTCTCGTTCTACTCGGTCTACAAGCTGAACAGCCAGCGCACCGGCGTCCCGCTCTCCTACCTCTTTGGGATCTCGCGCCAGGAGAGCATGTTAAATCCCGTGGTCAAGTCTCCCGCCGGCGCCGTCGGACTCATGCAGCTCATGCCGGGCACGGCGAGGATCGTCTCGCGCAAGTCGGGGATCCGCCTGGGGGCGCTCGCCGATCCGGACACCAACGTGGCTTTGGGCTCTGAATACCTAAGGCAGCTCCTCTCCAAGTTCAACGGCAACCGCGTGCTTGCCTCGGCAGGCTACAACGCCGGCCCCGGCAGGGTGCCGCGCTGGATGTCCCAGGACGGGCGCCGCCGCGACGCGGCGATGTACGTCTCGAACATCCCCTTCGACGAGACCCGCATCTACGTGCAGCGCGTGCTCCTCTACACCGCCATCTACGAGAAGCTGATGACGGGCAGGAACACCCCGGTGCTCACCGACTCCGAGCGCTACTCCGGGTACTGACCAGGGCCCGCAAATGCAAGGCCGCCGTAGGCCTTGCTTCCTGCGCCCAAGATCTGCGTGGATGGAAGCGCCATTGGTGTTTTACAGATGGGGAAGCGCAATTGGCGTGTCCAACCCAAGTCAAGCGCCCAAGCTGGCATTTGCGCGCATCAGTCCATGCGTGAATAGAGGAGGAGAAGAGTTCCATGCTGCAACTTGTTGCCCTCGATTTTATCAAAAAAGCGCCGTAAAACCCCGGGCTTCAGCCCGGGGATATAAGGCGCCTAATCGGGGGTATTCTGGTTTTCAATGTATTGTCTGATGAT
>CACYPI010000072.1 GCA_902776275.1 uncultured Aeromonadales bacterium
GGAAGGCGTTGAGATGGTGATGCCGGGCGACAACTGCGACATGACCGTGACGCTGATCCACCCTGTGGCCATGAACCAGGGCGAGCGCTTCGCCATCCGTGAGGGCGGCAAGACTGTCGGCGCCGGCGTCGTCGGCTCGATCCTCGAGTAATCGCTAAAAAGCGCTAGATGATCCCGCCTCCCAAAAGGGGGCGGGATTTTTCTTTGCCTTTGAAAACTGGTATGTAAGATTGCGCAAACCGTGCGACTGCCTTGAATGGCCTTGTAAATATTATGGATAACAGAAACTTGATGGACAGTTGCCGCCAAGACTTCAAGGGAGCTGACTTTACACAAACTTAACAAAGGCGCAGGAGAGCCTTAACAGGGCCTGCGTAACCTGTATGCGCTGAAAGAAATTAACAGGAGTCAGTTCATCATGAAGTTTTCCAAGATTTTCGGTGCAGTTATGTTTGCCGCCGGCATCGCGGCCAGCGCCCAGGCCTCCGCAGGCACCGTCTCCACCGATGGCTCTACCTCGATGGAGAAACTCGTCGGCGTGCTGTCCGAGTCGTTCATGGCCAAGAACAGCGGCATCAACGTCACCTACAACCCGACCGGCTCTGGCTCGGGCATCCAGGCCGCCACCGACGGCCGCTGCGACATCGGCCTGTCCTCGCGCGCCTTGAAGCCCGCCGAGGCCGAGAAGCTCGAGGGCACCACGGTCGCCCTCGACGGCATCGTGATGGTAGTTAACAAGCAGAACAAGGTCAGCGACCTTAGCCTCGAGCAGATCGCCAAGGTCTACACCGGCGAGGTCTCCAACTGGAAGGAGTTGGGAGGCGCCGATGCCCCGATCGTCCTCATCGGCCGCGAGGCCGGTTCGGGCACCCGCGACGGCTTTGAGAGCGTGACCGGCACCAAGGAGAAGTGCAAGTACCGCCAGGAGCTGACCTCCACCGGCGACGTCATCACCACCGTCTCCCAGAACCCCAACGCTATCGGCTACGCCTCGCTGTCCGCGGTCAACGACTCGGTCAAGGGCCTGACCGTCGGCGGCGTCAAGGCTGACGAGGCCTCCGTCAAGGACGGCTCTTACAAGCTGCAGCGCCCGTTCGTCTACGTGACCCTCAAGGGCAAGAAGCTCAGCGCCGACGCCCAGAAGTTCTTCGACTACTCCTTCTCGGACGAGGCCAAGCCCCTGTTCGACAAGGCCGGCGTCGTGTTCGCCAAGTAATTCCGGCTAAACCCAGGGCAGGCCACCATCCGGGCCTGCCCTTTTTGCAGGCGGAAATTAAATATGTTTGAGGCTCACAAGAAAATCATCAACACCGAGAAGATCGCCTACTGGATCTTCCTGGTGCTGGGCGTCATGAACGTCGGCTTCGTGCTGATGATCTGCGTCTACCTCCTGATCGCGGGCACGCCGGCGATCGTGAAGGTCGGCCCCATCGACTTCCTCTTCGGTACGACGTGGGCGTCCACGGCGGCGCAGCCCAAGTTCGGGATCCTGCCGTTCATCCTCACATCCATTTACGGCACGATCGGCGCCATCGTCATCGGCTTGCCGCTGGGGTTCTTCTCGGCCGTCTACCTCGCGAAGATGGCGTCCAGGAAGGTCAAGGCGGTGATCGAGCCCATGGTCGACCTGCTCGCCGGCATCCCCTCGGTGGTCTACGGCTTCATCGGCATGCTGGTGCTCGTACCCGGGATCAGGGCACTGTTCGGGCTGCCCGACGGCTCGGGGCTGCTCGCTGCCATCATCGTGCTGGCGATCATGATCCTGCCTTCGATCATCAAGGTCTCCATCACCGCCATCGAGGCGGTGCCCGAGGAGTACACGCTGGGATCACTGGCGCTTGGCGCCAACAAGGTCGAGACGATCTTCCGCGTCGTGGTGCCCGCCGCGCGCAGCGGCATCAGCGCCGCGGTCGTGCTGGGCGTCGGAAGGGCCATCGGCGAGGCCATGGCGGTCATGATGGTCGCGGGCAACGCGGCTAACATGCCCGACTCGCTCTTCCAGAGCGTGCGCTTCCTCACCACCGCGGTCGCCTCCGAGATGTCCTACTCGTCGGGCCTGCAGCGCGAGGCGCTCTTCTCGATCGCCCTGGTGCTGTTCGCCTTCATCATGGTCATAAACGGCATCCTCAACATGCTGCTTAAGAAGGGGATCAAACGCTGATGTCTGTCGCATCCACCAAGAGGAAGATCTACAAGGCGACCATGCTGTCGCTGTCGAACATCTGCATGGCGATCACGGTCGCGCTGGTGTTCTTCCTCATCATCTACATCTTTGTGAAGTCCATCCCGTACTTCAGCTGGGAGCTGCTGTCCACCTCGCCCTCGTACCTCAAGGGCACCATAGGCGTGCTGCCGGACATCATGAACACCATTTACATCATCTTCATGGCGCTGGTGCTCGTGCTGCCGATGGGCGTGGGCACGGCCATCTACCTCAACGAGTACTCCAACCGTCCGAAGGTCGAGAAGGCCATCGAGTATTGCATCGAGACGCTCGCGGGCATCCCGTCGATCATCTACGGCCTCGTGGGCATGCTGGTGTTCTGCCAGTTCATGGGGCTGCAGACCTCGCTGCTCGCCGGCGCCCTCACCCTCATGATCATGAACCTGCCCACCATCATCAGGACTACGCAGGAGTCGCTCAAGACAGTGCCGCAGAGCTACCGAGAGGGCGCTTTCGGCCTGGGCGCGGCCAAGTGGCGCGTCATCAGGACCGTGGTGCTCCCGTGCTGCATCGACGGCATCGTCACCGGCTGCATCCTCTCGGTCGGCCGCATGATGGGCGAATCGGCGGCGCTGCTGTTCACCGCTGGCTTCGCGCACAACCTAAACGGCTTCTTCGACGCCATGCACTCCGCGGGCGCCACGCTGACCGTGGCCCTCTACGTGTATGCCAAGGAGCAGGGGCGCTTTGATGTCGCATTCGTCATCGCCGCAATCCTCATGCTCATGAGCCTCGTCATCAACATCACCGCGACGGTGCTGGCCCGCCGCATCCAGAATAAAAAAGGTGAATAAACCATGTCGGAAAACAACGCTAATGCAGCCGCGGAAGGGAACATCTTCACCGTCAGTAAGTTCAACCTCTGGTACGGCGACCACCACGCGCTCCACAACATCAACATGGATATCAAGGAGCACACCATCACGGCCCTCATCGGGCCGTCTGGGTGCGGCAAGTCCACGTTCATCCGCAACTTAAACCGCATGAACGACCTCATCCCCTCGACCAAGCTCGAGGGCAGCATCCTCTACAACAACGAGGAGCTCGTGAACTCAGACATCGACGTGTCGAAGCTGCGTAAGGAGGTGGGCATGGTCTTCCAGAAGCCCAACCCCTTCCCGATGAGCATCTACGACAACATCGCCTACGGCCCCAGGACCCATGGCGTGCGCAACCGCGCCAAGCTCGACAACCTCGTCACCGAGTCGCTCAAGTCGGCGGCCATCTACGAGGAGGTCAAGGACCGCATGAGCTCCTCAGCACTGGGCCTCTCCGGCGGCCAGCAGCAGAGGCTGTGCATCGCCAGGGCGCTTGCGGTGCAGCCGCGCGTGCTGCTCATGGACGAGCCGACCTCGGCGCTCGACCCGATCTCAACGGGCAAGATCGAGGAGCTAGCCATGCAGCTCAAGGAAAAGTACACGATCGTGATCGTGACCCACAACATGCAGCAGGCGCTGCGCATCTCCGACTACACGGCGTTCTTCCTGCTCGGCGATCTCGTCGAGTTCGGGCCGACGGAGAAGATCTTCACCAAGCCCGAGGACAAGAGGACCGAGGACTACATCACCGGGAGGTTCGGTTAAAAATGAGAGAGAAATTCGACGAGCAGCTCGACGAGCTCAACAAGCAGTTCATACTCCTGGGATCGGTCTGCGAGAAGAACATCGCGAAGGACGCCGAGGCCATACGCAATCACGACCGCGAGGAGGCGCTCTCGGTATTCAACCAGGAATACGATCTCAACAACCGAGGGCGCGACATCGAGAGGCTCTGCCTCTCGCTCATACTGCGCCAGCAGCCGGTGGCCAGCGACCTCAGGCTCGTCTCGGGCGTGCTCAAGATGGTCACGGATCTAGACCGCATCGGCGCCCAGGCCGGCGACATCGCCGAGATAATCATGAAGTACGACTTCAGCCACAAGGGCGAGGATCAGGATCTCCTGCTAAAGATGGCCGACGAGTGCGTCAAGGTGCTGCACGCAGCCATCGACGCCTACGTCAGGCTCGATCAGAAGACCGCCGAGGAGGTTCTGCGCATGGACGACAGCGTCGACCAGTACTTCGCCATGGTCAAGGAGGCGATCATCCAGGAGGTCTCGCGCTCGGAGGCCCCCAAGATCTCCTTCGACGTGATCCTTATGGCAAAATACCTCGAGCGCATCGGCGACCACTGCTGCAACATCGCGCAGTGGGTGCTGTACATCATCACAGGCAAGCAGCCAGGCACCAGGTGAGGCGAAATGATCTACTGCGTGGAAGACGACACTGACATCAGGGAAATCGAGACGTACACCCTGCGCTCGCTGAACCTTCAGGCCGAGGGCTTCCCCGACGGAAAGAGCTTCTTCGAGGCGGTCGAGCGCGAGCTCCCCGAGCTCGTGATCCTCGATGTGATGCTGCCAGACATGGACGGGGTGGAGATCCTGAGGCGCCTGCGCCGCACGGCCCGCACCCGCTCCATCCCAGTCATCATGGCCACGGCCAAGGGCGCGGAGTACGAGCGCGTGGGCGCGCTCGACGCCGGCGCCGACGACTACCTCACCAAGCCCTTCTCGATGATGGAGATGGCCGCGAGGGTGAGGGCGGTGCTACGCCGCACCCGCGACGACCGCGAGGCCGTCATCTCCATGGGCGGCGTCGAGCTCAACGAGTCGCGCCACGAGGTCAGGGTCGATGGCAAGGCCGTCGAACTCACGTTCAAGGAGTTCGAGCTGCTCTCGCTGCTGATGCGCCACCCGGGCAGGGTCTACTCGCGCGAGATGCTGCTGGGGAAGATCTGGAACCTCGAGTACGACGGCGAGAACCGCACCGTGGACGTCCACGTGCGCAACCTCCGCCAGAAGCTCGGGGACAAGTGCGACATCATCCGCACGGTGCGCGGGCTGGGGTACAAGGCAGAGGAGGCCTGATTGCTCAGGTGGAGGATCTTCTGTGGGATATTCGTGTCCTCCCTCATGGTGATGCTCATCGCCACCGCGGCGGTGATCCTGGTCTCATCGGGGATCAGCGGCCAGAACGTGCGCCAGGAGCTTGAGGCGTACACCCACAACCTGGGATCGCTTGTGGCCGAAGGCGGCTCCGGCAGCCTCGCCTCGCTCAAGGCCTTCCCCTTCCGCGTCACGCTCATCGAGCCTGACGGCAAGGTGTCGTTCGACAGCTCCGCCGACGCCTCCTCGATGGGCAACCACCTCAAGCGCAAGGAGGTCCAGGAGGCCCTGGTCAAGGGCGCCGGATCCGATGCGCGCTACTCCCAGACCCTCGCGGTGCGCACGCACTACTTCGCGCTGCGCCTGAAGAGCGGGCAGGTGCTGCGCTGCTCCTACTCCGTGGACACGGTGTTCCGGGGCCTGGGCACGCTGCTCTCCTACCTCACGCTCATCGTCATCGCCTCGGCCGTGATCTCCTGCATGACCGCGCGCTACATTGCCCGCCGCATCACCGAGCCTTTGAACCGCATCGACCTCGACCACCCGCTTGAGAACGACATCTACGACGAGATGACGCCGCTTCTGGAGCGCATCGCCAGCCAGCAGCGCCACATCGCAGCCCAGCTTGAGAAGATAAAAGGCCAGTCCGAGGAGCTCGGCGCGGTCACCTCGAACATGACCGAAGGGCTGGTGATCCTAAACGCCGTGGGCGAGGTCCTGAGCATCAACAACTCGGCCATGCGCATCCTGGGGGCCGACGGCTCGTGCGTGGGGCACAGCTTCCTCGCCGTCGACCGCTCCGAATACGTGCGCCAGCTCTTCGAGGAGGGCAAGGGCGAGCGCAGCCGCAGCTCCGAGTTCGAGCGCGGCGGGCAGATCTACAAGGTCTTCTTCAACCGCGTGGGCTCTGAGAGCGAGCTGCACGGCTACGCGCTCATCTACATCGACGTGACCGCCGCGCGCCAGGCCGAGAGGCAGCGCCAGGAGTTCACCGCGAACGTCTCCCATGAGCTCAAGACCCCGCTGCAGTCGATCATCGGCGCAGCCGAGCTTTTGGAATCAGGCCTCGTGAAGGAGGGCGATCGCCAGGATTTCTACCGCCGCATCGGCAGGCAGGGGCATGCGCTCCTGGGGATGATCAACGACATCATCTTCCTCTCGCGCTTAGACGAGGGCAAGGCGCGCGAGAGCATGGAGGAGCTTGACGTGGCGTCCGTGTGCCGCGAGGCCTTCAGGGTGCTCGACGACAAGGCCTCGCAAAAGGGGATCAAGCTCGAGCTTGAAGGCTCGTGCGCGCCGTTTTACGGGATCTACCGCTACCTCTACGAGCTCTTGTTCAACCTCTCGGAGAACGCGGTCAAGTACGGGCGCGAGGGCGGCTATGTCAGGGTTTCGCTCTCCGATCTCGAGGGAGGCGGCTGCCTCATCAAGGTCCAGGATGACGGCATCGGCATCCCGCCTGCCGATCAGGAGCATGTCTTCGAGCGCTTCTACCGCGTGGACAAGAGCCACTCCAAGCGTTCGGAGGGCACGGGGCTGGGCCTTTCCATCGTCAAGCGCGTTGCGATGTTCTTCGGGGGGAGCGTCAAGCTTGAGAGCGAGGTCGGGCGCGGCAGCACCTTCACCGTGTCGCTCCCCGGGCGCAAGGATCCCCGCGGCGGTGAGAACGGCGGCGCAAAACCGCAAGGCGCCTGAGCGTAACAGCCCGCCTAGCCTGTATATTTAAGGCAAGGCGGGCGCCCGGGCTTTCCATGCCCCGGGACCCGGCAGTTCAAAGCTTTGGGGTATCAAACCATGCAGCAGCATCTAGCAGACAAGAACATCGCCCTCGATCTGGTGAGGGTGACGGAGGCGGCGGCGCTGGCCTCCGCAGTGCAAACCGGGCGCGGGGACAAGGACGCCGTCGATCAGGCGGCCGTCAACGCCATGCGCATCGCCTTCCAGGCCCTCCACATCCGCGGCACCGTCGTCATCGGCGAGGGCGAGAAGGACCACGCGCCCATGCTCTTCAACGGCGAGAAGGTCGGCTTCGGCGACGGCCCGGAGATGGACGTCGCAGTCGATCCGGTCGACGGCACCTCCTGCGTGGCCTTCGGCAGGCCCAACGGCATGGCCTCGGCAGGCCTGGCGCTCAAGGGGACCATGTTCAATCCCGGGCACAGCTACTATTGCATGAAGCTTGTGGTGCCGCGCGAGGCCGCGGGAGTCGCGGACCTCGACGCCCCGGCAGGCGAGACTGCGGCCAAGGTCGCCAAGGCCCTCGGCAAGGGGATCTGCGAGCTCAACGTCTTCGTGCTCGACAAGCCGCGCCACGAGAAGCTGGCCTCCGAGCTGCGCGAGGCCGGCGCGCGCGTGCTGCTCCACCCTGAGGGGGACATCGCCGGCGCCCTGATGGTCGCCGATCCCTTCAGCAACGTCGACATGCTCATCGGCATCGGCGGCACGCCCGAGGCGATCATCACCGCCTGCGGGATCAAGGGCTCGGGTGCGCAGATGCTCACCCGCCTGGCCCCAAAGACCGAGGAGGAGCGCCGCGCCATCGAGCAGGACGGCATCGACCTCAAGGCGGTGCGCAGCTTGGACGATCTCGTCAAGACCGACCAGTGCTACTTCGCCTGCACCGGCGTGACCAGCGGCGAGCTGCTCGACGGCGTGCGCTACCGCAGGGGCTACGCCATCACCCAGTCGCTCACCACCCGCGGCCGCACCGGCACCAGGAGGCTCATCCAGGCCTTCCACGACCGCAACAAGCTCTCCAAGATGAGCTCGGTCAGGTACTGAGCATCCCCTCCATGTGCCGCGCCTGCGCGGCAGGCAAAAAAAACGCCCCGCATCCGCGGGGCTTTGAAACATTGCAGTTAGGAAATCTTTCTATCAGGCGGCCTTGTAGGCGCCGCTGCGGTAGACGTGGCGCACCCTGGGCTCGGGCCTTGCGTAGTCGGGGCGCTCGCTCATGAGCTGGTTTATCTGATCCTCGGAGAGCTTGCCCGCGGTGATGCCGATGGCGCGGTAGGTGATGAAGGGGCGGGCCTGGCGGGAGATCGCAACCCCGGCCTTGCCGTCATCGCCTGCAGGGGAGACCTGCTCCAGGATCCTGCTGCCCAAAAGCCCGCGCACGGTGGGCTGGCTCAGCGGAACGCGCAGCTCTGACTTGCGCTGGAGCACGAACTCGCGGATGAGCGCGCGCTCGGAGAAGTCCATGTTGCCGACGCTGCGCTCCATCAGGCGCGCGCTTTCCTTGGCGGCCTTGCTGCGGCGCAGCGACGAGAAGATCCCGATGAGCGCCTGGGCGATGAAATTGGAGAGCTCGAAGATGAGGGCCAGGTAAAGGAAGCCGCGGCACGGCGCGATCCTCGATGCCAGATCCGGCGAGAAGCGATCCCAGGGGACGAACAGCAGCGCGAGCGTGGCGATCGAAAGCCACACCATGACGATGTTCAAGATGAGGAATGAACTGTTCCTGTCGTTCTTTTCCATAAGTCCGCTCCTTTTATCTGTTCAAACCCTGACGGTTACGCCAGCAATAAAGCAAGCAGCGTGCCAAAGCGCAAACAATCAAAGAAGATCAATGTGTTGCCAGGCGGCATCGGGAGCGCTAAAGCCCAGGCGGCGGTTTTCCGCCGCCTCGCCGCTCCATGCTAGAATGGAAAAGCCCAGAAGGCGCAGCCGCGCCTTCTGGGATCGCACGGCCCTGGGCCGGGCGGGGAAGAACAACTTAAAACGAATGAGAACGGGAGAATGCTTCCGCCTTATGCGGAAGGACTTGCTGCTTTATGAAGAAGATAGTTGCGATAATCAAACCCTTCAAGCTTGACGATGTGCGCGAGGCGCTGAGCGCCCAGGGCATCAGCGGCATGACCGTGTCGGAGGTCAAGGGCTTCGGGCGGCAGAAGGGCCACACCGAGCTCTACCGCGGCGCCGAGTACGTCGTCGACTTCCTGCCCAAGGCCAAGATCGAGCTTGTGGTCAAGGATCAGGACGTCGACACCTGCGTCGAGGCCATCATCAAGGGCGCCCACACCGGCAAGATCGGCGACGGCAAGATCTTCGTGTCCGACGTCTCGCGCGTGATCCGCATCCGCACGAGCGAGGAAGGCGAGGACGCCATCTGACCGTGCGCGCAAGGCTTGCCGCAGCGCTGGCCGTGGCCGGCGCGCTGATCGCAGGCTGCTCGTCCGAGCCGCCGTCGAACCCGGGCAACCTCTGCTCGGTGTTCCAGGAGAAGGACGACTGGTACGCTGCGGCCCATCGCGTCCATGAGCGCTACGGGGTGCCCATCGACGTCGCGCTGGCGATCATGGCCCAGGAGTCGTCCTTCCGCGACGACGCCAAGCCGCCGATGCGCTGGTTCCTCTTCATCCCGCTGGGGCGCGGCAGCAGCGCCTACGGCTACGCCCAGGCCACCGACGAGAGCTGGGACCTGTACAAGAGCGAGGCCGGATCGTTCTTCTCCGACCGCGACGACTTCGGGGACGCGCTCGACTTCATAGGCTGGTACATGTCGAAGACCCGCCAGAAGAACGGCATACCTTACACGGACGCCTACAACCAGTACTTGAACTACCACGAGGGCTGGAAGGGCTTCAGCATGGGCACCTACAAGGGCAAGGACTGGCTCGTGGGAGCAGCCCGTCAGGTGTCCTCCCGCGCCGCGTCCTACCGCTCGCAGCTGCTGCACTGCGAGCTCTACTGACAAGAATGACAACAAGGGGCGCGGCCGATGCCGCGCCCGGTTTTTATAAAGGAGTTTGAAAAATGCCGCTTATTGACAGCTTCCTGGTCGACCACACCATCATGCCGGCTCCGGCGGTCAGGCTCGCCAAGGTCATGAAGACCCCCAAGGGCGATGAGATCGAGGTCTGGGACCTGCGCTTCATCAAGCCCAACACCGGGATGATGCCGGAGAAGGGCATTCACACCTTCGAGCACCTCTTTGCAGGCTTCATGCGCGACCACATCAACGAGAAGGGCGTGGTCGAGGTCATCGACATCTCCCCGATGGGCTGCAAGACCGGCTTCTACATGAGCTGCATCGGCCGCCCGGCGCCTGAGAAGGTCCGCGACGCCATGGAGGCGTCGATGAAGGACGTGCTCGCGCTGCCTGACGACTTCAAGATCCCCGCGGCCAACCCCTACCAGTGCGGTTCCTGGAAGCTGCACAGCCTGGCTGAGGCCAAGCAGATAGCCAAGTCGGTGCTCGACGGCGGCATCGGCATCACCGACAGCCGCGACATCGCGCTCGATCCCAAGAAGATCGCGGAGCTCGCGTAGCATGGGCGCAAGGGCAGTGTTCTTCGACCGCGACGGGGTCGTAAACCGCGACAGCGGCTATGTCGGCCCCATCGAGGACTTCGAGTTCCTGCCCGGCGTCAAGGAAGCCCTGGCCGCCATCAGGCATCAGGGCTTCCTTTTGATCCTCTGCACCAACCAGTCTGGGATCGCCCGCGGGCGCTACAGGATGTCGGACTTCCTTTCCACCACCGCCTGGATGCAACAGGTGCTCGCGCTCCACGGCGCCGCCTTCGACGGCGTCTACTGCTGCCCGCACCACCCAAAGGCCGAGATCGAGCGCTACCGCGTCGACTGCGACTGCCGCAAGCCCAGGGGCGGGATGTTCAAGAGAGCTTGCGCTGACTTCTCGATCGATCCCGCGCTCTCCTGGGCCGTGGGCGATCGCGCGCGCGATCTTGAAGGGGCGCGCGAGGCCGGCGTGCGCCAATTTGCCCTGGTAGCGCCCCAGGAAGGTGAGGAGGAGCGCGCGCTCGGCGTGCCCTGCTATCCCGATCTGTCCTCTTTTGCATCCTCGCTTTCAAAAGCCTGTTATGAAGCGACCTAAGTCAAGTCTTTTTTAATTAAAAAATCATTCGATATCTTAATCGGTTAACTTTTTATCGCAGAAGCGGCATGGGGAAGGGG
>CACYPI010000073.1 GCA_902776275.1 uncultured Aeromonadales bacterium
CAAGTGAATCACATTGGTGGTCAGCAAGAGGAACCCGCCGAAGATCTCCCAAGAGATCGGTAGGGATCCCCTCTCTTTAGAGAGGGGAGGATGTCAAGAAAACAAGGCCCGGCAATGCCGGGCCTTGAAGATGCTTTCAGCCAGGATCAGCCGTGCTGCTTGAATCCGTGCTTGAAGCTTGAAATCATCTCCGAGAGGTCAGATGCCTCGTCGTTGATCTTTTCCATGTCGTCGCGCGACTTGTTGGAGATGCTCGCGGTGTCGTCAGAGAGGTTTATGAGGTTCTTCACCTCGTCGGACACGCTCTTGGCAGCCTCGGCCTTCTCCTTGATGGTCTCCATCATCATGTCAGAGGTTCCCTTGATCCCGTCGACTGCTGCGACCACGGAGTTGAGGATCTCGTGGTTGTGCTGGATCTCCTGGAACCCGTTGATTGCCGCGGCCTTGCTGCTCTCGGCCTGCTCGCGGGCTGACGCGGTAAGCTCCTTGAACTGGGTCAGCTGCTCGTGGATCCCGGCAGCCGAGTCATGGGTGCGCTTTGAAAGCGCCCTCACTTCGTCGGCAACCACTGCGAACCCCTTGCCGTACTCGCCGGCTCTGGCAGCCTCGATCGATGCGTTCAATGCCAGCAGGTTGGTCTGTGTCGAGACTGTGTCGATGAGGTCGATTGCCTCGGACACCTTTTCCACCTGGTCTGCGAGGTTGATGATGGTGCCTGAGACATTGCGCGCCACATCATCTAGAGACTTCATGATGCTCAGGGTGTTGTCGGAGACGCCCTTGCCTATGTCGGCCTGCTTCTTGGCATTTTCGGCTTCTGATGCGGTCTTGGTGATCCTGTCGAGCAGATCGTCCATCATCCCGGTGATGGTGTCGGAGACATCGTTCATGCGGGTGACCGCCTGCTTGGTCTCCTCCGACTTGCGCATGATCTCGCTGTTGTTCTGATCCGCAGACTCAAGGTTTGAACTGGACAGTGCCTTGAGCCTTGCCGAAGCCTCGTTGACCCTGGTCAGCATCGCGTCAACATACAAGTCCTTCCAGATGAGCGCCATGCGGGTCTTGTCGGCATTGGAGGTGCCGCCTGCGATGATCCCGGATGTAAGGTCGTCGGTCTGGGCTGAGCCGCTTCCATCAAGCCAGTCTTTGAAGGTCGTGTTTATCTGGTGCATCCTGAAGAATGCCAGTCCTGCCAGCACTGCGGCAGCAAGCGAGGTGTACCAGAACGGGTAGGCTATGGCGCAGGCAGCTCCTGCTACCGCAAGCACCACCGATGCTGCAAGCGGCAAGTCGAAGCTCCTGAATGAAGGCTTCTTCTTGGCCTTGAGGGCTGCGTATGCCGCAGTGGCACGCCTTATCATGCCGCGCGTCGGCCTGGTTCTCACCGACTCGTATCCGATGATCCTGCCGTCGGTGATGATCGGGATGATGAATGCGTTGACCCAGTAGAATGAGCCGTCCTTGCAGCGGTTCTTGATCATGCCAACGAACGGCTTGCCGGACTTGATCTGCTTCCACATGAAGGCGAACACCTCGGACGGCATGTCCGGGTGCCTCACGATGTTGTGTGGCTGGCCTATCAGCTCGTCGCGGGTGAAGCCTGAGATCTTGACGAATGTGTCGTTGACGTAATTGATGATGCCGCGTGGATCGGTGACCGAGATGATCTTTGCATCTGGATCGTCTGGGAAACTGATCTCCTTGTTGGCTACAGGCAGGTTGAGTCTCATATGCTGCGCCTATCTCAATTGATTATCTGAAGATGAAAATCCTTTCGTGCCTTGGCAGTTTAGCACGGCATTCCGCTGCGGCTCCCAGGCAGATTCAATGCTTTGACCGAGCGCACCATGCAAGTATTCCAATGGGTTGTAAAAACTCAATGAATGATTGGATAGTCATTTGCTTGGCAAATAAAAAGCGCCCTGCATCAAAAGGCTCGGCCTTTGGATGCAGGGCGCTTTGCGCCTTGCTTGATTAGACGCGCTTCTTGAACTCGTTGGTCCTGGTGTCGATCTCGATCTTGTCGCCGGTCTTGACGAACTCAGGAACGGAGAGGGTGAAGCCGGTGCCCTTGAGCCTTGCAGGCTTGGTGACCTTGCCGGAGGTGTCGCCGCGGACGGCCGGCTCGGTGTACTCGACTTCGCGGACGATGCTGATCGGCAGCTCGACGCTGATGGCCTTGCCGTCATAGAAGGTGACCTGGCAGACATCTTCCATGCCATCGACGAGGTAGTTCAGGACGTCGCCCATGTTCTCCTTGTCGACTTCGTACTGGTTGAAGTCCTCGTCCATGAAGACGTAGAACGGATCGCCGAAGTAGGAGTAGGTGCAGTCCTTGTGCTCGAGAACGACGTCGTCGAGGCGGTCGTCGGCGCGGAAGACCCTCTCGGTGCCGGCGTTGGAGAGGAGGCTCTTGAGCTTCATCTTGACAACAGCGGCGTTGCGGCCGGATTTGCTGTACTCGGCCTTCTGAACGATCATAGGATTGCCGTCAACCATGATCACATTGCCGGCGCGAACTTCCTGAGCTAATTTCATCAAAACCTCCAGGCTGCAAGTAACCGCCAGACTTACTGCCTGGCGACAGCCCAAAAAAACATTTTCAAAATAAAAACAGGCAGCCTGGTGCTGCTGCCGTGCGGGGCGTGGCCGTGACGCTTGGTCCTGCCATGCCGCTTGATCTGATGCGCAAGCCCCTATGGCGCGATGCCCTGAAGCCTGCCGGACCGGAGTGCGGTCAGTCGCGCCATTTTAGCATGATTGTCGCCAAAGGTTTAAGGATTCGCGGCGCAGGAATGCCGTCCGCATGTGCTTGAGCGGCGGCATTATGTTCGCCATGTTGGGCATTTGGCCGCCTCTCGTCTCAAGTTGCTGGATCGCGCCCGTGCGATTTGATGAAGGAGATGAGGTTCTCGGTAAGCGAGGTCATTGACAACAGCCTCTTTGAGAGAGTTGAGGACATCCTGGCCCAGGTGGCGATGAAGTCGTCAGGATCTCCTGACGGCACGCCCTTGCCGTTGTAGGCCAATGTGAGCTTGCGCACCGGCTCTGAAAGCTCCGCTCCGCATGCCTCCCTTGCAAAGTTGAAGAATGACTCGAGCTTTGCAATGTGGGCGTCCTCGTCCTGCGGGTAGATGTTCCAGAGGAAGGGCCTGCCTGAGAGCATGGCCCTGACTATGGAGTCCTCGCCGCGGACGAAGTTCATCCCGTGGGAGAGCAGCGATTGGTCGTAGGCTTCCTGATCGGACATGCCGACCTGACGAAATGAAAAGCTTCCGTCATGGATAGTCCCGTCAAAACCGCAGTCCTTGCCGAACATGCCGCACACAAGCTTCCATGGCTTCCCCTCGTAGACGTCGAAGTTGAACTTCCTGCGGCCTTTATGGAGCCAGTTTAGGACAGTCTCGAGCGATGCCGTCTCATAGCAGAAGAGCGATGCGTTAACCTCGGAAGCCTCATTGTCAAAAGGGCTGGCCCTGGCGATCATCTGGCGGTACGAGTCCTCGCAGATGAGCCCTCCGGTCTTCCTGGTGAACCCCGGAAAGAAGAAATAGCTCTCAGACCCGTCTGACGAAGATGGCAGGCCGTGGCACTCCTCAGCAAACTTCTCCGCCGTGAGGTAGTCAAGCTCGATGAAGAGCGCTCCTCTGGCGCGGGCCTTCCCAAACACCAATTTTGGCAGGCGGCAGGAGAAGGCCTCGATGACCACTTCTGACGGTTCGTACGATCCGGCATCATTCGGCCACGGGAGGGTTTTGAGCCTTGGGCAGGCACGGTCCGACGGCGTTTCAATTTTGTTTAAAGCATCAAAATTATCGCAATACAAACAAACAGTTATTCCATGCCTTGCGAGGTCGCGCGCAAGGCGGAGGCTGAAGCCTATGTCGCCGAAGTTGTCGATGACATTACAAAAAATATCCAGCATTTTTTTGTTGTGAAATTATGGTCTTCATGACCTGTCAAGCACCTTTCCTCAATTATCGAAAAAGTAAAACGCTTGTAAAGGAAGGCGGCATTGCTGATAATGGATACCGAAGAAAAATCCAAAATATCTCATTGATAATAAATAATAAATTTTAAAACAAGGCTGGCTGGAGCAGGGAGTTTTCAAGGCCCTTCCGGCCGCCTTGCGCGCGGCAACAGGAGACAGTCTTCAGATGATCCGCTTCATCGTAAAACGCGACGGGCGCAAGGTCGCTTTCAACGAACAGAAGATCTCGAACGCCATCAGGAAGGCCCTGATTTCGGTCCACCCTGACGACGGCGCAACCCCTGACGACGAGGAGCTTGTCAAGAAGCTCACCGCCATGGTGGTGGATGCCATCGAAAAGGATCAGCCTGAGACCCCGACCGTCGAGCGCACCCAGGATTACATCGAGAAGGCGATGATCAAGGAAGGGCTTGCCGACGAGGCCAAGAACTTCATCCTCTATCGCCAGCGCCGCACCAACGCCCGCAACTACAATGCCGAGCTCACCAAGATCTACCGCGATCTGACCTCTAAGAGCACCGCCGACATGGATCTCAAGCGTGAGAACGCCAACATCGACGCCAACGCGCCGATGGGCCTGATGCTCAGGTTCGGCTCCGAGGGATCAAAGGACTACGTGCGCCGTTATGTCCTAAGGCCCGAGCATGCCCTCGCCCATTCGCGCGGTGACATCCACATCCACGATCTCGATTTCTACATGCTGACGATCAACTGCTGCCAGATCGGGCTCAAGCAGCTGTTCAAGCGCGGATTCTCCACCGGCCACGGCTTCCTGCGCGAGCCGCAGACCATCCAGTCTGCTGCGGCGCTGTGCTGCATCGCCATCCAGTCCAACCAGAACGACATGCACGGCGGCCAGTCGATCCCGATGTTCGAGTACGACCTCGCCCCGTACGTTGCCAAGTCTTTCATCAAGCATGTTGGCAGGGTCATCGAGATCTGCTGCCGCAAGGAAGGATTGGACATCTGCGATCTCAAGAAGTTCGGCGACAAGCTCTTCGAGAGCGACGGCACCGTGATGGACGAGGCCGGGCTTGCCAAGGTCAAGGCCGAGGCTGGCAAGCTCCTCGAGGCCAATGGCGGCAATGCATCAGATTCAGGCTATGTGATCGACGAGGCCGTCAAGCTCACTGAACGCGAGACATTCCAGGCCATGGAGGCCCTGATCCACAACCTCAACTCCATGCAGTCGCGCGCCGGCGCCCAGGTTCCGTTCTCGTCCATCAACTACGGTACCGGCACCACCCCCGAGCAGCGCATGATCATGAGGAACGTGCTGCTGGCGACCGATGCAGGCTTGGGCGGCGGCGAGACCCCGATCTTCCCGGTGCAGATCTTCAAGGTCAAGGACGGGATCAACACCAAGAAGGGCGATCCCAACTACGATCTGTTCCGCCTTGCCTGCAAGGTGTCGGCAAAGCGCCTGTTCCCGAACTTCTCGTTCCTCGACGCCCCTTACAACATCAAGTACTACAAGCCTGGCCATCCTGAGACCGAGGTCGCGCTGATGGGCTGCCGCACCCGCGTAGTTTCCAACTACTACGACAAGTCCAAGGAGATCATCCCTGGCCGCGGCAACCTCTCGTTCACTACGGTCAACCTCCCGAGGCTCGGAATCGAGGCCCATGGCTCCATAAGCGCCTTCTACGAATCGCTCGACCGCATTGTCTACATGATCTTCGACCAGCTCATGGACCGCTTCAAGATCATCGCCAAGAAGCGCGTGCTCAACTACCCGTTCCTGATGGGCCAGGGCGTCTGGCTCGACTCCGATAAGCTCGAGCCCAACGACTACATCGAGGAGATCATCAAGCACGGCACCATGTCGGTGGGGTTCATCGGCCTTGCCGAGTGCCTCAAGGCGCTCGTGGGCAAGCACCACGGCGAGAGCGAGGAGGCCAACAAGCTGGGGTACGAGATCATCTCCCACATGCGCGAGCTGACTGACAAGCACACCGTCGACACCGGGCTCAACTTCTCGCTGTTCTCAACTCCTGCGGAGGGCCTCTCCGGAAGGTTCGTCAAGCTCGATCAGAAGCTCTACGGCAAGATCCCCGGCGTGACCGACCGCGCCTACTACACCAACAGCTTCCACGTGCCGGTGTACTACGACATCTCGGCTGCCGACAAGATCAGGATTGAAGGCCCGTACCACGCTTTGTGCAACGCTGGCTCGATCTCCTACGTTGAGCTCGACGGCGATCTCACCAAGAACGTCGATGCCTTCGAGAAGGTTATCCTCTATATGAAGCAGTGCGGCATTGGCTACGGCTCGATAAACCACCCGGTGGATCGCTGCCCGGTGTGCAACTACGTCGGCGTCATCAACGACGTGTGCCCGCGTTGCGGGCGCCGTGACGGCGAGGGAGTCTCGCTCGAGCACCTGCGCGAGATCGGCGTGGACACCAGCAACATTCTTTAAAAGGTTTTTCCGAAAAAAAAAGCATCAGCTTAGGTACAAAGGAGAAGAAAAATGCAGACCAGGTTACATGAGCACAACGGCATCGTCGGCAAGGGAGTGAAGTTCGAGAGGATCCGCAGGGTCACTGGCTACCTCGTCGGCACCCTGGACAGGTTCAACGACGCAAAGCGCGCCGAAGTCCAGGATCGCGTCAAGCACATGCACGTCTGATCGCGAACTTCCTTAGATGACTGATCTGGAGCTTCTTGATCAGACATCCCTGAGAATTGCCGGGGCCATTTCCGAATCAATCGTCGATGGCCCCGGCATTCGTTATGTGATCTTCACGCAGGGGTGCCCGTTCCATTGTAAGGGATGCCACAACCCGCAGTCGTGGGATCTCAAGGGCGGGATGGTCGTGCGCCTGAGCGCGCTGTGGAAGGAGATGGTCGCCGACCCTCTCCTCACCGGCGTTACGTTCTCAGGCGGGGAGCCTTTCATCCAGCCAAAGCCGCTTGCGGTCTACGCTAGGGCCGCGCGCAATCTCGGCATCTCCGTTTGGTCATATACAGGCTTCACCTACGAAAAGCTCATCGAGGATCCAGACAGGGTCGAGCTTTTGAAACTGCTCGACGTGCTCGTTGACGGGCCGTTCGAGATTGCCAAGAAGTCCCTTGAGCTCGATTTCAGGGGATCTGCAAACCAGAGGATCATCGATGTGGCAAAATCCCTGAAGGCCGGGCGCGTCGTGCTCGCCGAGGGATTCAACTGACCGCCACGCCAAAGCCCCAAGCGGCGGAGGAGCCTTTGGAAAACCACCACCATCGTGCACGCTGCATGGCGTGCCCTTCATGCGATACCATGGTCGAGCTACCCGAGGGGAGTTTCGGGATGCAGGTGCGCTGCCCGGTTTGCGGGGCGCTGCTGGTTCCGGCGCATCTGCCATCGCCCTTCAATTCGGCCATGGTCGCGCTGTCGGCGCTGATCCTGATCTTCTGGATCGCGTACGAGCCCTTCATGACCGTCTCGGCAGCCGGGGTCAAGGCTACGATGTCGCTTGCAGACACCGCCGTGGTGCTATGGCATGGCTTCAAGATCCTGCTTGGCTTCTTCATGTGCTTTGCCGTGATCTTCCCAAACTACGTGCTCGTGGTCATCTGCCTGGTTGGATTCTTCAATTTCAAGCCCGGGCTTGCCACGGCCAGGGCCTACGCCTTCTGCCACCGCTTTGCGATGGTCGACGTCTTCGTGCTTGCAGTTGCTGTAAGCCTAGTCAAGCTCATGCAGCTGGCCGAGGTTTCGTTCCATGTGGGCTTCGTGCTGATGCTCGCTTTCTCCTGCCTCTTCATATGGTGCTGGATGTCGTTTCGGCCATCGAGGATCTGGAACCTCTACAAGGCGCAGCAGGAGCTTTCGGCACATCCTGGCGAGCTGGCATCGGTGCAGGGCATCGCGGTGTGCCCTCATTGCGGGTGCCAGCACCGGCCTTCAGAGAGCGGCGGAACATGCCCGCGCTGCGGGGCCGCATCATCAATGAGGCACGCCATGTGGGGCCAGCGCACCATGGCTCTGCTCATCGCAGCCGCAGTCATGTTCCTGCCTGCCAACCTCTACCCGATCATGGTCACAACCTACATAGGCTCCCCGACCGGCTCGAACATCGTAGACGGCGTGGTTTCACTCTGGGGCATGGGATCGTGGTTCGTCGCGCTGGTCGTGGTCTCCGCATCACTATTTATACCAGTGTTTAAAATTATTTCACTGTGCTATCTTCTTGTGAAAGTCACAGCAGTTGGGGTGTGGCGGCCGCGCGCCTTGAGCACGCTCTTTCGCATCGTCGAGCTGATCGGCAAGTGGTCAATGATCGACGTGTTCGTGGTCATCATCATGTCTGCGACCGTGCGCATGGGCAACCTCCTGACAATCGACCCGGGATTTGCGATCGTTGCATTCTGCCTGGTAGTCATGGTCACCATGTTTGCAACCTCGTCGTTTGACGAGCGCCTGATCTGGGACATTCACAGGAGAGGCAAGGGCGCTGCATCCAATGGAGGTTTGCCAAATGGCGCAAGGCAGTGTTAAGGCGGTGTTGAGGAAGCCTGGCAGGATCTCGCTCATCTGGGCTATCCCGCTCATCGCCCTGCTCATAACCGGGATCCTCATCTGGCAGAACACCATAAGGACCGGCCAGGAGATCACGCTGAGCTGCGCCGACGCCTCGGGCATCGAGGCTGGCAAGACGCTCGTCAAGTTCAGATCGGTGACGGTCGGGCGCGTCGAGTCGGTGCGCCTTGACAACGACTACAGCAGGGTCATCCTGAAGGTGCGCATGGACTACGGCACTGACGACATCCTGAGGAAGAACACCGTGTTCTACCTGGTCAAGCCGCGCGTGCAGTCTGCGAACATCTCAGGCCTCGACACCATACTCTCCGGCAACTACATCCAGGTGAACCAGGGAAGCTCTGACAAGTTGTCCGACAAGTTCGAGCTCTACGACACCGTGCCTGCCGACGTCTCAGAGCCTGACATGCAGCAGTTCACGCTCAAAGCCTCCGGCCGCAAGAAGCTCTCGGTTGGGGATCCGGTGACCTACCGCGGATTCGAGGTTGGAAAGGTCACGGGAGGCAGGCTCGATGCCTCAAGTGGCGAGGTGCTCTACACCGTCGGGATCCAGACCCAGTACTTAAAGATGCTCAATTCATCCACGGTGTTCTGGGTCAACAGCGGCATGGACATGTCGCTCGGGCCAACAGGACTCACCTTCAACACCGATGCTCTGACCAGCCTCATATCAGGCGGGCTCACCTTCGATGACTTCGGAAGCCTCGACAAGGGCGGGCTTCCTTCAGGCAGACAGGTGCTCTATGACGACCGCAGGAGCGCCGAGGCTGCGGCGCTGATGCACCGCACGCTCTTCGTGATAATGTCGAAGGATGCCCCATCGATGCTCATGCCTGGCAGCCTGGTCAAGTTTCGCGGGGCCAATGTCGGCAAGGTGGTGGCGTCGCCCTGGCTCGAGCACCCCTCAGACCTCCTTGACAGCGGAAAGATGGTGCCGATCCTGATTTCCCTCTACATTGACGGGGTGGCTGACTCCGAGATCAAGGGCTTTTTCGAGAAGATGCTCGAGGAAGGCAGGCTCGGCGCGTCGCTTGCCGCATCAAATCCCATATCCAGGGGCGACATGGTGTCGCTCGAGGTTTCCAATAAGAAGAGCTTTGAGGCATCCTCAGAAGGCTACCGTGGGCAGAAGATCATCCCGCTTGCAGGCTCAACATCCTTCGCCGACGACATAGACATCCTGGCAAAGAAACTGGGCAAGCTCGACTACGAGGGGATTGCATCTGGTCTCAAGAGGGATCTCTCCTCGCTCGACAAGCTCATGAAGACTTACTCGCGCTCAGGCGACATGCTCAACCAGAGCAGGATCTTCGAGCGCCTCTCCAAGACTGCCGACAGCCTCGATCAGGCTATGCAGAAGCTTTCAAAGCAGGGCGGCATGATGGATGAGGGTTCAGGAACGCTTTTAAAGCTCCAGGGCACGCTCGATGAGATCAATTCGGTGCTGCGCGAGGCCAGGCCTGGCGTCAGGCAGGTGAGCGAAAACCCGAGCTCGCTGATCTTCGGGGCAGGCGACAAAGATCCTGAACCCATGCAGTCGCAAGGAGGCGGCAGATGACCATAAGATTCAAGGCAATTCTCGCAGCCGCGTCCTTCGCCGCAGCCGTGCTTTCAGGCTGCTCGGCAGGCAGCGAGCCTGAGACAGTGAGGTATTCGCTGATCTCAGGCGTTTCCGCCTCGTCGCTCTCCTCGCCTTACAAGATCAAGGTGAGCCTGTTTGGCGATCTCAAGGATGGCGGATTGGCCGTCAGGACCTCTGATGTCACGGTGAGGCCTGCGGTGCACCACGTCTGGTCCGGCGGCCTGGACAGCCAGCTTGAAGTGTTGATTGCAGGTGCCATGCACGATGCTGGCGTAGGCAGCGACGTGTCTGTAGAGGCTTCCGTCTACAAGTTCGAGGGCAGCCTTGGCGGCGCTACTGCGATCGAGGCTGTGATTGCCGCGAGCAGGGCGGGCAAGGCCATTTTCAGGCAAGGATTCAGCTACTCGGGGCACCAGTTGAAGCAGGGGTACGCGCCGATGGCCGAGGATCTTGAGAAAGGCTTTCGCGGCATCGCCGCGCAGGCAGCCTCGCTCATGGCCGGAAGGTGAGCCTTGCAGCTAGCTGATGTCTGGATTCAGTTCCAGCTTCCGCTTTCAAGCCTTGACGAGCGCGCCTTCAATCCTCCTAGGATCGCATCGCTTACCTGGCATGGGAAGCGTTGTGGCAGTTGCCTGGCTGCACGCTCGAGCACCGCATCGACCGAGATGTACATTTCAGTCATGATCTACTCCATGGAGGAGCGCTCGAAACCCACTGCTTTGACCGTCTTTAAGAAGTGGCGCGGGAAAATCCACTCTGCTGCGTACTTCTTGCCTTTTCCGCCAGCAAGCCTCATGGAGAGCTTGGCTTCCCTGACGCTGAGGCCGCGCCCTTCAATTAGCGGATAGGCAGACATGATGTCGTTTGACATCCTCCCCTCTCTAAAGAGAGGGGATTCCTACCGATCTCTTGGGAGATCTTCGGCGGGTTCCTCTTGCTGACCACCAATGTGATTCACTTGG
>CACYPI010000074.1 GCA_902776275.1 uncultured Aeromonadales bacterium
CCAGGCATCCTATTCATGCGGAGCGGTAGTTCAGCTTGGTTAGAACGCCTGCCTGTCACGCAGGAGGTCACGGGTTCGAGCCCCGTCCGTTCCGCCACTGCTCACTTCGAGCAAATGTCAGTTCATGCTGATATGGCTCAGTTGGTAGAGCGCACCCTTGGTAAGGGTGAGGTCCTGAGTTCGATTCTCAGTATCAGCACCACATTCAAGACCGTCTCCTCGGAGGCGGTTTTTTCGTTTCCGCACCATGTAGAATCATCATCATGCAATCGATCCCCATGGTTCTGGGGCCGCGCTCCAAAGCAGGCCTCCTCGTATTCTTAGCCGCCTCCGCCGCCCTCTCCGCGGCCTATGGATGGCACCTCCACGCAAGCTCAATCAAGATACGCGCCCTCGACGCGCAAGAGGCCTCGGCGCTCGCGGAAGACGGGGGATCCCGCCGCGCGCTCTGGAGCATCGAGCGCCTGGAGCTCTCAAGGCATAAGCTCTTCATAAAGGGATGGGCGATCGTCCCAGGCGGCGCCTTCTCGGTTGTTAAGTCCGCCTTCCTGCTGCGCGATCTTGAGGACGGCAGGCTCTACGAGATGCGCTCGTACACTTACGAGCGCCTCGACGTGGGGCAGACCTACAGCCCCAACCATGGGGACTACCTATACAACTTCGATCACGACTTCGCCGGCATCAGCGCGACAGCGGATCTCAAGTCCCTGCCGGAGGGGCACCGCTTCGAGGTGCTGATCCGCTTCGACGGAGGCCATGGGAGCGAGCTCATTCAAACCGGCCGCACGGTCGGGGAGGGCGCCAAATGAGCCTCAGGCAGTGCCTTTCAGACAGCGGCGCGAGAGTGCTCCTTGCGGTGCTCGCCTACTTCCTCGTCTTCCACCTTGCGCTCACCGGCTTCAACCGCGACGATCTTTACAACATGAAGGTGCTCGCGACCTTCGGCGGGCCAGGCGGCGCCCTCGATTACCTGGCGGACCGCTACGCCCACTGGTCCTCGCGCACGCTGGCTGATCTCTCCATGGTGGTGTTCACCGGGATCCCGGCCTTCATCTGGAAGATCGCGGACAGCCTGGTTGCCACCTCCTGCGCCTTTCTCATGGCCGCGATCGCAGGCGCCTTCTACGGCAAGGGCTGGCGGGCTTTCATCAAGCCTGCCGCCTTCGTGATGGTCGTGCTCTATCCGTTCTTCGACATGAAGACCTCGGGCTGGGTCGCAACCACGGTGAACTACCTCTGGCCCATGGCCGGGCTCCTGTACATGGGGCTTTGCGCCGCGCGCCTGGCCAAGGCGCCTTTGGATGGAAATGAAACCGCATCGGCGCGGTGCATGGCAGGACGCGCCGCGCTTCTGGCGCTTGCCGTGCTATGGGCGGGCGCCCATGAGCTGGTCGCCCTGTGCGCGGTCCTGCTCGAGGCTGCCTTGATAGCCTGCCTGCTTCTTGAGGGACGGGGCAGGAAGGCCGGCGGTCCGGCGCTGCTGCTTGCCGCATCGCTCTTCTTCGTGGGATGGGCGGTGTTCTGCCCTGGCAATGCCGTGCGCAACCTCACCACGGCCACGACGCAGTTTCCAAGCTGGGAGAGCTTCAGCACGATCGAGCACCTGACCATGGCGCTTGCTGGAACCTTCGACCGCCTCACCTCGCTGGGCTTCTACCGCGGGGGAGTCCAGCCTTTCCTTATGCAGTCATGCCTGTGGCTCCTCATCCTGGCCTCGGTGCACCGCCGCTTCTTGAGCATCAAGCTCGATCTCCTGATGGCCCTGCCATTCCTGCTGTGCTACCTAATGAACCAGACCGACGTGAGGTTCTGGAGCATCTGGGCGCTCATGGACGGCATGGCCTCGGAGCACATGGGGCAGCTCAGGATGGCCTACCAGCCAGTGCTCTCGGCGCTCATCGCCGCCTTGACCTCCGCTGGGCTCTACCTTGCATTCCTGCGGCCGGGGCCGCGCGGGGCGATCCCGGGGCTGTGCGCGGCGCTGTGCTACCTCGCAGGCCTGGGCACCAGGGTGGCGATGGGATTCTCCTGCACGGTCTACGCCTCCAACACCCGCACCTACATCGCGCTGCTGCTTGCCATGGGCCTGCTCGTCGTGCTGCTTTCGCACGAGGCCGATCTCCCGGGGATGCTCCGCAAGGCCTACGGTTGCGGCGGCCAGGGCAAGCCATAGCTGCTGCAGCCTGGCCACAGGGGATGCAAAAGGGCCCGCGCATCACGCGCGGGCCCTTTTCAATTTGCATCGCCAAGGCTAGCCCTGGCATCACTTATGGTTCAGCGTGTCGGTGATGTCGTACCCGAACCAGGTGTTGCTGATCTTGGCGAAGGAGCCATCCTGCTGGACCTTCTTCAAGCCCTCGTTCATGACCTTGAGCATCTCGGGGTGGTTCTTGTTGACGGCGATGCCGTAGTACTCCTTGTCCACGTCGCGATCGATGTGCATGGAGGAGATCCCCGAGGCCTTGTGCTTGGCCAGGAAGAAGTCGTTGACCGGCATGTCGTTCACCACGGCCTTGCAGCCGCCGTTGCCGAGCTCTAGGTAGGTCTCAGGAGGCGAGTTGAACTGCTTTATCTTGGCCTTCTTCAGGTGCTTCTGCACGAACATTGCGCCGGTCGTGCCGATCTGGACGCAGACGTCCTGCCCGTCGAGCTTGGTGTAATCGGTGAACTTCGACTTGTCCTCGTCCTTGACCAGGTAGGTCAGCCCGCACAGGTAGTAGGGATCGGAGAAGTCGACCTTCTTGGCGCGCTCCTCCGAGATCGTGAATCCCGAGATGATCACGTCGATGCTGTCGGTCAGAAGCGCGGGGATGAGCCCGTCGAAGGGGTAGACCTGGACTTCGACCTTGTAGCCCATGTCTTTGCCAAGCTGGCGGATGAGGTCGATGTCAAAGCCCGTGATCTTGCCTGCATCATCGATGTAGGTGAAGGGGGCGAAGGCGCCTTCGCAGCCGACATGCAGCACCTTGTCCCGGGTATTGGCCTGGGCGAGGGTTGCGGTGCCGAGCAATGCCAAGGCCACCGCGCACGCGAGCGCGTGCTTGCGAGTAATGTTCATTAAATGGCAGCTCCGTTTATGGATTAGGCCTCCAGGAGCAGCAGCGCTGCTGCGCTGCCGTCTTGGAAACATGGGTTGAATTTTACCAAATCGCCAGCCTGCGGGGTTGGCGCGGTTTTAGCGCAAGCGGATGCGCAGCTATTGCCGCAGATTTTCCCATAACATATAATTGTATTCTAAAATAATAAAATTTTTTACGGACCCCATCATGGACCACCAAGAGAAGACCCGCGCCCCTGCGATCGACCGCTGCGTCGGTATCATGGAATACCTGCAGGACAATCCGCCTTCCACCATCTCAGAGATCTCAAAGGCAACCGGGATCCCCTTGAGCTCAATGTATGTGCTCGCAGACTCCATGCGCGTACACGGCCTCCTGAGGCAGGACGAGAACGGCAGGCTGCACCTGTGGATGAAGCTCATATCGCTTGGCCGCAGCGCCGCCGAGAAGATGGACATCGGCGATCTGGTGCGCCCGGCGCTGCTCTCGCTCATGGATGCCGTGGACTGCCTTGCGGTGCACTACGGGATCATGAATGGCAGCGAGGCCTACTACGCCATCAAGATAGAGCGCCCGGGCAGCGGGATGCAGATCCGCTCGCGCGAGGGCATGAGTGTGTCGCTGGTGCACGCGGGGCTTGGAAAGTGCCTCCTGGCCTTCCAGGATGCCGACACGCGCGAGCGGATCATCGACTCGCTCGACTTCACCAAGGCCACCCCAACCTCGATAGGCTCGCCAGAGGAGCTGCGCAAGGAGCTTGCAACGATCAGGCTGCAGAAATGGGCCTTTGACAACAGCGAGGGCGAGTCAGGCATCAGGTGCGTCGCGGTGCCGGTGTTCGACAAGGGCGGGAAGCTCCTAGGCGCGGTGTCGATAGTAGGCACGATCACGGCCTTCACCGACGACAAGATCCCAGGCATCGTCGCGCTGTCAAAGGAGTGCTCGAAGAACATCACCAACAGCCTGTAGCGGCGCATGAATGAGGCCCATGGGGCCTCATTGCAGATGGGCAGATGAAAGGGGCTTGCGGCATGCCGCAAGCCCCTTTCATCGCTTGGAGCCTCAAGGCTCCCAAGGCAGATCAGCCATCAGTCCTTCTTCATGCCGTAGTCGGCAGCATGCTCGAGGACCTTGGTGATGAACGGCCCGTCCATGACCACGAAGTGGCCTTCGGTCTTGTCGTCCTTGACGAGGTGGTCGACCAGCACGGGGATGTCCTCGCGCTTGGCGCCCAGCTGCTCGAAGTTGAGCGGCAGTCCAGCGCTGCCCCAGAGCGCCCTAAGGGCCCTGATGCCGGCCTTGGCGGTCTCCTCGGGGTGGTACATGTCCACGGGGATCCCGAAGACGCGGTTGGCAAACTGCGCAAAGCGCTTGACGTCGTGATCCATCACGCACTCCATCCAGGCCGGCAGCACAACTGCAAGCCCTGCGCCGTGGGCGCAGTCGTAGAAGGCAGACAGCTCCTGCTCGATGCGGTGCGAGCCCCAGTCCTGCTCGCGGTCGACGCCCAGGATGTTGTTGTGGGCCATGGTGGAGGCCCACATGATGTTGGCGCGGGTCTGGTAGTCCTTGGGATCGGCCATGACCCTGGGGATCAGGGTGACCATGGCGCGCAGCACACCCTCGCACATCGCGTCGGTGAGCTCGACGTCCTTGGTGTTGGTGAAATAGCGCTCCATCACGTGGCACATGATGTCGCAGGCGCCGCAGGCGGTCTGGTAGGCTGGCAGCGTGGTGGTGAGCTCAGGATCCATGATGGAGAAGTCAGGGACGTTGGTCTGGCTGTTGCAGCCCTTCTTCTTGACGACGCCATTGATGGTCTTGTTGATGACGCAGCTGTTGGAGCCCTCGGAGCCTGCCGCCGCGATGGTCAGCACGGTGCCCAGGGTCAGGGACTTCTGGGGGACCACGCCGCCCATGTGGAAGTCCCAGAAGTCGCCATCGTAAGGCACGCCGTTGCAGATGGCCTTGGAGCTGTCTATGACGCTGCCGCCGCCGACTGCTATGACCATGTCGACCTTCTCCTTGCGGCAGAGGTCGATGCCCTCATAGACGAGCTCGGCCCTGGGGTTGGGCTTCACTCCGCCCAGGAGCACGTAGGCGATGCCCTCGGCCTCGAGGGACTTCTTGACGCGGTCGATGAGGCCGGACTTGATGGCGCTGTGCCCGCCGTAGTGGATGAGGACCTTGTGGCCGCCGTGCTTCTTGGCGATCTTGCCGACGTCGTTCTCAACGCCCTTGCCGAAGTAGAAATCAGTGGGCCTGCAGAAATTGAAATTGTTCATTTAGCTTCTCCTTTCTTAAGTTCTGCCCTCATGGTCTTTGCGATCTCCTCAAGCTGCGCGTCGTCGAGGATCTTCGCCTCGCCGCCGTCCACAAACGGCCCGCCCCACTCGGGGCCGCCCTTGTACTTGGGCACGATGTGCACGTGGAGGTGCGGGACCAGATCGCCGTAGATGGCGTAGTTGATCTTGTCGGGGTGGTAGAGCGACATGAGCGCGGCGGCCACCTTGCGCAGCTCGCCGAAGAAGCGGCGGTTCTGATCCTCGGTCAGGGCGCTGATGTCAGGCACGTGGTCGTTGAACTTGAGCACCATGCGGCCGCGGTATTTCTGGTTCCTCAGCACATAGAGGGTGCACAGGTCCATCTTGCAGACCTCGTACATGAGCTCGTGGCGCTTCTGGCCATCCTCACAGTAGAAGCAGTTGTTGTCTTTCATTGATTACTCCAAAGCTTGTTATTTGATGAATCCGGCCAGCGAAGGCAGCCAGAGCGACAGCGCCGGGATGTAGGTCACGACCATGAGTCCGACGATCGTCATGAGGAAGAACGGGATGAGCCTGCGCGTGGCCTTCTCTATCGAGACCCCGCTCACCGAGCAGCCGACGAACAGCGCCGCTCCAACAGGAGGAGTGGTGATGCCGATGCAGAGGTTGAACATCATGATGATGCCGAAGTGCACTGGGTCGATGCCGATCTTGGTGGCGATCGGCAGGAAGATCGGGGTGAAGATCAGCAGCGCCGGGGTCAGGTCCATGAACATGCCGACCATGAGCAGGATGACGTTCATGAACAGCAGGATCAGCACCGGGCTGTGGGTCACGCCGAGGATCGCGTCGGAGATCATCTTAGGCAGCTGAGTGTAGGCCAGCACGTAGGACATCACGGACGAGCAGCCGATGAGGAAGAGCACCAGGCTTGAGATCACGATGGTGTCGGCCGCGACGTTCTTTAAGACCTTCAGGTCGATCTGGTGGTAGAGCAGCGAGAGGATGAGCGCGTAGACCACGGCCGAGCAGGCAGCCTCGGTTGCGGTGTAGATGCCCATGATGATGCCGCCGATGACCACGATGATCATCGCAAGGCTCGGCGCGGCGCGCCAGATGACCCTGAGCGCCATCTTGAGCGAGTACTTGAGGTCGACCGGCCTGCCGGCCCACTCGGGGTGCAGCTTGAGGCTCACGGCGAGCACCAGGGTGCTGCAAAGGCCCATGATGATGCCGGGGATGTAGCCTGCCAGGAACAGCGCTCCAATGGAGGTGCCGCCTGAGACCACCGAGTAGACGATCATGCCGTTGCTGGGCGGGATGATCTGGCCTGTGGGGCCGGAGGCAATGTTCGCGGCGGTGAACAGCGGGATGTCCATGCCCTGCTGGCGCGCCTCGGGCAGAAGCGTCTTGCCGACTGCGGCGACTGCGGCCACGGCGGAGCCGGAGACCGAGCCGAAGAGCATGTTGGCCACGACGTTCACGTGGGAGATGGATCCCGGGATCCTGCCTACGAAGAGGTAGGCGAAGTCCACGAGGCGCCTTGCGATGCCGCCGTGGTTCATGATGTTTCCGGCCATGATGAAGAGCGGCACGGCCAGCAGGCTGAAGCTGTCGATGCCGGTGACCATCTTCTGGGCCGAAGTGGAGATAGCCACGTTGAACGGCATGGCGTAGACGAGCACGGCGACGGAGGAGACTCCGATCGAGATGGCGATCGGCACGCCCAGGACGATGAGCACGGCGAAGATCGCCACCAAGTAGATGCCAAGGGATGCGTCCATCAGTCATCCTCCTTAAGTTCGGCCGCTTCAGGCTGCTGGTTGGCAGTCTTGCCGGTGGCGCAGAATTCGATGAGGTTGAGCACCATGTAGATCACGATGCAGATGGCGCTGAAGGGCAGGATCATGTAGAAGATGCCCATGCTAAGCCCCAGGGCCGGCGAAGGCTGGTCCAAAGTCCTCAGGATCAGGCGCTGGCTTCCGAAGATCATCACTATGACCGCGAACGCGGCGATGAGCGCGTAGGTGAAGATGATGACCCAGGACTTTACTTTGGCCGGGAGCTTGTCGCGCAGCGAGGTGACGCTCAGGTGGCCGTCAGCCCCGAATATGTAGGCGCCGCCCAGGAACGACATGTAGATCATGAGGAAGCGTGCCACCTCGTCGGTGAAGGTGCTGGGCGATCTGAACAGGTAGCGCGAGAGCACCTGCCAGGAGACGTCCAGGACCAGCAGCACCATGATGACCACGCACAGCCCAAATAGCAGCGTGTTCATGGCTTTCTTGATTTTTCTTACTGTTTCCATAGTCATTAAAGAGGGGGCGTTTTGCCGCCCCCTGCCTCCTCATGAGAGCTTACTTGATAGCCTGTATGGCATTGATCAGCTCGGCGCGATCCGGCTTCTTGAGCTCCTCCTCAAGCAGGCTCTTGGTCTTCTCGGCAAAAGGCTTGTTGTCGACCTTGGTGATGTGGATGCCCAGCTTGTCAGCCTCGGCATACAGCTTCTCAAGGTTCTCGTCGTACATGCGCATCTGCTCATCGCGGGCATAGGCGGCAGCTTCCTTGACCCACTTCTTCTCCTGGTCGTTGAAGCTGTTGTAGGTGTCCTCGGACATGATCACGACGTTAGGCGGCATGGAGTGCATGTCCTCGCTCCAGTACGGGGCGACCTCGAAGTGGCGGGACTGGACGTAGAACTCGAAGTTGTTCTCGGCGCCGTCGATGACCGACTGCTGCAAGGCTGAATAGACCTCGGCCGAGGACAGCGGGGTGGGCTGGCCGCCCATGAGCTTGACGGTGGCGATCGACATCTTCGACTCGGGGACGCGCATCTTGAGGCCCTTCAGGTCATCAGGAGTTTTGATGGGCTTCTTGGCGTAGAAGCTGCGCGGCGCGCAGGTTTCAAACCAGAGGCCGATGAAGCCCTTGCCAGCGGTGGCGTCGAGCAGGTACTTGTAGGCGACATCGGACTTGATGAACTTCTTCACGTGGTCATAGTCGCGGAAGAGGTAGGGAATGTTGGTCACGGCAAACGGGGCGTAGAAGTTCTCGATTTGCTGGCCGCCGACCATGCTGATGTCCAGAGCGCCGTTGAGCACCTGCTCGGCCATGACGCGCTCATCGCCCAGCTGGGAGTTGGGGAACACGGTGAGCTCAAGCTTCCCGCCGGAGAGTTCCTTGAGCTTATTGCCGAAGGCCTTTAGGCTCAGGTCGGTCGCCTGATCTGCAACATGCGAGTGGCCTGCGCGCAGCATGCGGGCATTGGCGTTGCTGGCACACAGCGCCGTGATGGCGACGAGCAATGCGCTAGCGAGGGCTGTTTTCATCTTCATAGTGCTTCACCTTTGTTTGTTATGAATTTTTTATCTTCGGTTCTTCGTCCGACGCTTTGAGTATATGGACCGTTTCTCCGTTTGGGGCCTTGGCAGGTAGATGGCGATCACAATTTATAATAAAATAAATGTAAGTCTATGGTAGTAGACTTTTTAATAAAAGAACTGGAATCTGTTTTAGTAAGATAAATAAAAACGAGGATTATCCGTTGAAATTTAAAGTCCTTCTAACTGAATAGAAGTAATTTACGTGGATATGGAAATCGTTTGCGCTCAGCTCCGGCCATCGAGCTGATGGTATGATCGCGTTGCTTTTAATTACTTTTAAATCAAATAGTAATGACTGACAAAAACTACAAGGGCCGCGTGCCCAGCCTGGCGAGGTGCGTCGAGATCCTCGATCTCATAGCCTCAAGAAAGCAGATAACCGGCGCGGACATCCTGGAGAGCCTGGCGATCCCCAAGAGCACGCTTTACGTGCTCATAAACGCCATGGAGGAGCTGGGGCTCATAAGGAAGAGCGAGTACGGCGGAAAGCTCCAGCTTGGGCTTAAGCTCATGTCGCTTGGGCAGATGGCCGCCGAGCGGCTGGACCTGCAGGAGATCGCATCTCCGTTCATGCGGGCGCTCATCGAGACGGAGCCGTGCTATTCGAGCGTCCTGGGGATCCTCGATGGCGATCATGCCTACTACGCTGCCAAGGTCATCAACACACAGCGCGGGATCACTACCATCTCGAGGGTGGGGCAGGAGATCTCGCTGGTGCGCGCCGGCATCGGCAAGTGCCTCCTGGCCTTCAGCCCAGACAGCATGCGCGAGCGGCTGCTGCCGGTGCTCGACTACCATGTGGTGACTGAGACCTCGATCACGACGCCGGAGGCGCTCAGGAAGGAGCTTGCGAACATCAGGCTGCGCGGCTGGGCTCTCGGGAACTGCGAAGGCGAACGTGGCGTTAGGAGCGTCGTGGCCCCAGTGTTCAATTCCTGCAACGCCATCGAGTGCGCAGTTTCCCTTGAGGGCTCGCTCAGTGACTTTACAGACGACAAGCTCGATGAGATTGCGGCAAAGGTCAGGCAATGCGCCTCCGGTCTGACTGCAGTCTTAAGCGGCCGCGCGAATTGACGCAAGAGGGCTCAGGAATCAGACAAGGCGCAGGAAACTATTCTGGAAAGGTACAGGGAAAGGGCGGCTTGAAGCCGTCAACTTGAGTTCCCGGGTTGATTTTAGGGCTACATGCCAAATCACTCATCCGGGATCTTGGTTGCAGGCGGCCGGCGGGGGATGCTGACCGCCTCCTTGATCCCCGCCGCCTTGTAGATCTCCCTCTGGCGCCTGCTGGCCTCGGACGGGATGACCTCGTTCTCGAACACCTTCGCCTTCTGGTTCCTCATCGCCATCATCACGTCGTCGAGCGAGAACTTGGAGCCCTTGAGCTCCTGCTGAAGCATGCGCAGCACGACCGTGCTCATGAACACCATGAGCAGGTGGCCGCGGAACGTGTCCACGGTCTGCACGCAGAGCGGCAGCGCCTTGGCGTATCCCTTGGCGAGGTCGAACACCTGCTCAATGTCCTGCCTTGTGTAGTACAGCGGAAGCAGATCCTTTACGGCGATGCGGCGCGACGACACCAGCATGAACACGCCCATCTTCGAGATCTTCTCTGAGATCTCCCTTTTCGACAGATGATCCTCCTCGGCGGACTTGGCGAGCTGGCGCTTCTCGCAGTCGCGGCGATCGTCGTCAAGCCCCAGGTAGCAGTAGATTGTGCGTCCCGAGGGCATC
>CACYPI010000075.1 GCA_902776275.1 uncultured Aeromonadales bacterium
CTATCATCAGACAATACATTGAAAACCAGAATACCCCCGATTAGGCGCCTTATATCCCCGGGCTGAAGCCCGGGGTTTTACGGCGCTTTTTTGATAACCGCAATCGCCGCCATCGCCTCTTGCGCCTCATTCATGCACGCATCCGCCGCTGCCGCCGAGCAGGTCGTCAACGTCGGCACCGAGCCGGCCTTTGCACCGTTCGAGTACGTCAACGACAAGAGCAAGGACAAGGAGATCATCGGCTTTGACATCGACATGATCAACGCCATCGGGCAGAAGGAGGGCTTCAAGGTCAAGCTCTACCCGATGCAGTTCGACGGCCTGATCCCGGCGGTGCTCACCGGCACCATCGACGCTGCGGTGGCGGGCATCACCATCACCGACGAGCGCAAGAAGAAGGTCGACTTCTCCGATCCCTACTACAAGGCCGGCCTCGGGATCATCATCAACGACAAGGTCAAGGACACCGTGAAGTCGGCAGCCGATCTCAAGGGCCACAAGCTATGCTCGCAGATCGGCACCTCGGGCGCCATGTACGCCTCGAAGGTCGAGGGCGCCACCCTCACCACCTTCAACACCCCGCCCGAGTCCTACATCGAGCTGCAAAACGGCGGCTGCGACGCGGCCATCAACGACTACCCGGTGCACTCCTACTTCATGGAGGGAGACCTCAAAGCCCAAGAACCTTACGCTGCTGCCCGACCGCCTGACCTCCGAGCAGTACGGCATCATGCTCTCAAAACAGAAGCCTGAGATCGCCAAGATGATCAACGACGGCCTGGCGAAGATCCGCGCCGACGGCACCTTTGATAAGATCTACGAAAAGTGGTTCGGCGACGCGGCCGAATGACCAGGCTGCGGGCCGGAAGCCCGCAGCTTTCCCATGATGCGGCGCTGCCGCAAGGAGAAGGATCTTGAACCATTCGACAAGCGGCGGCCCCGGACTGAAATTGCGCGGGATGGCCGCCTCCGCCATCGTGGTCGCCTGCGGCATCGCCGCGCTTTCCGCCTCCCCAGCGCGCGCCGAACGCCTTACGGTGACCGTGGCCACCTGTCCGGATTTCATCCCTTTTGAATACACCGACGAGGAGACCAAGGAGCCAGCCGGCTTTGACATCGACCTGATCAAGGCCGTGGCCGAGGAAGGCGGCTTTGATGTGAAGATAAGATCCCTGCCCTCCGACGCTCTCATCCCCGCGGTGGCGGACGGCACCGTCGACGCGGCGATCTCCGCCATCTCCATAACCGGGGAGCGCGCCAGGAAGGTCGACTTCACCGAGCCTTACTACGCAGATGCGGGCCTTGGGATCATGGTGGGCGACAAGCTCAAGGACAGCGTCAAGACCAAGGACGATCTCAAGGGAAGGAAGGTCTGCGTGCAGAGGGCGACCCCGGGCGCGGCGTTCGCCTCGAAGATCGGCAAGGCCGAGGTGATGGAGTTCAACTCCGCGCCCGAGACCTACGCCGCTCTTGAAAAGGGCGTCTGCGACGCGGTCATCAACGAGTACCCGGCGCACCTCTACTACATGGTGACGGCCGAGCCTGAGGGAATGACGCTGCTGCCTGGCAGGATCACCAGCGAGCAGTACGGGATCGCGATGTCCAAGTCAAAGCCCAAGGTCGAGGAGGCCATCAGGGCCGGCCTCGCCAAGGTCAGGTCGAACGGCCACTACGAGGCCGTCTTCAGGAAGTGGTTCAGCAACGCGGGACGCTGAAGCGTCCGCGCCGGGATCCCCCGTCTTGGCGCGGGGGGTTCATTCCCGCCTAGAATCCCTCTTTTTCAAAAAGATCCCTCATCTCCGCTATGCGCAGGTGGCCGCGCCCTTCGAGGAAGTCTAGGACCTTCAGGGGGTTCGTGTTGATGATCTGGCTGTCGGGGAGCCCCGCCTCGGCGATGACGCGCTCCGACTCCTCAAAATTACCCATGAAGTAGCTGATGTGGGCATCGGAGCCAAGCGAGACGATGTTTCCAAGATCCTTGCAGATCCTGGCGATCCTCACGCAGTTCCCATGGGACCCCAGGCGGGTGTTGATGGAGGACGAGGAGTTGATCTCCAACGCAACCCCGCACTCCCTGGCGCACTCCGCGACCGCCTCGTAGTCCGAGGGATAGGCGGCCACCCCCGGGTGGGAGATGACGTCGGCAAGACCGGATCTGATGACCTTCAGGAGCCTCCTGGTGTTGGCCTTGACGTCATCCGAGGGCGGGAGGTTCGGGTGGAATCCCGCGAGCACGATGTCGAGCCTCGAGGCCACCTGCTCGTCGATGTCCAGCGAGCCGTCGTCCATGATGTTGGCCTCGATGCCGCGCAGCACGGCCACGTTTCCGTCGCAGATGCGCGGGATCACGCCCATGTTGGTGAAGTGCCCGCGGTACGGGCTGTCCTTGATCGCCATGCCGTGATCGGTGCACGCGAACATCACCAGGCCGTTCCTCGGGGCGCGGGCAATGCACTCCTCAAGCGTGCTGTAGGCGTGGTCGCTTGCGATGGTGTGGGTGTGGAGATCCACGGGAAAGCGCTTGCTCATCAATTTCTCCTATTCGATGACGGGGCGCCATGCCGGATCGGCGTGGGCCTCAAAGCACATGAGGATCTGATCCTTGGTGCAGGTGTCGAGGCGGAGCTTGTCCCAGGGGATCTCGCCTTTGGCAAAGAACCTGCAGTCACGCGTCTCGTCGGTGGGCTTGAAGTCCATCGGGCCTTGCGAGCACTCGATGAAGAACTTGAGCACCCCGAAGGTGAACCTCGGGGTGTTGTGGGCGTTGCGCTCCATGACCGCGACGAGCTTTTTGAAGGCGGCGTGCATGCAGGCCTCCTCGCGCACTTCCTTGAGCGCATTGGACACCGCCGTCTGCCCGTCGTCGAGCCAGCCGCCTGGCAGGTCCCACAGCCCTGAGTTCTCCTGAACCATCAGGATGCGCCCCTGCCGGTCGAAGACCGCCGCGCGGGTGTCGAGCTTGGGGCAGGGGTAGCCGGAGTCTGCGGTGAAGACGGCCTTGAGATCCCCTGCCTCCGGGCAGCGGTCGGAGACTATCTCGCGGGCGATCTCGGCGATGCGCTCGAAGCGCTCGCGGTCGAACTGATCCTTGCTGTAGTGGAGCCCGGTCTGGCTGATGGAGGCAAGCTCGCGCGCCCAGGAGAACCACTGCGGAGGATCCTCGCGGCTTGAGGTCACTGCGGCTGCCACATCGTAGGGATCGGCAAAGTGCCAGCGGCACCTCAGGTGCTCGCGACCCTCGTAGCCCCAGAGGGCCAGCCCGAAGTCGCAGCCTGCGGCGCGGGCGCTTGCAAAGTCCGAGGCGGTGTCGCCGATGTAGAGGATCTCCGAGGGCTCGACCCCGGCCATCTGCGCGCACTTTAGGAGCGGATCGGCGTAGGGCTTGCCCCGCCTGGTGTCCTCGGCGCACACCGAGAAGTCAAAGAGGTCGCGCAGCTCCTGCGGGAAGACCGCGGCCTTCTGCCCCAGGATCTGCTCGCCACGGCGATCGCGCGAGGTGACGATGGCGGTCCTGACGCCAAGCTGCCTTATGAAGGCGACGGCCTTGGCAAGGCGCGGGAAGATCCTGATCCCCTCGGCGTGATCCATGACGTCCGAGTACCACTCCGAGACCCCGCCTGGGATCTCGTCCTCGGAAAAACCCAGCTGCCGCAGCGAGTAGTCTGCCGGGGTGCCCGCGTAGCGCAGGAGGCTCTCGTAGCTCTCGCCACCGAGCCTGCCGCGGGACCTTAGCATGTCGATGAGCCCCTGGATGTTCGCGGGAGTGCTGTCGTAGACGGTCCCGTCGAGGTCGAAGACTGCGTAGGCGTATGGACCTTTCATGGGTGTTCCTCTTTTGGTTTGGCGTCGATGACGAGCACCTTGCCGCCATCTACCTTGAAGCGCACGTTGAGGCCGTAGAGCAGGGCCCCGTAGATCCTGACAGGATCGCTCATGTAGGCAGGACGCGGATCCTGCGAGAGCGCCTCGGACACCGCGGCCTTCTCGTCAGGACAGAGCGCTGAGAGATCCGCGCGCGCCTCGTCCGAATATGAGACCTCAAGCACCGGAGGACGCGATGAGGCGAAGCCGCCTATGGCATCGGGGATGCTGTCGGAAAACGGGATGTAGGGCTTGATGTCCACGACCGGGGTGCCGTCGGTGAAGTCGCCGCCTGAGACAGAGAGCACCGCCCTGCCCTCGCCGTCGCGGCCTATGGAGTCGAGCCTCACGGCCGAGAGCCCCAGGCGCGAGGGGCGGTAGGGCGAGCGCGTGGCGAACACGCCCTGCCGCTCGTTGCCCCCGAGCCTGGGTGGCCGCACCGTGGCCTTGAACGGCCCGTCGGGGATGCGGTCGAACAGGAAGATCACGAGGATGTGCGAGAAGCCCTCAAGCCCCCTGAAGGCCTCGGGATCCCCGTAGGGATCGCAAAAATGGATCTCACATCTTGCGTGCATCGCCAGCCTGGGCTGGCGGGGCACGGCGAACTTCTCGCCGTAGGGCGAGCGCACGCGCCCGATCACGGGGACGGACGCGCGCTCTGTCACTTGCCTTCCTGGACTATGAGGGCGTCGCCGTAGCAGGTGTAGGAGACGAGGCAGGCGGGGGTGTTCTCAAGCCTGACGCACCTGGTGAAGCGCACGGCGTTGGCCCCCATGTCGACCGCATTCACCCTGGCGCTGGTGCGCGCCTCGGCGGCGGTGGCCACCGGCTCGTGCTCCTTTGACTGGCATGAAAGCCCGGTGACCTCGCCCTTGACCTTGTAGGCGACGCCTTCGAGATCGGAGTCCTCGACCACCTCGGCCCCCGAGGGCTTGTAGTACTCCTTGAAGTTCGAGGGATCCAGGTTGGTGTGGAACGAGTAGCCGCTGCATCCTGCCAGGGCAAGCCCCAGCAGCGCGGCTGCAGCTGCAGCCTTCATGATCACTCCTTTGAGAAAGCGGTTATGGCCTTTTCAATGCGCGAGAGCGCCCTCTCGCGCCCGCACAGCACCAGCGTGTCGCCGATCCCCGGGGAGGCGGCGCCGCCGGTGAGCGCGATGCGCAGCGGCTGCCCCACCGCGCCCATGCCGACGCCTTTGTCAGCGGCGAGCTTCTCGAGCGCCTCGTCGAGGGGCTTGGCCTCCCAGCCCTGCAGGGCCTTCAAGATCCCAAGGGCGGCCTTCAAGATCTCGACGCTGCCCTCCTTGATCCACTTCTTTACGGCCTTGGGATCGTAGCCCTCGAAGTCCACGTAGTAGCAGCGGGCCTTCTGCGCCATCTCCTTGAGCGTGTGGGCGCGCTCGGCGTAGGCCTTGACCACGAGCGCCGGATCCGGGCCCTTGGAGAGGTCGGAGACGCCCTGGCGCGAAAGGTGCCATGCAAGCTCCTTGCCCACTTCGTCCGCAGGCAGGGCCTTCATGTAGTGGGCGTTGATCCAGTCGAGCTTCTTGGTGTTGAAGCCCGAGGCGCTCTTGGTGATGGCCTCGAGCGTGAAGTCGCGGATCATCTCCTCGCGCGTGAAGATCTCCTGATCGCCGTGGGACCAGCCTAGGCGCACGAGGTAGTTGACGAGCGCGTCGGGCAGGTAGCCGTCCTCGCGGTACTGCATCACGCTCACCGCGCCGTGGCGCTTGGAGAGCTTGGCCCCGTCGTCGCCCAGGATCATCGCCAGGTGGCAGAACTTGGGGACCTGCGCGCCTAAGGCGTGGTAGAGATTTATCTGGCGCGGGGTGTTGTTCACATGGTCGTCGCCGCGGATCACGTGGGTGATCCCCATGTCGACGTCGTCCACCACCACGCAGAAGTTGTAGGTGGGGGTGCCGTCCGAGCGCTGGATGATGAAGTCGTCAAGTTCGCTGTTCTGGAACTCGACATGGCCCTTGACCGCGTCGTCGAAGGCCACCGTGCCGGTCATCGGGTTCTTGAAGCGGATGACGTAGGGCTCGTCGGGGGAGTGCTCCTCGTGGCTGTCGCGGCAGTGGCCGTCGTAGCGGGGCTTCTGCCCGCGCTTCATCTGGTCCTCGCGCAGCTTTTCAAGGCGCTCCTTGGTGCACCAGCACTTGTAGGCCTTGCCCTCGTCGAGGAGCTTCCTTATCACCTCGCGGTAGCGGTCGAAGCGCTTGGTCTGGTAGTAGGGGCCCTCGTCCCAGTCGAGCTTGAGCCACTTCATGGACTCGATGATCGCGTCGATGGCCGGCTGGGTCGAGCGCTCGCGGTCCGTGTCCTCGATGCGCAGCACGAACTTGCCGCCGCAGTGGCGGGCGTAGAGCCACGAGAACAGCGCCGTCCTGGCGCCGCCCACGTGTAGGTATCCGGTCGGGGATGGAGCGAATCTAGTCTTGACTTGCATGGTGTAAAGCCCCTGTGATGTTAAATCCTGCAACTTAGCGGGATATTCTACCACCGCAGGCGCGTCCGTCCCGGGGGCGGGCGCGCCCCGGCGTGGTACTATTCCCAAAAAAAGTGTTTCATTTTTCCCTTATCTCGTGCGCCTTGCGGCGCACCCATCCGCGCGGGGGGTTGAAGTGGCAGAAAAGCCAGTGAGGGCGGCCAGGTCCGCCAGGCGCAGGACGGCCGTGCTCAAGGGCACGCCGGCCAGCCGGGGCATCGCCTTCGGGCGCATCAGCTTCCTCAAGAGGATCCCGACGTCGCCCGAGAAGCGCCAGGTGCGCGACGCCAAGGCCGAGGTCGAGCGCTTTGAGAAGGCGCGCGTCCACGCCATCTCACAGCTGGGCACCCTCTACGAGGTCTCGCTTGAGAAGATCGGCGAGCAGAACGCCGTGGTCTTCCAGATCCACCAGATGATGCTCGAGGATCCCGACTACGTGAGCTCGATCCACGATCTCATAACAAAGGAGAAGGTCAACGCCGAGTACGCCGTGGACCAGGTGGCGCGCCGCTTCGAGAAGCAGTTCCGCTCTATGGACAACGACTACATGCAGGGCCGCGCCTCCGACGTCGTCGACATCTCCCGCCGCGTCAACGAGATCCTGATGATGCACTCGGGGCAGCTGCGCAAGAAGAGCGTGAGCGTCGACACCTCCGAGGGCCCGGTGATCCTCGCGACCGACGATCTCGCCCCCTCGGAGACCGTGCAGCTCGACCCCTCCAAGGTCACCGGCATCCTCACCACCGCAGGATCCACGCGCTCGCACACCGTGATCTTCGCGCGCACCATGGCCCTGCCCGCGGTCATCTGCCTGGGGGAGGAGAAGCTCACCCCAGAGCTTGAGGGCCACGAGGCGATCATCGACGGGGCCAGCGGCACCGTCATCATCGACCCCGACCGGGCGATCGTGCGCGAGTACACCGAGCGCAAGCGCACCGACGACGCCCAGCGCGCCCACTTGGAGCAGTTCCGCGGCAAGAAGACCGTCACGCTGGGCGGGCGTGAGATCAAGCTCTACGCCAACGCCGGATCGCTTGCCGACCTCGACCTCGTCAAGGCCTCGGACGCCGAGGGCATCGGGCTCTTCCGCAGCGAGTACATCTACCTCTCAAGCTCCGACTTCCCCACCGAGGACTACCAGTTTGACATCTACCGCAAGGTGCTGCGCGAGATGAAGGGCAAGCGCGTGATCATAAGGACGCTCGACATCGGCGCGGACAAGACCGCCGACTACTTCATGCTCAAGCCCGAGAACAACCCGGCCATGGGCGTGAGGGCGGTGAGGCTGTGCCTTGAGAACGTCCACCTCTTCAAGACCCAGCTTCGGGCGCTCTACCGCGCCTCGGTCTACGGCACCTTGGGGATCATGATCCCGATGGTGACCTCCGTCGAGGAGGTGAGGAAGTGCCGCGAGATCTGCTCCGAGGTCATGTCCGACCTCAAGGCCCAGGGCATGCCCTACAGCGAGGACGTGGAGTTCGGGATCATGGTCGAGACCCCGGCGGCCGCGCTAATCAGCGACGAGCTAGCCCCGCTCGTGGACTTCTTCTCCATAGGCACGAACGATCTCACGCAGTTCACGCTCGCCGCCGACCGCCAGAACGCCTCGCTCGCCCCCTACCTCAACGCCTCGCACCACGCGGTGATGAGGCTCATCGAGATGACCGTGCGCAACGCGCACGCGGCCGGGATCTGGGTCGGGCTGTGCGGCGAGGCCGCGTCCGACGAGCAGTTCACGGCCAAGCTCGTGCAGATGGGCATCGACGAGCTGTCAGTAGTGCCCTCGAGCATCCTGAGGCTCAGAGCCACCATTTCAACTATCGGATGACCACAAGGCCATCCTGGGAGGCAGATCCATGCCGCAGTGCATAGTGATAGCAGACGAGATCACGGGCGGATCGTCCGTGGGCGCCATGCTCCAGAAGAACCGATGCTCGGTGTGCTCGCTCATGAGCGCGCCCGGGCTCAAGGACGAGGCTTGCCGCAAGTTCGACTGCCTCGTCTACTCCACGAACAGCCGCCGCCTCACGCCCGAGCAGAGCTACCAGATGGTCTTCTACGCGGCGAGGCTGCTCAAGTCCGACGAGGTGAAGGTCTACGCCAAGCGCATCGACCCGGCCATGCGCGGCAACACCTGCGCCGAGACGCAGGCCATGCTCGACGCCCTGGGGGATCCCGACCGCGTAGCCATCGTCGTGCCCGCCTTCCCGGCGCTCAAGCGCACCAACGTCGGCGGCTACATGATGATCGACGGCAGGCCGCTGCAGAAGTCGCTTGCAAGCCTCGACGACCTGGAGCCCGCGCGCAGCGGGCGCGTGGCCGACCTCTTCATCGAGAAGTTCCGCTACAAGTCCGAGGCGCTGCACCTCAAGGAGTACATCAAGGGCACCGAGTACCTGGCCTCGCGCATCAGCGGGCTTGCCAAGCAGGGCGCCCGCGCGCTCGTGATGGACTGCACCTCCCAGGAGGAGATCAACATGATCGCCGACGCGGTCATCGCCTCTGGGATCAAGTTCCTCGCCGTGGATCCCGGCCCCTTCACCGCCACGCTTGCGCGCAAGGTCATGCGCGTCTCGCGCGAGCGCGTCTCCCGCAAGACCAAGATCTTCGGGCTGGTGGGCATCTCCACCCCGCTTGCCGCCGCGCAGGTCGAAGTGCTCAGGCTCGAGGAGAGCGTGCTCATCATCACCGTGCGCAAGGCCGAGCTGCTCTCCGACGACCAGCAGCGCCGCGCAGCCGAGATAAACCGCGTGGTCGACGAGATAGTCGCCAAGTTCGACGACTACTCCACCGCGTTCGCCGTCTCGGACAACATGAACATCTCCTCCCAGGATCAGGCCGACTTCGGCGATCCGATCCCTGGAGGCGCCCACTCGGAGGCCGAGGAGCTTGAGACTGTGTCGGCAGCCTACGGGCAGATCACCGCCAAGGTGCTCGAGCGCCGCCCCGAGATCGGGGCCGTCTACAGCGCCGGCGCCGAATTCACCGTGGCAGTCTGCCGCGAGCTCAAGTCCGAGGGCCTCAAGATCCTGGGCCAGGTAATGCCGCTCACCGCCTATGGCGAGCTCCTGGGAGGCACGCGCAACAACCTGAAGTTCGTGACTTCGGCCTCGTCGGCCACCGACGCGAACACCATCACCGACAGCGTCCAGTACCTGAAGCGCAAGCTTGAGACCTGATGCGCCCTCCCCTGCAAGGTGCTTGCGCGCCTTGCAGGAAAATTCGATCGGCACTTGCCATTGGGAGATCGTTTCTATATAATCCTTCCCCGTGACTTGACAGCCGCTTTACAAGCGGGAGCGCGAGCGTAGTTCAATGGTAGAACTGCAGCTTCCCAAGCTACTGACGCGGGTTCGATTCCCGTCGCTCGCTCCACTGGAAGATGGCGATGCAAGATCACAGTCCTTATGTGGGGGAATAGCTCAGCTGGTAGAGCGTATGCTTCGCATGCATAAGGTGGCCGGTTCGACTCCGGTTTCCTCCACCAATTGTCTCTTCTTTTTCATACCCATTACCTTAAGACCAATTGAGGTTTCCGGCACGGCCCTGGCTGACGATTGTCCGCAGCAGCAGCGGCAGATCCTTCAGCGATCCCGCGTCGCGGCGCGACGGAGGATCCCTTAGGCAGTTTTCCGCTACGGCGACCAAATCATGACGTTTCAGATCACAGATTTGGTTAGCCTTCTCCAGAAACTTATGCGATTTTTGATCGGCCGCACATGCTTTCGAGAAAAGTTGTGATCGGTTTGATCGACAGATCACAAAATCCGAAAACAATACCTTGTTATTCAGAAAAAAAATGTTTACCACACGATCGAATCATGAATATTTGATCGTAAATCAACAACTTGCAAGCTGGCTTTCAAAAAGCGCGTCCGACGTCAAGGCGGAAGCTAAATCATAAAAGCACGGCCTGTCGGCAAGGCACGAATTTCCTCGCCAATGCCTTTGAGAAAGCCTAGAAAATTGTTAATTTATCGTTTCAAAACAATTAATAATGCTTTTTTTTAAAAAAATGCAAAATATCTGTTGACGATACATCAAAAATCTCTATAATGAACTCCGTTTTCAGTGCCAAGCACACCAACATAAACTTGGAAAACAAAGCTGAAAGCGCCTTTTGGGGTATTAGCTCAGTTGGTAGAGCGCTTGCATGGCATGCAAGAGGTCAGCGGTTCGATCCCGCTATGCTCCACCAGTTTCGGGGATTCGACGACCGTTGGATCCACTTCAAGACGCTGTTGACAAGATGCTTTCTTAGATAGTGGCGTTTTTGCTGTAAGGCTTCGCCTTCAGATACACTTTTTGGGGAATTAGCTCAGTTGGTAGAGCATCTGCTTTGCAAGCAGAGGGTCATCGGTTCGAATCCGACATTCTCCACCATTTCTTTTTTCGGCTCTTCTGCACTGATTATGGGTAAAACCAAGTAATCCGGCCCCCGATCATGCTTCCGGATTGATTACTCCGCTCCCAACATTGCTTGAAAGCCGCTCATTGAGCAGAAATTGAAAGAGCCACCTCTTTCGGATATGTTTGCTTTTGCGAAATCAAAGCATCATGGAGAAAGAACCGTACTTGATCAGTTAGTTTTATGATTTCCTTCTCCTCGCGCGGGGGCGCTTTTTAAAAACCAGCTTGCCTTAGCATCATGGCGGTGCCTGCATAGGT
>CACYPI010000076.1 GCA_902776275.1 uncultured Aeromonadales bacterium
CTCTTGCATGCGGTAATTCCCGCATTTGTTGATTTCACGAACATTTTAAGGGTAAATCCACGATTCTTGCATCAGTGGGGTCGCTTCATATTGTCTGATTTTCACTTTTTCAAGGCATGGCCTTGCATGGAGGAGCACACATGTCATTTCGCATCGGCATATTCGGGTACGGCAATCTCGGCCGCGGGGTCGAGGCTGCGGTCAAGGCAGCCCCCGATCTGAGCCTTGAGGCGGTCTTCACCAGGCGCGATCCCGCCAAGGTCAAGACTCTAAGCGGCACCAAGGTGTTCTCCGAGGACGATCTCAAGTCCTTCGAGGGCAAGCTCGACGTGCTGGTGCTCTGCGGCGGCAGCGCAACCGATCTGCCCGTGCAGACTCCGGCGCTGGCATCGCGCTTCAATGTCGTTGACAGCTTCGACACCCACGCCCGCATCCCCAAGCAGCTTGCGAAGGTCGACGCGGCGGCAAGGCAGGGCGGCCGCACCGCGGTCATCTCAGCAGGCTGGGACCCGGGCCTCTTCTCGGTGGCGCGCGCGTACTCCGAGGCCGTGCTCCCCGAGGGAAAGAGCTACACCTTCTGGGGCCGCGGCGTGAGCCAGGGCCACTCTGACGCCATCAGGCGCATCAAGGGCGTCAAGGACGCCAGGCAGTACACCGTGCCGCGCGAAGAGGCCCTGGAGGCCGCCCGCTCAGGCAAGCGCCCTGAGCTCACCGCCCGCCAGATGCACCTGCGCGAGTGCTGGGTCGTCCCCGAGGAGGGCGCTGATCTTGCGCGCATCGAGCAGGAGATCAAGTCGATGCCCAACTACTTTGCAGACTACGACACCACGGTGAGCTTCATCACCGAGGAAGAGCTCCTTGCAAAGCACTCAGGCCTCCCGCACGGTGGCTTCGTGCTGCGCTCAGGCAAGACCGGGCTTGAGGGCGCGACCGACGCGCTCATCGAATACCGCTTGAAGCTCGGCTCCAACCCCGAGTTCACCGGCGGCGTGCTCGCCGCCTGCGCCCGCGCCTGCGCCAGGCTCTCCAAAGAGGGCAGGACCGGATGCCTGACCATGCTTGACATCGCCCCTGCGTACCTAAGCCCGCTTGAGAGGACCGAACTCATCGCGCATCTGCTCTGACATAGGCCGCGCAAGGCCGCCCGGATGGCTTTGCAGCGCATGGCGCAGCCCATGCACTGCATTGACCTCCGGGCGGTTTTTTGATGCAGATCAGGCGACCTTGTGAAAAGATCCGCAAAGCACAATAAGCAAGGACAAAGCATGCATCAGGAAGAGCGCTACCTGCGCGAGCTCTCGCTCAGGTTCCCCAACCGCTACGCGGCGATCACCGAGATCATCAACCTCCAGGCCATCTTGAACCTGCCCAAGGGCACCGAGCACTTCGTCTCGGACGTCCACGGCGAGTACGAGGCCTTCGTGCAGATCCTGAACAACTGCTCGGGGGTGATCCGCGACAAGGTGGAGGCCATCTTCCCCGATCTGGACAAGCACCAGGCCGACGCGCTGTGCACGCTCATCTACTATCCCCACGAGGTGCTCTCGCGCCGCTCCGATGACATCGACGGCGATCCGCAGTGGTACCGCCAGGTGCTGCAGCGCCTGGTGGCGCTGGCGGCCTTCCTCTCCTCCAAGTACACCCGCTCCAAGGTGCGCAAGGCGCTGCCTGAGGAGTTCCGCTTCGTCATCGACGAGCTCATGCACGCCAAGGAGGACGAGGATCACACCCGCGCCCGCTACCACCGCGGGATCCTCGACAGCGTCATCAGCACCGGGGCTGCGGGTCAGTTCATCGAGGAGCTCTGCGCGCTCATAAAGCGCCTGGCCGTCGACCGCCTGCACGTGGTCGGCGACATCTTCGACAGGGGATCGTCGCCTGACATGGTGCTCGACCTGCTGATGCGCCACCACAGCCTCGATCTCCAGTGGGGCAACCACGACGTGCTGTGGATGGGCGCTGCCTGCGGTAGCGCCGCCTGCTGCGCCAACGCCGTGCGCAACAACATCCGCTATGGAAACTTCGAGCTGCTCGAGCGCGGCTACGGCATCAGCATGAGGCTCCTCGAGCGCTTGGCCGACAAGCTCTACTCAAACGACGGGGCCAAGGCCATCGAGAAGTGCATCAGCGTCATCTGCATCAAGCTTGAGGAGCAGTGCATGCGCCGCCACCCCGAGTACGGGATGAAGGACCGCCTGCTGCTCAAAGACTTGAACCCGGCCTCGGGCACGGCCTTTTCAGGCGGCAAGGCCTGGACGCTCAAGTGGCGCGACTTCCCCACGGTCAAGGGCCCGGATCCCGACGCGCTAAGCCCGGGCGAGCAGGAGGTCGTGGACGATCTCGTGGGCAGCTTCACCCAGTCCCAGAGGCTGCGCCGCCACGTGCAGTTCCTCTACGAGAAGGGCTCGATGTACAAGACGCTCAACGGCAACGTGCTCTACCACGGCTGCGTGCCATTCAACGAGGACGGCACCTTCACCAAGATCCTCTGCGACGGGCAGCCGCTTTGCGGCAGGCCCTACCTCGACTGGTGCGAGGCGATGGCGCGCCGCGCGTTCGTCAAGGGCGATCAGGACGCGCTCGACTTCATGTGGTACCTCTGGTGCGGCGAGAGATCCCCGCTTTCAGGCCGCTGCGTCAAGACCTTCGAGAACGCGTTTGTGAAGGAGAAGGAAGCCTGCGCCGAGCCGCGCAACCCGTACTACGACCTCTATTACAGCGAGGAGATCTGCAAGCTCATCCTCCGCGAGTTCGGCCTCGATCCTCTCTCAGGCCACATCATCAACGGCCACACCCCGGTGAGGGTGAGCTCGGGGGAGAGCGCGGTGCGCGGCGGCGGCAGGCTCCTGGTCATCGACGGCGGCTTCTCCAAGGCCTACCAGGGCGTGACCGGCATCGCAGGCTACACGCTCATCTACAACTCGCACAACTTGAGGCTCAAGGCCCACAAGCCCTTCACCTCGATAAGCGACGCGATCGCCAACAACACAGACATACTCTCAGACGAGATCCTGGTTGAGACCTTCAAGCGCCGCCGCTCGGTGGCCGACATCGACGACGGTGCGGAGATCCGCATGCAGATAAGCGACTTGAAGGAGCTCATCAGCGCCTTTGAGCGCGGGAGCATCGCCGAGCGCCCGGCCTGACCGTCACTTTGCACAAGGCTGTTTAAAAACCTTGTTAATAAACAGCCTTAACTAACTTGTATTCAAGATTTGGCTCAACCACGCCATCCGTGCAATGTGCCGCCGTCTTTCGGCACCTGGGCCTCCCCAAGCGGGAGATCCCTTCCTGTATAATCCTGCCGTCTGCCGGGCAGGGGCGTGGAGCCCTGGATTGGCCCCCCGCACCGCGGCGCATTCCCACCATAGATATATGCATGGAGATCAGCATGAGAGAGCAGTGGCGCGGCTTCCGCGGAACTCATTGGCTTGACGACGTCAACGTCAGGGACTTCATCCAGAACAACTACACCGCCTACGATGGCGACGAGTCCTTCCTCGAGGGGCCGACCGAGGCCACTGATACCCTGTGGGGCCAGCTCCAGAAGCTCCAGCACGAGGAGCGCGCCAAGGGTGGCGTCCTCGACATGGAGACCGAGGTGGTCTCCGGCATCACCGCCTACGGCCCGGGCTACATCGGAGATGACACCAAGGAACTCGAGAAGGTCGTGGGCCTGCAGACTGACAAGCCGCTCAAGCGCGCCTTCATGCCATATGGCGGCATCAAGATGGCCGAGGAGGCCTGCACCACCTACGGCTACACCCCCAACCCCAAGTTCCACAAGATCTTCACCGAGTACCACAAGACCCACAACCAAGGCGTGTACGACGCGTACACCCCCGAGATGAGGATGGCCCGCAAGAACAAGATCATCACCGGCCTCCCCGACACCTACGGACGCGGCCGCATCGTCGGCGACTACCGCCGCGTCGCGCTCTACGGCATCGACTACCTCGTGGCAAAGAAGAAGGAAGACCTCGCCAACTGCGGCTGCGGCGTCATGACCGACGACATCATCCGCCAGCGCGAGGAGCTTGCAGACCAGATCCGCGCCCTAGGCCAGATGAAGGAGATGGCCGCCTCCTACGGCTTTGACATCTCAGAGCCCGCCAAGGATGCGCGTGAGGCCGTGCAGTGGCTGTACTTTGGCTACCTCGCCGCCATCAAGACCCAGAACGGGGCCGCGATGTCGGTAGGCCGCGTCTCGACCTTCCTCGACATCTACATCACCCGCGACTTGAAGGAGGGCACCCTCACTGAGAAGGAGGCCCAGGAGCTCATCGACCACCTCGTCATGAAGCTGCGCATGGTCAAGTTCGCGCGCATCCCCTCCTACAACCAGCTCTTCTCGGGCGATCCAGTGTGGGCCACCCTCGAGGTTGCGGGCTTAGGCCAGGACGGCCGCCACATGGTCACCCGCAACGACTTCCGCTTCCTGCACACCCTCGAGAACATGGGCCCGGCCCCCGAGCCGAACCTCACCGTGCTCTACTCAAAGCGCCTGCCCGCCGCCTTCAAGAAGTACGCCGCGAAGATCAGCGTCGTCTCCTCCTCGATCCAATACGAGAACGACGACGTGATGCGCCCTATCTGGGGCGATGACTACTCCATCTGCTGCTGCGTGTCCGCAACTCAGACTGGCAAGGAGATGCAGTTCTTCGGGGCGCGCGCGAACCTTGCAAAGGCGCTGCTCTACGCGATCAACGGCGGCGTGGACGAGAAGACCGGCATGCAGGTCGGCCCGATGCTCCGCCCGATCACCTCCGAGTACCTCGACTACAAGGAGCTTTTGCAGCGCTACGACCTCATGCTCGAGTGGCTCGCCGGCCTCTACGTCAACGTGCTCAACCTCATTCAGTACATGCACGACAAGTACTACTACGAGGCAGCTGAGATGGCGCTCATCGACACCGACGTCCGCCGCACCTTCGCGACCGGAATCGCCGGCTTCTCGCACGTCATCGACTCGCTCTCGGCAGTCAAGTACGCCAAGGTCAAGGTGATACGCAACGAGCAGGGCATCGCCACCGACTTTGAGACCGAGGGCGACTTCCCGCGCTACGGCAACGACGACGACCGCGCCGACGAGATCGGCGTGAAGCTCCTCAAGACCTTCCTCACGAAGATCAAGAAGCACCACACCTACCGCGACAGCGAGCCGACCACCTCGATCCTGACCATCACCTCGAACGTGGTGTACGGCAAGGCCACCGGCTCCATGCCCGACGGCCGCAAGGCCGGCGAGCCCCTCTCCCCGGGCGCCAACCCTTCCTACGGCGCCGAGAAGAGCGGCCTGCTCGCCTCGCTCAACTCCGTGGCCAAGATGCCTTACGAGTACGCGCTCGACGGCATCTCGAACACCCAGACCATCTCCCCGGATGCCCTGGGCCACAGCGAGGGCGAGAGGGCGCAGAACCTCGTCAACGTGCTCGACGGCTACTTCGTGCAGGGCGCGCACCACCTCAACGTCAACGTCTTCGGCACCGAGAAGCTCATCGACGCGATGGAGCATCCCGAGAAGCCCGAGTACGCGAACTTCACCATCCGCGTCTCCGGCTACGCCGTCAAGTTCATCGACCTCACCCGCGAGCAGCAGCTCGACGTGATCAAGAGAACCTGCCACAAGACGATGTAACCTTGTCTTGAGGTTCAACGAGCGCCCGGACCGCCACGCGGCCCGGGCGCTTTTGGTTAAGGATTCAAAGGAGGCGCCCATGCAGGGCTTCATCCATTCATTCGAGAGCTTCGGCTCGGTAGACGGGCCGGGCGTGAGGTTCGTGGTCTTCATGCAGGGCTGCGCGATGCGCTGCCGCTACTGCCACAACCCAGACTCCTGGAAGATGAGGGCGGGGGAGGCGCATGACACTGACGAGGTGGTGCAAAAGGCTCTGCGCTACCGTCTCTACTGGGGCGATGAGGGCGGCGTGACAGTCTCAGGCGGCGAGGCGCTCTTGCAGCTGGACTTCGTTACCGAGCTTTTTGAAAAGCTCAAGGCAGAGGGAGTCAACACCTGCCTTGACACCGCCGCGGGGCCCTACCGCGAGAACCCCGAGTGGCTTGCGAAGTTCGACCGCCTGATGAGGGCGACAGATCTCGTGATGCTCGACTTGAAGGAGATGGACTCCAAGGCCCACAGGGATCTCACCGGCATAGGCAACGAGGGGATCCTCGCATGCGCAAGGCGCATCGACTCCCTGGGCGTGAAGATGTGGATAAGGAGGGTGCTGGTGCCGGGGCTCACCGACCGCGAGGACGAGCTCAGGGCGCTCGGGGACTTCGTGAGGAGCCTTAGCAATGTCACGCGCTTTGAGGTGCTCCCGTACCACTCCCTTGGGATCTACAAGTGGGAAAAGCTCGGGCTCCCCTACACGCTCAAGGACGCCGAGCCTCCCACCGAGGAGCAGGTGGCGCGGGCCTACGAGATCTCGGGGCTGCCGCGCAGCTGATTGGGCAGCTAGCATGGAGAAAGGGCCTGCGGATTGAACCGCAGGCCCTTTCTTGACTCGCAGGCGCCAGGCACTCAGCTTGAGGGCCAGGCGCTTGCTGTCATCACTCCTCGTCCAGCGTGCGCTTGAACTCCCCGTCCTTGACCTCGATGTACGAGACCTTGGACATGGCGCTGTTGCCCTGGATGTCGGACATCGAGAAGATATAGCCGTAGCCGCCATCGGGCAGCGGGGAATCCTCCATGGTCCACTTGTCGCTCAAGGCGAATGACTCGCCCTCGACTTCCGCGAGGTTGCCTTCCTTGTCGACTACCTTCTGCAGGATCGGGGTGATCTTGTCGCCCGGCTTGAGCTTGGTGATGTGCTTGTCGGGCACGCCGTTTTCAGTGATGCGCCTGGCGCCGAGGACCAGGTACTGCTGCTTCTTGAAGTCGAACAGCGCCTCGATGGCGGACTTGACCCCGTTGAGGATCACCGGGATCGAGTAGTAGTTGTAGTCCTCGAGATCGGCGGTGGTTTCAAGGAAGACATAGTGCCCGTCGATGGTGGGCCAGCTGCCGTTGAAGTTGTCCTGGAAGACGCCCTCGTCCCAGTCCTGGTTCATGTTGATGTCGTCGCCGAGGAAGTAGACGTCGCCGTTCTCCTCGATGGAGGCGAGGTAGAAGCGCACGGAGTCGATGTACTTGAGGGCGGGCTTGTCAATGGTGATCTGGAAGGCTTCCTTGCCGTCCTCCAGGTTCACCAGATCGACCTTCTTGTCCTCGAGCGAGCTGATGTCGACCTTCTGCATCGGCTTGATCGACGCCAGGATCGTGTTGACGTTGCTGCTGACCATGTTCTGGATGAACGCGATCGGATCCTCGTGCTCGTCGGGCTTCTGCTCAAGCAGGGACTGCAGCGTCGCGTCGACGCTCTGGTTGACCGCGTTCGCGATCGCGTTGACGCCGCCGGAGCCGCTGGAGGAGGCCTCCTCCCCATGACCCTGCTCCCCGTTGGATGCGGTGGCCTGCTCGTGCTCGCCGCCCTCAGCCTCTTCGTCCTGATCCTCGTTGGATGCAGTGGCCTGCTCATGCCCGTCGCCACCTGAGGCGGCCTCCTCGGACTCGAAGGAGGCGATGTCCTGGGCCATCGAGCTTGCGGTCTCGTTGTCGAGGAAGCCGTGCTGCAGGCCGTAGGTCAGCATGAAGGAGTTGATGAGGCCGTTCTCCATCATCTTCTTGTAGTTGTCCTCCTCGGAGTCGAGCGGGTAGTAGCAGGACAGTCCCGAGGCGTGGTGGGCCGGTCCGCTGACCTGGTAGATGACAGCCTTCTTGAGGAGCTTCTGCATCTCGTCGGCGGCTGGGTGCTGCTGCGTGGAGGATACCTTGCCGATGAAGTCGCCCATGTCGACCATGTTCGTGTAGCCGCTGGACTTTGAGTTCGAGAAGTTCTCGGAGGAGTTGGCCGCGCGGCCGATGTCGGCATAGAAGGAATCGTCCTCGGAAGCCTGCATCAGGGTGTACATGCCGAAGGTGTTCCAGGCATTGATGAGCGGCTCGATCTTGTCGAGGTCGATGCAGGCGAGCGTCGCCATCTCGTTGGTCTCGGCGTCGATGCAGCCCTGGTAGTAGGCGTCGCACATGTGCTTGCCAAGCTCTGCGCCGTCCATGTTGGTGTCGCCTGCCAGGGCGCTCAGCCACAGGGTGTACTGCCAGCCGTTGCCCGGCTCGACTTCCTGGGAGGCCACGAAGTACCTGCTGTACGGCATGGTGTACGCGGCGGTGTCGATGGTCGCCATCAGGCAGGTGTCGAAGCCGATGAGCTCGAACGGCCTTGAATCCGGGGTGTCGCCGTAGACGGAGGAGAGGGCGTCGCGGAACTCTGAAAGCAGGATCGAGTCGAAGTCGTAGTTCTGATCGTTGGCGAATCCGTCGACGCTTCCGCCGCCGTGGTCCCAGAAGAGCAGCACCTGCTTGTCGGCGTGGAAGTTTTCCTTGCAGAAGTGGAGGAAATCCGCGAGGGTCTGGCCGTCGCCCATGTTGGCCTGTGGAAGCTGGTCAAGAAGCGTCATCTCGCCGTTCTTGATCATGTAGCGGGAGATGTTCTGGGCGGAGATGTCGAAGTCGTGCCACTCCTCGGACCCGCCGGTCTGCAGGATGATGGTTATCTCATCGGATGGGTCGGCATCGAGCATCTCCTGAATGTCTGAGGTTGCCGCGCCGTAGTTGGACTCGAGATCGCTGCCGCACATGTAGACGAAGACGTTCCAGGACGTCGCGCCGGCGCTGAATGACGTGAATAGCAGCCCGATTAGCAGGCAGGCTGCAGAAAGAATAGATCGCATACGCATATGTCACCTAGGTTTCAAGTCGCATTGTCCGGGCCTCCCCGCCGGCCAGCTTCGCCAGGCCGCTGCGGAGGCTCTTGTTCCTCATGATTGAAAGGTCTGCACCCAAAAGCTCGGCGCTGGCGTGGCGGCCGCGTCCTGGCCGCAAGCGCCTTGCCGATTTCCATTGAAACTCCCGAGGCCATGCAATCCCATGCGTCCTGCATGGCCTTGTTCAACTGGCTACCAGCGCGAGCTGGACCCGCCGCCTCCGGTGCTTCCGCCTGAGAAGCCGCCGCCCGAGGACGAGCTCGATGATCCATCGCCGTGGGTTTCCGTGTAGGTCTTCTCTTCCTCGTAGCCGCAATTGGAGCAGCGCCTGACTACGCTGACCAGGGTTTCGTGCTCGCCATTCTTGAACTCGTCCCTCTTGATCTCCTTCATCGTGCCGCGCTTGCCGCAATGCGGGCATTTCTCAAAGCGCTGATAGACGGCCACGCCGATGGAGAAGATGATGATCAGGATTACGGTGCCGGCGATCGCGTAGAAGTTCATGGATGACTCGGCTTCGTCGCCGTCGCCTTCGGCCACGGCGGCATCTCCGCCATCCTGCTCGGTGGCGCTTTCGTCGGATGACAGGCGCTTGCACAGCGCGCTCACGCCTGCCTTCAGGCCCTCGTCGATCTTCCCTTCCTTGAAATAGGGGATCATGTCCTGCTGCTCTATCCTCTTGCAGATGGCGTCGGGCAGGGGGCCTTCGAGTCCGTATCCGGTGTGGATGCGGATGACGCGCTGGTCATCGACGTAAAGCACCAGCAGGCCGTCGTTCCTCTCCTTGTCGCCGATCCCCCATTTGCGGAAGAGGTCTTGGGCGAACTCGAAGTCGTCGCCATCTCCTATGGAGGGCAGCACCACCACCGCGCTTTGGATCCCGGTCGACTTCTCCAGGGCGCTGAGCTCGCCGTTTATCGATGAGACGGTTCCCTTTTCAAGAAGGCCGTCCGGGTCGCTTACGTGAAATGAGGTGTTCTCAAGCCTGGGATTGGGAACGCTGTCAACGGTGTAGCCGCTTTCCGGAGCGGCGGCGCTGGCAGCCGAAAGGAGAATGCCTGCAAAAAGGCACATGGCGGCAAGAAGCCGTCTTGCAAAGGGCATTGGGTTGGCAGACTGGCCGGATTGCCAAGCGCCGCACGCCAAAGACGGCTCATTCTTTCTCATTTTCATCCATCCTTATCACCTAAGTTGCGGCCCCTAATGTGTGGTACGTTCCGCCCCTTGGCCGTCCGTCCCGTCCATGAACGAGAGGTCTAGCTTCAACTCCTGCAGCAGTTCCCT
>CACYPI010000077.1 GCA_902776275.1 uncultured Aeromonadales bacterium
GTTTTTCAAAGAACGCCCGGCAGGCCCTGCTGCCTGGAAAAAAACATCTCATGCCTCAGGCGAAGCGTGATCTGGATCGGCTCGGTTTTTTGACCGTACTAATTTTATTATGCAAGTTTCTGAAACCTGACAGATTCACGGAAAATGCTTGACGCGCCAATGAAATAACCCTGCCAGGGCGATTCATCCATCATCCAGCAAAGCCGCAAGGCCCAGCTGCTGCACCCCCCTGTAAAAGCGTGACTTGCGTTGCTTCTCATGGATTCAGGTCAATGCTGGAGAACTTATCGAAATTTGTTTGCGCGCGTCCTGCTGTCTAAGAACTTTCCGTATAATGGAAATTACATAAATTAGTTATTCTTATATGAGCTCATTCTAATCTTTTTTCACACGTCTGATTACCACAGCAAAGATTTTATTTTCAATATTTTGTACGCATCACTCGCAAAATGGTGAAGCGTTTTAGTTCCGTTTTACTGAATATATAAAAAGATAATTTAGGTAAGCAAGCGGGCGCGCAGACTTGCGCAAAGGTGCGGGAGCGCAAATGAATGGCGCCCCGCGCTTAAGTCAGGATCCTGATCCGCCTTTGCCTTGGGCATCGCCCTGGGCCTTTGAACCAGCGCTTCCGTAGAGGGTGATCGGCACGTTGTTGAAGTCAGCCCCGGCAAGGCTCAGGATCCTGGTGAAGGGCTTGAAGGACGAGAGGCGCGAGCGCGCCTTCTGCGTCTCGTCGCGCAAGGCCTTCGAGGCCAGCGCAAGCGGGCACCCCTGCGGCAGGCCATCGCACTGCTCGATGGTGATGCGCACCGGATTGCCGTTTCGCATGAAGGAGAACTTGGTCTCGAGGTTGTGGGAGAAGCTCGGATCGTTGATGAAGTAGGAGAAGCGCTCGCTCATCTTCAGGATCCAGTGCGAGCTGTCAGCAGGATCGATGCTCCTCGAGCTGCTGATGAGGGCGCTGTACAGGGCATCCTTGTAGCCTGCAGCCTCGATGTCCTGGAGCCAGGGATCGGCCTTGCGCACGTAAGGCATGAAGTCCTGGGCTATGAGCGGGCGCACCTGCTGCCCAGCCTCGATCCTCTCGATGCGCTCAAGCTCGGCGCGCTGGGCCGGCGGCATGGATGCCGGATCCCCGTCAGGCAGAGGCTCAGGCGTCACAGCCACGGCCTGATCGCCCCCGCCTTGCGCCACGCGGCTGTCCTGGGCATCCTCGAATGCCGCGATGGCAGCCTCGTTCTGCGAGGCCTCCTGGAAGCCCTCGCCCACGTCATCATCGTCATCTGAATCGTCGTCAGGCGGCACGTACTGCCCGAAGTCAGGCGGCTCGATGCCCTGCGCCGCGCCATCATCCATGTCCCGGGCGGGAGGCTCAAAAGGAGCAGGCGCCACAGCCTGGGCAGGGACGGGCGCAACTGCAGGAGTGATAGCTTGACCCTGAATAGCAGCCTGCGATGAAGGCGAAGGCATGAAGGGAGATGGCGCAGGCGCGGCAGGAGATACGATTGGCGCCTCGCCGTTTGCAGGTGAGAGAGGCTGGTCCAAGGAAGCATCAGCGCCGCCTTCTATATCAAGCAGGGCTTTTTTGAGCGAAGCGCTCATGGCCGCGCCTGCGCGCCCTGCACTCTTTGCCGCATCGATCCCAGGCGCCGGCTCAGGCTTGGCCGCAAGAGGATGCGCGCTTGCGGCATACTCGGCCTCGGCCGATGCCAGATCCTCATAAGGCCTTGCAGATTCGACAGCGCTCTCGCTCATGTCGTCGGAGAAGGGATCGGCGATGAGCCTGAGGCCGTGATTTTCAACCGGGGCATCTTCCTGCACGGGAGGCTTGCTCATGGCAGAACCCTGGGACGCCATCTCCGCTGCTGATGAAGGCTCACTCTGATCTTGCGCCAAAGGGGCATCTCCTGCTAAAGAGGCCTGCTGCGGCAGGTAGCCTTCAGGTGACGCAGGTGCAATCTCCGCTTCATGGGGTTCTGCCTGGGGCCTGCCCTGGGCGGTGCCCTGCGCATCGCCACGCTGTTCTGGCGCGTCCAAGGCCGCATCTGCTGCGCCAAGGCCTGCCTCTCCATGATCCTCAGCCTCAAGCTGGGCCATCGCAGCCTTCTGCGCGCGCGCGAGCATGTCCTGGACGCTCTCGCCCGGACGCCTGCCATCGACGAATCCCTCGCCGGGCCCGAACATCATCGGCCCGGGGGCGGCGGCATCCTCTTGATCCGCGCTCAGATCCTCGGATGCAGCCCGGCTTATCTCCTCGATTTCACTTGCGCTCAGGGGAGGCTGTCCAACGGGGGCAAAGGCGTTGGCGCCGGATGCGGTTCCATTTGATGCATCAGGCAAAGCTCCCGCCGATGCAGGTGACGCGGCCCCATCATGCGAAGCCGCCGGTACTTGCGAAAGCGGGGTCGAAACCGACGCGGGCGCGGAAGCTTTGGCTGGGGCGGAGGCTGGAGCTGGAACCTCACCGCCTTGTGCAAGTGCATCCTCAGGCTGGCGCATGGGCTCCTGCGCGCAAAATGCTAGGTCTTGCGCGGCACCAGCCGCCCCGGCGCCTGCAGCTCCTGCCTCCTGGGGCTCGCCGCCTGCGCGCTCGAGCGCCTCGTCCGAGCCTCCTGCGAACGGATCGTCCGGATCAGGCGCGCTCTCGTTCACCGTGATCTGAGTCGGGACATAGTCGCGCTCTGCAATGCCCTTGGATACGCCGATCTCGGCTGTCTGCCTGATGCTCTCGCCCAGCGCCCGGAGCTTGGCCCCGGCGTCCTCAGCGCTGTCGCGCTCGGAGATCGCAGCCTCAAGATCCTCCTGCTTACTCGCGATGAAGTCGATGTACGGGAGCACCTCCTTGAGCATGGGCAGCATCGAGTCGGGAAGCTCCGCCTCGGGGCTCGCTCCTGCGTGGGGGTCTCCTGGATCCTTCCACCTCGAATTGAGGGCCATGTTGATGTCGTCGCGGCCATCGGAGGTCATGCCCTTGTTCATCATCGCGGCGTTGAGGATGGCGTGGTGCACCGAATCCAGCGACTCGATGACCCCGGCATCCGGCTCGAACGACGCCCCCGGGAAGGCTCCGCCATCGGCCTTGTCCGATACCTGAGCATCCTGAGCCACTGCTGGAGGGACGCCCGTCTGGGCTGGCTCCTCCGAGCTGGCATCTGCGCTTAAGGCGATCCCGGACGCGGCGGCGGGCGCTTGCAGCTGCGCTGCTTTATCGCCTTGCGGGGCAGACTCGGGCTCCGGGGCCTGCCCAGCCTCTTTAGATGGCGCCTGTTCCTCTTGGATGTCGCTTGGAGCCGCCGGGGCGCCGGGCGCTTCATTCTCGATGGGAGGGACAACAGCAGATCCCGCCCTCCCCGTCTCGTCTCCCATTGAAGGGACAGTGATGGCGTCAGGACGCGCAATGGCGGCTTTGGCAGCTTCAATCCCAGCCTCTGGGATCGGCTGCGGATGGCCTGCCGGGGCTTTTACAGCCTCGACGGCTGATGGCTCAGGCGATGGGATCGCTGAGGCGTTGGATGGCGCGCCCAGCATCGCGCGGCGCGGCACTGCCTCTTCAAGATCTTGCGGAAGCGCGGGCTCTATTGGTGAGCTCTCACCTATCCATTCTTTTTTTTTTCGGGGGTGAAGGCCAGGAGCCTTAACACGGCCATGTCGAAGACCGAGGCGGGGTCGGCGCTCGATGAGAGCTCGTCCAAGCCTTCAAGGCAGATCTGGTAGTAAAGCTGCAGATCCCTAGGCTGCATGATCCTCGCGTACTTCTCGAGGATCGCAAGCGGGGTCTGGAAGAGGTTCATGTGCCTCTGGCCCGTGAATTGGAAGAGGCAGAGATCGTGGAAGGTGCCGACCATCGAGTCGAGCAGAGCCTTGTAGTTGGGGGCGATGGAGCGCACCCTGTCGAGGAAGGCTCCCAGATCCGAATTGGGAGTCGTGATGAGATCCAAAAGCTGTTGCGTCAGCTCGTCGCCTGCGGTGCCGAGCATCGAGAGCACGCTGTCGCGCCTGAGGCTCCCGCCGCCCAGCGCCACGGCTTGATCGCAAAGCGAGAGCGCGTCGCGCATGCTCCCGCGGGCGGCCTGGGCGATGAGCGCGGCAGCCTCGCTCTCGCAGGGGATCCCCTCGCGGCCGGCGATGGACTTGATCTGTCCTGCTATCTCGTCGCGGGTGAGCGCGGTGAGCTGGAAGCGCACGCAGCGCGAGAGCACCGTGGTCGGGATCTTCTGGGGATCGGTGGTGGCGAGGATGAACTTGACGTAAGAGGGCGGCTCCTCGAGGGTCTTGAGCAGCGCGTTGAAGCTGCTCGCCGTGAGCATGTGCACCTCGTCGATGATGTAGATCTTGTAGCGGCCGCGGATCGGCGGGTAGCGGGTGTTCTCAAGGAGCTGGCGGGTGTCCTCGACCTTGGTCTGGGAGGCGCCGTCGATCTCGATGACGTCCGGGTAGGTGCCGCGGGCGATCTCGATGCAGCTCTGGCACTTGCCGCAGGGATGCGAGGACATGCCCTCCTCGCACTCGAGGCACTTGGCAATGATCCTCGCGATCGTGGTCTTGCCGACGCCGCGCGTGCCGGTGAGCAGGTAGGCGTGGTGGACCTTGCCCAGGTCGATGGTGTTGGAGAGCGCCGCGATGACGGGCTTCTGCCCCACGACGTCTTCAAACGCCTGGGGGCGGTACTTGCGTGCAAGCGCCTGGTATTCGCCGCGGTTCTCTTCCATCGTGGATGTCCTTGGGGCTTAGGTGTGGCTTTGGCGTGAATCAGTGCCCGGGGAAGGTCACGAGCGACTTGACGTCCACGCCGTACTTGTCAACAAGCGCCTTGCGGCCGTTGAGGCCTTCGAGCTCGATGACGAACGCGCAGCCGACGATGTCGCCGCCCTCGCGCTGCACCAGGCGGATCATCGCGTCCATGGTGCCGCCGGTTGCCAGCAGATCATCGAGGATCAGCACCCTCTCGCCCTTCCTGATGGCGTCGGCGTGCATCTGCAGCTTGTTGGTGCCGTACTCGAGCACGTAGTTCTCCTCGATGGTGCGGCGCGGGAGCTTGCCGGGCTTGCGGATGAGCACGAAGCCCGCGCCCAATGCCGCGGCCAGCGGCGCCCCGAAGATGTACCCGCGGGCCTCGGCCGAGGCGACCTTGTCGATCTTCTGGTCCTTGTAGAGCTTGGTGAGGGACTTGATGGCCAGGCCGAAGGCCTTGCGATCCTCGCAAAGCGAGGTGACGTCGCGGAAGAGGATCCCGGGCTTTGGATAGTCGGGAATGCTCTTGATCGAAGCCTTGATGTACTCCGCGTCGGCCGCGGACTCCTTCATGCCTGAAGCTGCCATTTCAAAATCTCCAGATCACGTCCCTCCGGCGTTGGGCGGAGGCGGCGGTCTATTCCGAATGTTCAAACCCAAGAGGGTATTATAAGGAGGCCGGGGAGCGCAGACAATGCCGCGGCATTGCACGCGCGCTGCGCAAAGAAAAGGAAACTGCAACTGGAGGCATCATGCGCTTTGACACAGTGCTCTTCGATCTCGACGGCACGCTCTTTGACACCGCCCCTGACATCTATGCCGCCTGCAACCACGCGCTCGAAATGTTCGGATACAAGGGCGCAAGCCCCGAGCGCCTGAACGCAGGCCTCCCCTACGGCATGAGGGCGATGCTCAGGCTCGCCCTGCCCAGGGCCGACTGGCCCAAGGCCGAGCGCGGATGCCCGATGTACCGCGAGTTTGACAGGAGCTACACCGAGAACTCCCACGTGCTGACCAGGCCCTTCCCCGGGATAGCGGAGCTTGTCGGGGATCTCAGGGGATGTCGGATCAAGACCGGCGTGGTCACCAACAAGTACATGCACATGGTGGAGGCGCTGTTCGCCGCCTTCCCATTCACGAAGGACTTCGACTCCATAGTGGGCGGCGACAGCGCGCCAAGGGCCAAGCCCGATCCCGACCCCATATGGATGGCCGTCAAGGAGTGCGGAACCACGCCTTCGCGCACGCTCTATGTCGGCGACTTGAAGTCAGACATCGTTGCGGCGCGCAATGCGGGCGTTGCGAGCTGTGCGGTAAAATGGGGCTATGGATCTTTCACGGGCGAGCCCTTGGAGGAATGGGGGGCGCAGTACGAGGCGCAGTCCCCTTCCGACGTCCTCAAGATAGCCAGAGGGCAGCCCTGACCCTGAAAAGCACGGTGGTTTAGGAGAAGCTGATGCAATTGAAATTCGCAAGGATCTTCGCGGCGATGCTGGGAGCGGGCCTCGCCGCCCATGGCGCCCTCGCCGCCACGGTCTATGACAAGGACGGGACCGCGCTTGACATCTTCGGCAGGGTCGACGCCTCTTACATGAACGACCACGCCGCGAGATCGCTGCGCGGCAACATGCGCACCACCGGCGTTGACAACTCTGTCATGAACACCGCGAGGCTTGGGATCTCCGGGCGCTCGAAGCTGAGCCAGAGCGTCTACGGCATCGGCATGGCCGAGTGGGACATGCCTTTCAACTCAGGCTCAACGGCGCAGGCGCGCTACATGTTCGCAGGCGTCAACGCCCAGCAGTACGGAACGCTTATCGCAGGGCGCGGCAATGACGCCTACGCCGCGGTGGCCGGCGCGACCGACATCTTCGACATGCTCGACGGCGAGACCAACGACTACTACATCTTCGGGGACACCGTGCCCGGGCAGATCATGTACTCGCTCTCGGCGCTGGGCTGGGACGCCAGGATCTCGGTGCAGACCGCCGTCGAGAACGTCAACGAGGTCTTCGACATCGACTCGGGCGCGGCCTTCTCCATAGCCACCAGGTTCAAAAGCGGCGTCTCCTTCGCCTACGGCGCCTCCTACACCGACTTCAGCTACGAGGAGGCCCCTGGGGATCAGGTGGAGTTCTTCGGCGGGATGTTCCGCCGCGCTCAGAAGGCGGGCGACGGGGAGTCCGATGCGGAGTACGGCCTGACCCACCACCCGAGCTACAAGGTGAACAAGGGCATCGCCATCTCCTACGGGAACCTGGGCGACGGCCTGTACGTCGCGGCGCTCTACAACGTCACGCGCTACAAGGGCCTGCCCCACCACATCTACGACTACGAGCTTGCCGCGGACTACGCGTTCGCCTCGGGCATCGATCTCAAGGCCGCCTACGGCGTGCAGCTCTACCGCGACGCTGCGGCCATCGAGGATCTCACGGTGGGCGTGGCCTGGAACCCGGTTCCGGCCTTCAAGATCTACGCCGAAGGCCAGTTCGACCTCGGGGCCAGGCCCGAGAGGCTTTACGGCGATCAATGGATCGCCGACCGCGCGCTCGGCGAGAGCCGCTTTTGCGCCGGCATGAGGTACATGTTCTAAAAGGCTGCGGCGGCCCCTGCCGCCGCGCAATTTTTTCCGATGCTATAATGCCCTGTGTTTGCAACAGGCTGGTGCCATGCCGCTTTGCGGCACGGAAATGCTCGGCATCGGCGATCGTCCCCGCAAAAAGCGGGGCCCGGGAAGCCACCCGGAAGCCCTCGCGGCCGTCGCAGCGCCGCGCTGGCTTTTACAAATGCTGTGATAAGCCCTTGTTGGTATTTGAAATGAGATTTACCAGGATTTTAAAAATCGGGGCGGCCGCTGCCGCCATGGTCCTCGCTTCGGCCGCGTTCGCCGAAAGCGGATTCAAGCTCCCTGTGCACTACACCTTGGAGATGGTCGACGGCGCCGACAAGCCTGAGAACTACAGCCGCTTCTCCCGCACCGTCACCCTAAGCCCGGGCCGCCACCAGCTCGTGGTGCTCTTCAAGGACACCTTCCAGGGCGGCTCGGACGCCAGGCTCGTCCAGTCGAGCAACCCCATCGTGATCGACCTGATGAACCTCAAGCCCAACCAGACCGTCACCTTCGACTACGACATCCCCTCGTCGCTCTCCAAGGCCGACACCTACGCGCGCACCCAGAAGATCCGCATCGTCGACACCAAGGGCAACGCCATCCCCTCCTCCGACGCCTCCTACTTCATCATGACCTCGGAGAACGGCTTCGTGCTCGGACGCGACTACCGCCAGGAGCTGATGAGCCTCAACCGCCTCTATGCCCCGGCCTACGTCGAGGGCGGCAAGCGCGGCGTCGGCATGACCTCCTACGGCGCGCCGACCATCCAGGCCACCAACGACAGGTATGCCGAGAACTCGTCCACCCAGACCCTCGATGATCCGGGCCTCTCGGTGGCCCAGGAGGACACCATGGCGACCTCCTCGCGCAGCGGCGGCTTGACTCGCGGCGGCGCCAGCTACAACCAGCTCGTCAAGCTCTACAACAGCGCCGACGACGCGACCAAGCTCAAGTTCGTCAAGTACGTGATGTCGCACTGATCGAATGCCAGGCCCCGGCATGCCGGGGGCGGAGGGCGCCAGATGGCGCCCTCTTGTTTTCCAACGCAAGCTCCTTCATCCCTTCCCCCTTCAGAGGGCATCGCGCGCCTTGTGCCCGCCGCCTTGCATAATCCCTCCCAGCTCCAGTCAAAAGCCCCCGCCGTTTTTTCCAGCATTCAAGATCGGCGAAACGTTGCCGTTTTTAATTTATGCGGGCAGCGTGGCGGCGCGCCGCGCAATGTTGTTTGACTCGAACGGCTTTTACATCAACTAATCGTGGATGATCTTGTTGTAAAATCCAAACCCGTGGACGCGCTTGAGCGCGCATTGATTCATAAAGAGCCAGCCGGAGCCTCGGCCCTCGGCCGGCGAAAGCAACGTTAAAGGAAGAAACATGCATTGGTACAAGTCTTTGCCGGTGAAAGCCAAGCTGCTTTCAGCTTTCCTGCTCATCCTCCTGCTCACCTGCGTCATCGCCGCAGTTTCTGTATACGGCACGATCCAGCAGAAGAGCGTGGCCGTTGAAGCCGACCATAAGCTCAACAAGGACTACGCGGTGATCCAGAGGACGATCAACGACGTTTCGCGCTTCCGCTCGAAGGTGTTCACCTTCAACGCCTCGCTCATGAACTTCACCCCGGACACTGCCAATGAGGCCCAGGCCATCATCGACCGCATCAACGAGGATCTCGTGGCGCTGCAGGGCACCGCCGAGCCCTCCCGCCTCGAGGTCGTCAAGATCGCCACCGCCTCGTTCATCAGCTCCTACAAGGACAAGATGTACCCCTTCCTCGACAAGGGCTACAGCGTCGACTCCCGCAAGGTCTTCACCGACGAGGTGTATCCCGGCATCGACAGCACCGAGGAAATCCTCAACCATATGAACACCGTCGAGCTGAAGGCGCTCAATGAGAAGGTCGGCTCGCTCAACTCCAACAGGTCGCTCTACCTGGTGCTCGCGGTGACCGTTGGCGCGATCGTGGTGGGCATCCTGCTTGCGGTGCTGCTCTCCAACGCCTTCGTAAACGTGCTCAAGTACGCCGCCAAGAACGCCAACGAGCTGGCCAAGGGCGACCTCTCCATCAAGATCAACTCCGATCGCACCGACGAGTTCGGCAATCTGCTCCACAGCCTTGAGAACATGCGCGTGAACCTCAGAGACTCCATCAGGACCGTGCACGAGGTCGCCACCGAGGTCATCGACAGGATCAGCGCCATCAAGGACGGCACCGAGGCCATCGGAAGCGCCTCCAAGGCCTCCAAGGACCGCACCATCACCGTGGCCGCCGCCTCCGACGAGATGGTCTCCACGACCGGCGACATCGCCAAGAACTGCGAGACCGCGGCAGGCAAGGCCACCGGCACCAACGAGATGACCAAGAAGGGCGCCGAGAGCGTCGACGGCATCATCAGCAAGATCCAAAACCAGGTCGCCAAGTCCAAGCAGGACGCCGAGCAGGTGCAGACCCTGGTCGATCAGGCCGAGAAGGTAGGCTCCATCGTCGAGACCATCGACGACATCGCCAACCAGACCAACCTGCTGGCGCTCAACGCGGCCATCGAGGCCGCCCGCGCCGGCGAGGCCGGCAAGGGCTTCGCGGTGGTCGCCGACGAGGTCAGGCTTCGCGGTGGTCGCCGACGAGGTCAGGGCGCTGGCCTCGCGCACCACCAAGTCCACGCAGGAGATCACCAAGATGGTCTCCCAGATCCAGAACGACGCCAATGTCGCCAACGACGCGATGGGCACTTCGGTGAACAACATGGACGCCCTGGCAGGCGACACCGGCACCATCAAGTCTCTGCTCCACAGCATTTCCGCGCAGGTGGGCGATGTGACCGGCCAGATAGCCCAGATCGCCACCGCAGCCGAGGAGCAGACCACCGCGACTTCCGAGATCTCCCAGAACATGCAGGAGATCACCAAGTCCTCCGAGGGGCTTGCCGATCAGGTAAGCCAGATCCAGATCCAGATCAACGACTCCATGGGCAAGCTCGGCGAGCTCGAGGATCTGGTCACCAGGTTCAAGTACCAGTAAGCGGCGGCGCCGCATGACTGAAGGGCCTCCGTGCGGAGGCCCTTCTTGTTTTTGGTGGCGCGAGGCTTATAGCGAGTGGAGCGAGTCGTAGATGGACTGCGCCAGCTCCTCCGAGATCCCCGGGACCTTCTTGAGCTCGTCGATGCCGGCGCGCATCACCGCGCGGCTGCCGCCGAAGTGCTTTAGGATGGCCTGGCGGCGCTTGGGGCCGATCCCCTGGATGTCCTCGAGAGCCGAATGGGTGCGGGACTTGAGCCTGCGCCCGCGGTGGCCGGTGATCGCGAAGCGGTGGGACTCGTCGCGGATGTGCAGCACGAGCTGCAGCGCCGGATCCTCGAGCTTCAAGTGGTACTTCTCGTGGGTGTAGCCGCGGATCAAGGTCTCAAGCCCTTCCTTGCGACCCTCGCCCTTGGCCACCGCCACGATGAGCGGGGCGCGCATCCCCGCCTTCTCAAACTGCCCGCCTATGACTTCCTCGGCCTGCTTGAGCTGCCCCTTGCCGCCGTCGATGAAGACGATGTCGGGGACTATGCCCTCCCTGGGATCCCTAAAGCGCCTGGTGAGCACCTGGTGCATCGCCGCGAAGTCGTCGCCTGGGGTGATCCCCTCGATGTTGAAGCGGCGGTAGCGCTGCTTGTCCGGCCCCTCGCGGTTGAAGGAGACGCAGGAGGCCACCGTGAGCTCGCCCATGGTGTGGGAGATGTCGTAGCACTCCATGTGCTGCACCCCGCTCACCCCGAGCAGCCGCTCGAGATCCTCGATGCGCCGCCTGGCGGTCGACTCGGAGGCGAGCTTGGCCGTGAGCGAGGCCCCGGCGTTCTCCACGGCGAGCTTCAGGTACTTCGCGCGCTCGCCGCGCACCGAGCTTGTGATCTTGACCTCGTGTCCGCTCAGATCCGAGAGCGCCTTAGCAAGGGCCGGGGCCTCCTGACTCTCGCTGTCCGTGACTATCTCGCGCGGGTACTGCCCTCCCCTGGACGGGCTTAGGTAGAACTGGCTTAGAAACGCGTCGAGCAGGCCTTCCTGCGAGTCGCCCTCCTGGATCTTCGGGAAGTAGGAGCGCGTGCCGATGATCCTGCCGTGCCTTATGAAGAGCGCGTGGACGCAGGCAACGCCCTCGCGGATCTCGTGGGCCACGACGTCGAGGTCGATCATGAGATCGCCTGAGATGGAGTTCTGCTCCTGGACCTTGCGCAGCGCCATGATCTGATCGCGTACCGCGGCGGCCTCCTCGAACTTCATCCTGGATGAGAGATCCTGCATGCGGTCGGAAAGCTTCAGGAGCAGTTCCTGATCCCGGCCCTTTAAAAAGAGCCTCACGTTCTCGACCTGCAGCTCGTAGTTCTCGCGCTGCTCCTGGGTCATCGGAACGCAGGGGGCGAGGCACTTGCCTATCTGGGCCATCAGGCAGGGGCGGGAGCGGTGCTCTAGCACGTTGTCGGCGCACTGCCTGATGGGGAAGAGCTTCTGCATGATCTTGAGGGACTCGCGCACGGCCGAGGCGTCGGGGAACGGCCCGAAGTACTCGCCTGGGATCTTCCGCGCCCCGCGGTGGAAGAAGAGCCCGGGGAACTCGTGCTTGGTGAGCAGCAGGTAGGGGTAGGACTTGTCGTCGCGCAGGAGGATGTTGTAGCGCGGCTGGTACTTCTTGATGAGCTCGTTCTCCAGGATCAGCGCCTCGGCCTCGGAGAAGGTCACCGTGAACTCGATGTGGTGGATGTGGTGGATGAGCGCGTTGGTCTTGACGTTCACCTGCTTTAGGAAGTACTGCGAGAGGCGCTTCTTGAGGCTCGAGGCCTTGCCCACGTAGATCACCGTGTCAGGATCGCCGTACATGCGGTACGAGCCCGGGCGGTCGGGCACGGTTTTCAGGAAGCTCTTGTAGTCAAAGCTGATGTCGGGCATGGCCTCGCCTCATGGGATCTGCGAACTTGCGTGCCCTGAAGTATAAGCCCAAGAGCGCGCCGCGCTTTTCAGATGATGCAGATGCGCAAAGGGCGCCCCCGCTTGGGGGCGCCCTTGACGGCCTGCCGCGCCGCCCTGGGCGGCTGCGGCTTTTAAGCTTTCATCAAATCAGAAGGCAGGGAACACGGAGCCCTTGTACTTCTCCTGGATGAACTCGGCGACTTCCTTGGAGTTCAAGGCCTTGGCAAGGGCCTTGACGCCAGCTGAGCCCTTGGACTTGTCGGAGGCCACGAGCACGTTGACGTACGGGGAGTCCTTGTCCTCGACGAAGAGCGAGTCCTTGAGCGGGTTCAGGCCGGCGCCGATGGCGTAGTTGGTGTTGATGACCGCGGCGTCGACATCGCCGAGCGAGCGCGGCAGCTGGGCGGCCTCGAGCTCCTTGAACTTGAGCTTCTTGGCGTTGTCCTTCACGTCAAGCGGGGTGGCGGTGATGTTCTTGGCATCCTTGAGGGTGATGAGGCCGGCCTTCTGGAGCAGCAGCAGCGCGCGGCCGCCGTTGGTCGGATCGCTCGGGATGGCGACGGTGGCGCCTTCCTTGAGCTCGTCGAGCTTCTTGATGCTCTTGGAGTAGACGGCCATAGGCTCGATGTGCACGCCGGTGACGATCTTCAAGGTCAGGTTGTGCTCCTTGTTGAAGTTCTCAAGGTACGGGATGTGCTGGAAGTAGTTGGCGTCGAGCTGGCCGTCGGCGGTGGCGAGGTTCGGCTGGACGTAGTCGTTGAACTCGACAACCTTCAGGTTGTAGCCCTCCTTCTTGAGGATCGGCTTGACGAAGTTGAGGATCTCGGCGTGAGGAACCGGGGTCGCGCCGACCTTGATGGTTTCGGCGGCGTAGGACTGGGCGCTGAAGGCGACCGCCGCGCTGAGGAGGGCGGCGGAAATAAGACCTAGGTGTTTCATTGCTATTTCTCCTTGCGGCCGCTCGTGCGGCCTACTAATACAGCCCGGATGGATTCCGGCGTTTCCAGATGAACCGGCAGGGCGCCTTGGGCGCGGATGCCAGAAATGGGTGCTTTGAAGGATGACGTACTACCATGCGCGCATGCGCATGCACATCATGAGGGAAAGGGGGCGGAGTAAGGCGGGGGCGCGGCGCTGGGCCTGCCCTTTTGAGGGGTGTTGCGGCAATTGGCTTGTCACCATTTTTCCATTCTCCAAAACGGGCGTAACTCTCTGTTTCCGCCCTGCATGCTCCAAACATACGTCAAACTGAAGTGAAATTAAAGATCGGTCACAAAATTCCCTCATGCGGGGCATCCTGGGGCGAATGAGCCCTGCAGCGCCCAGGGAGCGTTGCCGTTGTCAAAGGAGAGCTAAGGAAAATCAAGATCACTTGTATGTTTTCTGCAAAATGAATTTGATGCAAATCATGTTTCAGGCGGCATTCAGCCAGGCAAAATCCCTGTTTCAAAGCCCAAACCGCTTGCATCCTGAAAATCGCGCCAAGGCGATCACAGATCGCATGCACATCTTCGGAAGAATCCAAACTGATAGGATTTATCGGTTCTAAAACAAGCGATTATGCGATGCATCTTGCATTTTTGAGCGCATCTAGAATCCCGCTTCCAAGCCACAGGCAGACGTCAGCGCTTGCGTCCGCAACACGGCGTGATCCCGCTTGCATTTTCTTGCAAGAGGAAAAAGGCAGAGGAGGCAAAGACGCATCAGATGCCCAGGGGGCGCGGCCATTTTGTGATCGCGCGCCGCTCTTTCAGCGGCGGTCCCCAGGCGGCACTAAGCCCCCTTCGATCCGCTCCCGCTTGCGCCGCAGGCGCCGTGATCGAAGCCACGCTTCCAGGGCCATCCCCTGCTCATCCGTGCCTTCTTGCCGTCAATTGAGGAAAGGAGCAGGAAACCGCAGCTTGTCTGTTTTATGGCATCTGATTTTGATGCAACTCATGTTTCGACGGCTTGAAGGAGGCGTTGCCAAGCTTATGGATTTTCAAAAGCGCTTGCGGGCGCGATTTTGCGTGAGACAGCTCACGCAATTTGAGGCTTTGCGCACTCAACCTTGCGTTGATACGGATTATCAGTTGCAAAACAGCGAATTATGCGATGCACGACGCACTTTTCGAGGGGCATTTGGCGGCAGTTGTATTTGCGTTTTTTCCGTTAGCGCTTGCATCCGTATTTTGCGTGATCCATGCCGCTTTTTTCCACCCTGCGGATGGATCCCCAGCCTCGGAAAGGCGGCCGCCCCACGCCGCATGCGCGCTTTTTGCGATATGCCTCACCCTGCCATGTGAGGAGGAGCCCTGCTCAAACGCGTGACCCTCCCTGCCCGTCCGCGCTTGCGGAGATGGCATGTGATCCCAACGGCTTGACATCCTCCCCTCTCTAAAGAGAGGGGATCCCTACCGATCTCTTGGGAGATCTTCGGCGGGTTCCTCTTGCTGACCACCAATGTGATTCAC
>CACYPI010000078.1 GCA_902776275.1 uncultured Aeromonadales bacterium
CTCTACTTTTGCATTTCAGTTTTCGGTCTGAAATGGCTGTGCGGCAAGGCCTGGGCGCCTTTCCAGCTCCTTAAAATGCGATCTTGACCTGGCAGCCAGCCCCATGGCTGGCTCCATGAGCTGCCTTATGTAGTCGTAGACTCCCGAGAGCCACTCGCCGAGCATGCCGATGATCTCGTCTTCGATCTCACCGGCCTGCCTGGCGGTGACGATCCCCTTGTCGAGGAGCCTCTTCGGCAGGGAGCTCAACAGCAAAACCAGTGAATGCAGGGCCTCCCGGTACGGGATCTCCCGCATCTCCTCCCTGATGGAGCGACAGCAGGAGCAAAAGCTGCGCGGATCCTTCTCGATCCGGCGGTTCAGCTCCAGCAGCATGTACCTCATGGACGAGATGATCATCTGGCTGTGGACGGTCTCGAACAGATGGCCCTGGCACTCGCTGCCGAGGCCGAGCCACTGCTTCTGGGCCTTGAAGCGGATCTCAATCATCCAGCGCCTCGAATAGAGCCTGATGATCTCCTCCGCCGTGAGGCTGCAGTCTGTGCAGACGAGGGTGATGAACTCGTCGGGCTTGCCGCGCTTGGTGACGAACACCAGCCTCACCCTGCGGCCGGCCTTGGTGAAGGCGATCATCGTCAGCACTTCCTGCTTGCGCACGGGGGCGGCTCCCGCCGCCCTGGCGCGGAGCCTCTCCTGGCTTGAGCGCCTGCAGCCCTTGATCTCGCCGAACATCACGCTTGACTTGGCCATCGTCATGACGCCAAGCCCCATCTTCTCCATGGCGTCGAACAGATCATCGGAGAAGTACCATGAGTCGACGAGCAGGTACTGTGCGTCGACCCCTGCCTTGAGCGCGCGTCCGACGCGCTCCACGAGCACCTGCGGCTTGGTCTTGGAGGCCATGTCGGCGCGGGCCTTTGCACAGGCGGTGCGCCCGTCCCTGGACGGCGCCTGCCTCTGGGCGACGACATGCCTTTCCTTTAGGGATCCTGTGATGGCGTCGGCGACCGGGACATAGCTCACGCCGTCGGACCAGCCGATTGAGAGCTGCAGGTACCCTTTGAACTTCTGCCCGTTGACGTGGTTGTGCAGCCTGAAGGCGCACTGGCACTTCTTGACGCGCGGGCGCTCGATTGGAGTGTCGTCGGCGATGAGGACATGAACCCTCTTTTCATCCTCCGGCTCGAGGCTCTTGTAGAAGCCGCAGACGAACACAGCCATCCTCAGCAGCAGGGCGTCCCAGTTGTGCCTTGGATCCTTGAGGAAGCGGTACGCGGCGTCGCGGCTTGCACCGCAGCCCATGGACGCGCGGCTCTCGAAGAACTCCCAGATGTTCCTGCAGCCGGAGAGCACGGCCATGAGCACGGTGGAGAGCAGGTCTGCCGGGGAGGCCCCGGAGCGCTTGGAGAAGCCGCAGCGCCTGAGCATGGCGCCCATCCTCATGCGTGAGAAAAGCGCGGGAAGGGAGAATTCGGTGTTGCGGGGGTTGGGATCAAGGCTGTTATTGGATATCATGGCGGTGTGCGCTCTTTTGATGCTATTGTGTTGTTGTTGAAAACAATTTTATCAAAAGACGCACATTTTTGCAAGTCAATTCCATGTTTTTCATGAAAAAGACTTTGCAAAAACACCCGGTTTTGCAGAAACCCCGCCCAAGCGGTCATTCTCTGCCGCCAAGCCCATGTCAAGATCGCATTTTAAGGAGCCGGAAAGGCGCCCAGGCCTTGCCGCACAGCCATTTCAGACCGAAAACTGAAATGCAAAAGTAGAGATTTAATTTCTCATACGCTGTTTTGCATGGAATTTATTTTCTTGTGTGCAAGATTTTCAGAAACTAGAATGTAAGCAGGTTTTAACAAGGCAAGTGTGCTTTTTTAACATTCTGGGAGCGTTCAACGATGCTGGACAAGCGTTTTGCGATGGTTGCTTTTCTCGCCGCCCTTGCGGGCTGCGTCCTTACCGGTTGCGGCAAGCCGGAGGGCCAGCTGGCGCTTAACAACTACAACTGCCTGGCGGCGGCCCGCTCGAGCTCCCCGGTCAGCGCCAACCTTGAGTCGTTCGTAAGCCAGTGCCGCCAGGCCAAGCTGGGCCCGTTCTCCGGGATCTACGCCGACATCGCGGCGGCGCGCAGATCCTGCGCCAGAGGCGGCAGGTGCGACGCCTCCCGCGAGCTCTCCTCCCAGGGCTACATCGCCCGCTGGAAGTCGGCGAGCATCGACTAAGCCAGGGCTTTCGTTTCATGCCTCCTGCCAAGCCCCGCACTGCGGGGCTTTTTCTTGGACTGGGCAGGGGGAGGGCAGATCAGAATGGGAAGGCCGCAGCCCCGTGCGGCGCTCGGACGCCCAGCGCCTTGAAGAACATCTGATCCGGCTTTGAGCTATCCTAGAAGATCAATCCTCCATCGCATCTTGATGCCATCACGTTGTTGAGGAAGGCGAGCACTCTCCCGCGGCTTTGGCAGTTTTTCGTTAATCTGACGCTTGAGGAGGGGCCGTCCCCGCATGAGGCGTCGATGCGGGAGTTGGCCGCGAGGCGCAGCATCGAGGCGGCTTCCTGGGCGATGATCCTGCCGCAAAGCCCGCGAGAGCGGAAGGCCTGAGGGATCGCAGGTGAGGCGCTGCGAAAATGCACCAGGCGACGCTTCAAGATCCGCAAGCTGCCTGAAGGCGAGATAGGCCGCCGGCGGATCATTGATGCGACTTGAGAGCAGCGCCAAGACGCTTGAATCCTCGACAGCCCCGCCTGCCGGGCGGTTGTCGATGGTCGCCTGGCCATCCTCGATTTGCAGAACCTCTTTAAAAGCTCCATCCCGGCCCTGCCGGGATCCCCTCCTTCGTTGAAGATCCCGCGGGCGCGGGAGAGCCTTGAGAGAAGGCCGGGCTTGTCATAGCTGCCTAACGCGCCGCTCTTATACAGGTGCAGCCAAAAGCCTGCTTCCGCCATCCCCGGGCGACGCGCGCTCAAGCCTCCCGTCCCTTGTCTTGGCTTCAACGGAAACCGCGCGCGCTCCCAGGCAGGGCTGGCAGGCGTTGAAGTCCGGGAGTGCGGGCCTCATCCAGCCTGGGATCGGCTTGAGGCCCAAAGCGCCCTCAAGGCTTGCGCGCATCACGAGGCCAAGGCCGCGCCCCAGGCACGAGGAGGTCTTGGCGGCAAGATCTTCTCCTTCCTCCTTCCTCCTACACTTCACGCATGACAAGGCCGGGAGGGCGGCCGCGGACGCCAAGCGGCGGCATGGGCATATAGGGCTTCAGGCGCTTGTGCCGGGGTTCGAAATCGAGCTTGCCGCCCTTGTGGCGGAAGACGCGGAAGCGCTCAAGCCCCGGGCAGGGCTTTTCAAACTCCTCCTTGAAGATGACCTCCATCACGCCCTAGCGCCCCTCGGCGGGCACGAGCCTGCCCACGGTCTTCGTGCTGGTGCGCCTTGGCTGCTTCAAGTCCTTGTCCCAGTGCGACTTGAAGGTGCGGAGGCAGCGTCCGCCGCTGGTCGCGAACGCGGGAAGCCTGGGGATTTCGGGCGCGGTCATCTGGGGCTCCATAAGGCGGTTTTCTGAATCTATGGCAATCTGCAAGGGAGTGGCATCTGCTCGCTCATTTAAAATGGGCGGTGCGGCAGGGAGGCCTTGGGAGGAGCGGCGATGGGCGGGCACAGGATTTTGGCAGGCTGCGCCTGCGCGGTTTCATGCGAGACCCTCTTTGGGCTCAGCTACCTCTTCACGAAGGACGCCCTGGCAGGCGCAAGCGAGCTTGCGCTCCTAGGCTGGCGCTTCCTTGCCGGGGTGATCGCCATGGCCTTTTGCGCGGCCTTCGGGATCGTGAAGGTTAAGCTGCGCGGCAGGAAGCTTGGGCTTTTGTTTTCTATAGCGCTCTTCAGCCCGGTCCTGTACTTCATAGGCGAGACCTTCGGCATAGGCCGCACCTCGGCCTCCGAGAGCGGGGCCTTCCTGGCCTGCATCCCCGTGGCCGCCCTCTCGGCCTCGTCCATCTATCTGAAGAAGAAGCCCTCCAGGATCCAGGTGATCGGGATCCTGGTGACGCTCTGCGGCGTGCTCGCGACGCTGGCCGCGGCAAGCGCGCGCCCCTCGTTCTCGCCTTTTGGCTACGCGATGCTCCTGCTTGCCGTGGCCTCGTATGCCATGTACAGCGTGCTGGTCGAGAAGGCGGAGGACTGCTCAAGCGCCGAAATCACCTTCGCGATGCTCCTGGCAGGTGCGCTGGCCTTCGTGCCCGCCGCCATTGCACAGGCGCTCATGTCAGGAGAGATCAGGCATCTTGCATCGCTTCCCTTCGATGACACCCGCTTCCTCGCAGCCTGCCTCTATCAGGGGATTGGCTGCTCGGTCGTCGCGTTCTTCCTGTCAAACGCCGCCATAGCGCGGATCGGGGTCAACCGCGCCGCCTCGTTTTTAGGCGTCTCCACGGCCGTCGCGGTGCTCTCGGGAGTCCTGATCCTGGGCGAGCAGTTCACTTCCTGGCAGTGCGCGGGCGTGGCGCTCATCCTCTCAGGCGTGCTCATCGCCAACAGCACAGTGAAGGCCTGAGGGAGGGCAGGGCAAGCCTTATTGCCCATATGAAAATGGCTGGCGCGATGCCAGCCATTTTAAGCTGCGGCGCTGCCGCAGCCGATCCTCGTCAGTGCCTGACCGCCGGGTTGTCCGGGCGCATGATGTGGCGGTTGGTGAGGGCCACGGCGATGCCCACTACGGCGATGCCGAAGAAGGCGGCCGAGATCGAGAGGTGCTTTGCGACAAAGCCGATGATCACGGGCCCCAGCAGGATCCCCGAGTAGCCCAGCGCGTTGACCACGGTGATGATGCGGTGCACCGGCATGCCCTTGACGGTGCCGGCAAAGGACACCATCTGCGGCACGACGTTGGCAGCGCCCAATCCCACGATCGCAAAGCCCAGCGCGGCGAAGGCCGCGTACGGGATCAAGGTCACGAGGAAGCCTGCCGACACCATGAGGCCGCCTATGAACACGGTGCGCCTGCGCCCGGCCCTGAGCACGATGCGGTTTCCCAGGAAGCGCATCACGGTCATCGTGCAGGCGAACGAGGTGTAGATGTAGCCTGCGTACTCGAGGCTCATCCCGCGCTCCTGGTGGGCGAACACCGCCGACCAGGAGAGCACCGCGCCCTCCGAGCCGTACATGAAGAAGCAGAGGAAGCCGATGACGATGACGGTGCCCGGGATGTGGAACCTGCCGTGCTGCGGCTCGTTCTCATCGGCCTTGCCCGCGGGCGCGCTGTCGTGCTTCTGCACGTCCGAGATGAGGTGCCTGCACCCGAAGACCACGGTCGCGATGCCGATCGCGGCCACCACGGCGGCGCTTGGCGCGATGCCAAGGCCCGCGGCGAGCATGGTGCTCACCAGCGCCGCGCCGATGATGGTCCCCAGCGAGTAGCCGCCATGGAAGCCTGACATGAGCGGGCGCTTGTAGATCCCCTCGAGGATCACGGCGTTGACGTTGGAGCTCACGTCGATGCAGACCGTGGCGATGCCAAAGCAGAAGAGCAGCGCCGCGGTAAGCGGCAGGCTGGGGCTTATGGTGATCGCAAGCAGGGACAGCGAGATCAGGATCCCGAACACGGCGGTCTCGCGCCTGGAGCCCAGGCGGGCGACCGTGTAGCCTGCAAGCGGCAGCGTGAGGAGGCCGCCTAAGCCCGAGGATAGGAGCAGCAGCCCCAGCTGGCTCTCGTCGAGGCCGAAGCGGTCCTTTATGAACGGGACCATCGGGGCCCAGGCGGCCTCGAGCACGCCCAGGATCATGAATGAATTGCGGTTTGATGCGCTCAGCGCGCGGCTTTCGTCTTTTGCCATAGGGCTCGCTCCTTCAAAGGCGGCCGCCCGATCCTCGGGCGCGGGGGCATCTTAGCATGGCCGCCTTGAAGATGCGGGGCTGTGCGCAAGCGATTGCTGGTCAATGGAGTATGGAAAAACGCTGTCTGTTACATACATGAAAGCGATTTTTTCGCCATGCCAATGATCGTGCCTGATTAAAATCAAGTCAAAATCGTTCAGTATTTTTTCGCCGATCCCGGCTCTTGCGCAGCGTGTGGAGGATTTTTTTTAGCCTTTGTAAGCGTTTACGGGACAGAGGGGCGCTTTGCGGCCGCTATAATCAATACGGCTTTCTTGGATGGCGGTTGTGGAAGCGGGGCTTGCCCCGCGTGGGGCCGCCCGCCGTTCCCGATTGCCCGGCAGCAGGCATGCGGCGGAGCTGCCCGCGCGGATATTGCAGATCCGCGCGGCGCATGGGGCGGATTTTCCAGCATCCGCTCCTTCGCTTCCGCCGCAGCGCGCGGGCGAACGCCCGCGCGCGGGCCTGCCGCTTTCCCAGCGCAAGTTAGAAATTATAAAAAGCGGATCGCGATTCCGCCGTATGCAAAGGAACCAACACTCAATGAACAAGACCATTGCGGCGAGGCTTACTGCGATCGCCCTTGGCGTCCTCATGGCGCCGCAGGCTGCAAATGCCGCATCCGACGAGGGCGCAGGATTGCCCTTCACCTGGCAGGATGCCACCGTCTATTTCGTCATCACCGACCGCTACTCAAACGGCGATCCGTCAAACGACCACAGCTACGGCCGCCCAGCGGTTGACGCGGCAGGCACCAGGGCCGGCACCTTCCACGGCGGCGACTTCAAGGGCCTGACCGGGAAGCTCGACTACATCAGGTCGCTGGGCGTCAACGCCATCTGGGTCAGCTCGCCTGTGGAGCAGGCCCACGGCTGGGTCGGCGGCGGCCCGCTTGGCAAGTTCCAGTATTACGCCTACCACGGCTACTACGGGCTGGACTTCACCTCCATTGACGCCAGCATGGGCACTGTCGAGGACTTCCGAGCCTTTGTGAACGAGGCCCACCGCCGCGGGATCCGCGTGATGATCGACGTGGTGATGAACCATTCGGGCTACGGCACGCTCAAGGACATGTGCGACTTCAAGTTCGGCAAGACCAGGGACGGCTGGGACGCCTGCAAGGAGTGGAAGCCCGATCCCGCCAAGGGCGAGTCCTTCCACGACAAGCCCATCGACGAGGGCGAGGATCCCTCCTGGAACCGCTGGTGGGGCAGGGACTGGATCCTCTTCAACGGCTACGGCGAGAAATGCGGCGCCGAGGACGGCTTGGACAAGTGCCTGGCCTATCTCCCGGACTTCAAGAACACGCAGACCAACGGGCCCAAGGTCGCAATCCCGATCTTCCTGAGGGAGAAGTGGTCAAAGCCCGATCCCCAGCACGACATCCCCGCGGCCAAGCCCTACCGCGAGGGCAGCATGAGCGTCGCCCAGTTCCAGGCCCACTGGCTGGCCTCCTGGGTCGAGGAGTTCGGCATAGACGGCTTCCGCTGCGACACCGTGAAGTACGTGGCCAACTCCACCTGGAAGCTCCTGAAGGATCTCTCCGTCGAGGCGCTCAACAAGTGGCGCGAGAAGAACAAGGGCAGGGATCCGGCCGCCGACTGGACCGATCCCTTCTTCATGACCGGCGAGGTCTGGGGCTTCACGAATGATCCAAAGGACGAGTCGGGCTACGGCAGGCAGGGCGGCTTCGATTCGCTCATCGACTTCTACTTCAACTCCGACGGCGTCAACCTCAACACCTGCCTGGTGCCCGACACCGACGAGTGGGAGCGCTACGCCCGCGACTACGGCCGCGCCGAGGGCAAGCCGGATCTGCTGAACCTCACCTACATCTCCTCGCACGACACCTCGCTGTGCCGCAAGAAGGACATGGCCAACGTGGGCATACTCTTCGGGCTGCTCCCAGGTGACATCCAGATCTTCTACGGCGACGAGACCTCGAGGAAGAACGACAAGGGCGGCGGGGTCGATCTCGAGCAGGGCATGCGCTCGGACATGAACTTCCCCGCTGACGTTGGAGAAGCCAGAAAGTGGGCCGCCAACGTCGGCACGCTCTCAACGAAGTTCTCCTCAAACCGCATCCTCGCGACCTGGCAGAAGGTCGGCCAGTTCAGGCTCCGCAATCCGGCCGTGGGCGCCGGCGCGCAGGACAAGCTCGACGATGGCTCCTACTGCAGGCACTTCAAGGATCCTGCAAAGGGCATCGACAACCGAGTCGTGATCCACTACGGCAAGGCCTCGAAGGTCCTGACCGGCAAGTGCTTTGCAGAGGGCACGGAGCTTCAGGACGGCTTCACCGGCAAGACCTACACCGTAAAGGACGGCCAGGTCCCCGCCGAGGTCGAGACCGTGGCGCTGCTTGAGGTGAAGAGGTAAGGGGCGGGGCGCGGCCCCGCCTCCATCCCAAACCGAAGCCTCCGCCTGACGCGGGGGCTTTTTCGTGTGTATACTGTCAAAGCCGGGAACCCCGGATCATCTATCTTCCAGCTTTCAGGGACTTATGAAGAAAATCATCGCGGCCTTTGTTTGCGCCTTCATCTGCGCCGACGCCTGCGCCTCGCTGCGCATCGACGTCAAGAACGACTCGTCCGAGGACTGCTCCATCGCGGTCAACGCCCGCACCGACAAGACCAAGTGGGTCACCGCCGGCTGGTACGTGTTCGCCTCGGGCGACGAGGCCCCGATCATCATCGACGGCGTCAACGACACGCGCAACGTCTTCATATACAACGACTGCCAGAAGTCCGTGCCTAAGAACGCCGAGACCAAGAAGGTCTGGGTCAAGACGAACTACAAGTTCTACGACGACATGCCCAAGAACAACGAGAAGGGCTACGAGGAAGTCACCTTCGTGAGGCTCAACAGCGACCGCTACGTGATCTCGGACTGAGGATCGCTGAAAGCTCCCCTAAAGCCAGGCCGGAGCGGCATCCCACTCATGCCGCCCCGGCCTGTTCCGTTGCGGCATGCGCATTGTCCGCGCAGGCCCCTTTTCCCAGATCTCCCTGGAATTGGCACGGCTGTTGCTTAATGCCTCATGACAAATGAAGCGGCGGCATGGTTTGCCGCCCTGGAGGAGCAAATGTCATATCTGGTTACGAACAGCAACAGGGAGCTTTCTGACTACCTGCAGGGCCTGCTGTCGGCCAACGGGACCTCGCCGTCCTCTGGAAGCAGCGCGTCCAGCACTGCCGAGCTGTCCGACGGCCGCGCCTTCTCGGCAGACTTGAGCTCGGTGCTGATGAGCCAAAAGGACAGCAGCGACAAGACCATCAAGGACCATGGCCAGCTCGTGCTCAACAAGGCGCTCTACAACGGCGTGCACGACGATCCTGACGAGAAGAACACCATGGTCGGCAGCGACTCGGCCAACTCGCAGTCAAAGTCCACCCTGGACGGCCTCAGGATGCTCGAGCAGGACGGCAAGGTCGACAAGTCCGAATGGCAGAAGGCCTTCCCCGAGGGCCAGCAGCCGGACTACTCGGTGCTGGAGACCATCGGCAGCGGCCTGCTCTCGGCGGCAAAACTTGCCGGATCCGTCATGGCCTTCCTGTAGAATCGATCACAGATAGGCAAGATCCCGCCCTGGCGTACAGCCAAGGCGGGATTTTCTGCATCTTGCGAAAAGGAAAAACTGCCTATACTTTGGGCAACCAAATCAATACTTCAAACATGCATAAGGAGCAAACATGCATCCGTTCGAGCTCTACCTTCCGACCAGGCTCATCTTCGGGAAGGACAGCATCAAGCGCCTGCCGGACGTGCTTTCCGGCCACACCAACATCCTCCTGACCTACGGCGGAGGGAGCATCAAGCGCTCGGGGATCTACGACAAGGTCAAGGGCCTGCTCTCGGACAAGCACATCTGCGAGCTTTCGGGCATCGCCCCCAACCCCAAGGTCCAGTCGGCCCGCGACGGCGTGAGGATCGCCCGCGAGAACCACGTGGACGCGATCCTCGCCGTGGGCGGCGGCTCGGTGCTCGACCTCTCAAAGCTCATCTCCGCGGCCATCAGCTACGAGGGCGATCCCTGGGAGCTGGTGCTCGATCCTTCCAAGATCACCAAGACC
>CACYPI010000079.1 GCA_902776275.1 uncultured Aeromonadales bacterium
GATTATATCAGAGCTGTTTGAAATCCCAAGATTTTGTTAAGTCTCCGCAAGGCAGATGCGGCGTTTGCGCCAGCAGGGCTTGAGAGCGGATTTGCGCATTTCACTTCCTGACAGGGGCGGTTATGGCATGACTTCCTGCTAGGACAAGGGCTGGAGTGGACCATGGGGTGTTGAGCTACCCACAAGTAGCCACGAAGAGCCCTTTTTTGTCAGATCTCCATCAGACCACCCTTATGGCATCCTCCTGGCTGCGGCGCCAGCAGGGCTCCACCCTCGCGTCCGGCGCGGTGGCCGATTGCCACCACCAGCACCACCGCGCATTGCCGCGGGAGCCCCAGACTCCTCGCAACCCCGGTTCCCGAGAAACCCTCCATCGGGCAGGTGTCGAAGCCGTGCGCCGCAGCGGCAAGCATCAGGTCCATCGCCGCGTACGCGCCGCCGCGGGCGCACCAGCTGAACTGGCCCAGGGGCCCTAGCGGCAGAAGCGAAAGCGGCGGCCTGATGAAGGATAGCAGCGCGTGCAACGGCGCCAGAACGCACAGCCTCCCTATTGAGAGCAGCCTTCGGAATTTGGCCGCCGCGCGGAGGAAGGCTGCGACGTGGTGCTCAACCAGGGATGCAGCCGCGACAACCGGCCCGACCTCAACCAGATCAACTCCCTGATGATGGCTGACGATCTGACGAGGATCCCCCTGTTTCAGAAATGCGTCAGCGGAAACGTCAGCGACAAGATCTCCTTCAGGAACACCATCATGGACTACATGCCGCTCATCAGGTCGCAGTTTGACGAACTGCGCTATGTCGTGGCCGACAGCGCCTTCTGCACCTCCGGCATTGCCAATGAGGCCGCAAGGCATGGAGTGTGGTTCGTCACCCGCATCCCGGACCGCAGCGGCGAGGCGGCGGAGTGCATCGCGCAGGCGCACCCGGAAATGCTGTCGCACGTGGATCCCGATGATCCTTCCTCGCCAATGGCCATGTGGTCGGGCAAGGGCATGATCGGCTCGCAGGAAGTGCTCGAGCTCGTCGTGCGCAACGAGAAGCTGGAGTCAAGGAAGCGCTCATCCGTGGAGAAGAAAGCCAGGAAGGAGCGGGAGGATCTCGAGTCCAGGCTCGGGAAGCTACGCACCAGGCCGTGCAAGTGCAAGGCCGATGCCGAGAAGTGCGTAGCCGAGCTCCAGGACAGGCTCAGGCTCTGCAGGATCACCGGCGTCGAATACGAGGAGGTGCGCGGATACCCCAGGCGCGGCCGGCACAAGGAAGGGGATCCCGGGATCGTGAAGGCCGTGAAGGTCACCGCCGCCGTCGAGATCGACACTGGGGCCGTGGAGGAGCAGGTCAACAAGTAAACCTATTATGTGATCTGCACCAACGACACATCGCACCGGTGGACCATGATGGAGCTGCTGTCAGTCTACAAGCGCCAGAGCGTCATCGAGCGCAACTGGCGGTGCCTGAAGGACCGCAGGGTGCTGGTGAGCGCCATGTGCCTGCAGAAGCCAAGCCGCATCTGCGCCCTGATGTGGGTGCTTTCGCTGGCGCTTCTCGTGTACGCGGCCACCGAGTGGCTCATGCGCAGGAAGATGAGCGAGGCCGGACTCTCGATCCAATGGACTGATGGAAAGAGGATGCAGGAGCAGCCGACCCTCATGAGGCTCTACACGTACATGCAGAACAGCGCCATCTCGCTGGTGGTCGACACGGCGACCGGCGAGCGCGGGCTGACAGCGATCCCGCCCGACATCATGGACGTGCTCGAGGCCATGGGCGGCGGCTGGACGAAATACTACCGCAGCGAGACGTATGCAGCGAGCCGCTGCTAGCAGGAAGGCCGTCGGAAAGCACCGGCTGCACACATGGCCGAAATTTATTCATGAAAAATACTGATCACTGTCCGCTGGATGGCGGGTTCAGGTGGCGCGGCCGGTGCCGCGCCTTGATTTCAGCGGGTGTCAGAACATGTACGACGCCTTCAGGTACAGGTTGTGGCTGCCGGTGTCGGACGACCCGTAGTAGCCGTAGCCCGCGCCGATGGCCACCGCCCCGCTGGTGGCGTCGAAGCCAAGCCTGACGCCATAGCCGAAGCGGTTGTCCAGATCGGCGTTCTCCTCAAGCGGGGCGCCGGAAATCACGCTTCCGATCGCGACGTCGTTGTCGCCGCCGCGCCACTCCCCGAAGAGCTGGGCATTCTCCTCAAACTGCCAGGCGCCTGAGGCCTGGGAGAGAGAGAAGAGCAACCCTGCCGGGATCTCGAAGAGGTTGACGTCCATCGACTTGACCTTGAAGCGCTCGTCCCCGTACTTGCCGTTGATGCTGTCTGCGCTGATCCTGTCGTAGCGGATCCCGGCAAAAGGCGAGAGCGTGAAGCTCTCGGAGAGCTTGAAGGCGTACTTGGCCTTCACCTCGGCGCCGGCCACATTCAGGTCGGAATCGCCCTTGAGCTCGCCGATGGAGGTTTGCTGCTTGACGTCGCCCGAGAGCCTGCTGTAGAAGACGTCGCCCATCACCTCGAAGGCGCCTGCGGCATACTGCGCGTAGGCGGAAATGCCCGCGTAGTCGAAATCGCCCTTGGTGTAGGCAAGACTGCCGGTGCTGTGGGAGTTGATTGTGCCTGCGTTGAGCGCAACGCCCAGCCTCACGCCGCCGGCGATGCCGTCAAACCCGACGGTAGCGCCGCCAAGGCTCGAGTTGACGCCGTATGAGAACATGCCGGCGTCGAGATCCTCGCTCTTGAAGTGGCGGTACACCGGCTTGACCCAGACGCCCATTCCCTTGGCCGTATCGATTGAGGTTCCGAAGCCCAGGCGATCGGAGACCGACTCGTGAGCGACGTCGGCCACCATGCGGGCGTCCTGGATGGAGCCGCCCAGGACCGGCATGCGGGCGAACGAGCCAAGGAGCCTTGCGGTGCCCTCGCTTCCGAAGGCGCTCCCCGACGAGCGGTAGCTGTCGGCATTGAGCGCAATTCCAAGAAGCGATCCTGCGTCCAGGGTGTGTCCGCTCAGGTAGTCGACGATCCCCTGGCTTGATTTAGATGAAACCCCGCTCTGCTCCAATGTCGACGCGGCGTCGCTGCTGATCGCGACGTCGTACGCTCCGGTCGCGCTGTTGTAGTTGAGCGAGTAGATGCTGGCGGACTTGACGGTTCCGGAGGCGGTTACCGCGACGCTTCCTCCTGGCGCGGAAGTCGAGAAAAGGTTAACCGAGCTGCCGGCGGTCAGATTCTTTCCGGTCACCTCGATGGTGCCATTGTTCTCGACCTTTGCGGATGCGCTCTCAAAGGTAACCGCGGATGCGCCGGCAGCGCCTGAGAGATTCAGCACCAGCACGGAGTTGGAGCCTACGGAGAGCTTGTCCGCAGTTGCCGTCGATGCGGTCGTCGCATTGCTGTCAACCAGGATTCCGTAGCCCGAACCGACCGTAACAGGCACGTCGAAGTAGGCGATTGCCCCAGTGCCGCTTGAGCTCAGGTTGGATTGCGCATATTGCTCGAACTGCGCCTGGGTCATGGTGCTGCCGACGTAGAAGGCGCTGTTCTGTCCGACCACGAGGCTTCCGTCTAGCACGCCGTCGCTTCCTGAGAGCGAGCCTGCGTAGACCACCGAGGGGCCGACGCTCCAGTCGGGGTCGACGCTGAGCGTGTGGCCGTTGAGGATCAGCTTGCCGGCGGAGACGTCGGCGCCGTCGGCCACGGCGAGATCGCCTGAGAGCTCGAGGTTGCCGCTGACATTGAACTTGACGCCCTCCGTGAAGATCTTGCCTGCAACCTGGGCGGAGCCGGAGTTGAACACCGCGCTGCCCGATACGGTGAGATCGGGGGCGACCAGCCTTCCTGCGGTGATGGCGATGTTGTTGCCCTCGACGCTGAACTGGCCGGTGGTGGTGATCGAGGAGGCGCTGATGGAGACGTTCGCCTGATCGTTGCCGACGACGATGTCGGAGGTCTGGATGTTCTGCGAGGTCAGGGTGGTGTTGCGGTTGATGTTCAGCTCGGGGGTGGTGATGTCTCCGGTCTTGACCTTGCCGGTGAGCACGACCTCGGAGGCGTTGATGTTGCCGGTTACTACATCCTTGTTCTGCGAGACGTTGCCTACTTCGCTGTTGATGAACACGCTGCCCGAGCCGGTGATGTCGCCGACGGCGCCGGCGTCGCGAATGTAGAGCGTGGAGGTGTCGTCGATGGCGAAGGAGGCGCTGCCGCCGTTTGCGGCGATGTAGCTTTGCGCCGAGGTCGCGCCACTTGACGACAGGAACATCGAGGCGCCGTTCCTGAGGGTCACCTTGCCTGAATCTGCCTCAAGCTTGGGATCGAGATCCGTTGCGAGATTGCCGTCGAGCAGGACCCCTCCATTGGTCCCGAGATCCACCGCGGTGTCGATGACGGCCAGCGACTTGGCCAGGCCCGCGGTATTCCCGACTAGGCCGTTGGCCACATCCGAGAAGCCGGTGGCGTCATAGGATTTGCCCACATAGAGGGCGCCGGCACTCCCGACGATGAGCGATGAGGCGTTGAAACCGCTGCCGAAGTCAAGCGAGCCTGCCGCGAGCACCGAGGCGCGCTTGTCAAATCCCGACTTTACGTACGCGCTGGCGCCGCTTGAAAGGCTCAGCGAAGCAGTGCCGATCGAGCCTCCTTCTGCAGCGTAGAGCACGCTGTTCCTGCCACCTGCAAGCTCGATCCCCGATGAGGAGAGCGAGGCGTCCTTTGCAACGTCGATCCTGCCTGACACATTGACGCTGCCGCTTAAGGAGAGTTTGGCGCTCTCTCCCACATTGATGCTGTCGGCGTATATGGAGCAGGCGTTGAGCGTGCCGCCATGCGCGCCAATTTCAACGTCGCCGAACCTGGTCTGGCTGCTGCCTATGCTGCCAGCGTTCACGACGTTCTCATCAAGCTTCGTGGTGTAGTTGACGCTGATGGTGCCGGTTCCCTTGATGTCTCCGATCCGCCCGCTGCCGTTGAGTTCAAGCGCTCCCGTGCCCTTGTCGGCGCCGACCACGATTCCAGCGACGGACCCGTCCGCGCCTTGCACAAAGAGCTCGTCCGGATCTGCCGACGAGATGGTGATGGTGATGTCGTCGCCGGTGTCGAACTCCGTGCCGGCTGAAAGCTTCACGGTCTGGTCGGCCACGGCGTGATCGACTGCCGGGCGCTGTTCCTTGAGCGATCCCTTTGACGGGTCGAAGTTCTCGAGGATCGTGTCGGGATCATCAGCCTGCGCCGGGGCGCAGATCACGGTTGCGGCGGCTGCAAGTGCCAGCCCCTTCAAGAGGATGGCGCGGTATTGGGCGCACAAGAAAAGGATTGCGCCTCTCGTCTGCCTAATGGACATAGAGTTCTCCTGGTGCAATGAAATTGTTATTGTTTTTATGAATGAGGAAACGGCTTTCTTATAAGCGTGAAGCCTTGGGCGCAAGTATACGGAAAATGCGGCGGCGAAAATGCCCTTGTACATCAGGTTGGAAGGATTTGGCGATTTTTTTTAAAACGTTACCAAGATCCACATGCGCCCATGACATCGATCACACAAAAAGGCGCTGATGGACGGAATGGAAGGCAGCGTTTCAACCGTCTTTCCGCGCCTCTCTGGGCCGGCGTTCTTGCCTTTCAGACATCAGACTTGGAGGGATGACACCGGCGGGCGCAATGGCGTAAGGCGCAGCGCAAGCAAGACAAGGGCCGCAGGGGATTGCTCCCCTGCGGCCGCATGCTGGATAAGCGCCCAGGTCAGAAAAAGATCAGAGGATCACTTCCTGGGCGATGACGGATATGTCATCCTCCTCGAGGTTGTCGGTGGCGGCGCGGCGGACGATCTCCTCATGGCTGTAGACATCCTCGGGGTAGACCACCACGACGCTCCGATCGCCGTTTTTGAGGAAGTTGTGCTGCCCGTAGTCGGTGTAGCGGGTTGCGCCCACCGAGATCATCACCTTCTTGGGATATCCTGCGGCCTTGAGGTAGCTGCCGATGGGCTCGGCAGGCCCCTCGTCGACCTGGTTGTTGATGCGGTCGAGGCACCAGTCGATGAGCTTGTTGTAGAAGTAGCTGTAGTCGCGCACCGCCGAGTCCTCGCCGTAGTCGTAGGCCTTGCCGTCGCGGATGAGGAAGCTTGCGATGCGGTAGCGATCGAGGATCCCGCCCTTTTCAAACTTGTCGATGGCGATGAGATTGGCGCCCATGCCCTTGCTCGCAGGGCCCCAGTTCTTCTTCTGCGAGATCTTCCTGGCGCCCTTGCGGCGGATCGAGCAGTCGTTGGAGGCTGCGAAGGCATAGGGCTTGAGGTCGACAGCCAGGCCATTCTCCCAGTCGATGTCGACGACTACCGCGCACTCAGGCTCTATCTGGAGGTTGAAGCTCTCCTCCTCAAGCTTCGGGAAGATCAGCCTGTACTCGTCAAACGGGAAGACGCTCAGAAACTGCGGCACGCCCTCGTGCTCCCCTCCTGGGATGTAGGTGGGGAACAGGGCCTTGGGCGCCCCGGCCGCCGCCTTGACCTTGGTGAAATCCGATGCCTCGCCAGCTTGCTCGAGGTGCCCGGTGAAGTTGCCGGCAACGCCGAAGCACGCCATCGAGCGCAGATGCGCCTCTTCCATAATCTCCTCCTGTGCATGGATGTGGCAGCAAGCGGGGCCTCTGGCCCCGCTTGCATTTAAAATAGGACTTGTTGTGATTTTACAGGCCATGGGGGTCATGATGCCCAAGTCTTTGGCAAAGAATGCCGTATCGCTCCTTATTGCGCTGTGCGCATGCCTGCCAAGCATCGCCAATGAAGGCTTAGACGACTTCAGCAAAGCCAAGCAGGCGATGCCCGGGATCTTCAAGCAGCTCAAGGATCCGCGCACCCTCTACTGCGGCTGCCCGCTCACCTTCGAGCGCAACCGCTACTACCCGGATCTCAAGGCGTGCGGCTACGAGGTGCGCCGCAACGCCCGCCGCGCCGCGCGCATCGAGGCCGAGCACATGATGCCGGCCTGGGACTTCGGGCACGCCATGCAGTGCTGGCAGGACGGCGGCCGCAAGAAGTGCGAGATTGAAAGCCCGGACTTCCGCCGCGCCGAGGGCGATCTGCACAACCTCTACCCCTCGGTGGGCGAGGTCAACGGCGACCGCAGCAACTTCCGCTACACCCAGGGCAGCGGCGAGCCGATGTACGGCAAGTGCGAGGTGCACGTGAACTTCAAGGAGCGCTCGGTGGAGATCCCCGAGCGCGCCCGCGGCATCGCCGCGCGCGCCATGCTCTACATGTCGGAGACCTACAAGGTCGCGCTCTCAAAGCGCCAGCGCAAGCTCTACGAGGCCTGGGACGAGATCTACCCGCCCGATGCCGACGAGTGCCTGTGGAACAGCCTTGTAAAGAAGCGCCAGGGCACCGACAACAAGTTCGTTAGCGCAAAGTGCCAGGCGAAGTGAGAAGTTTTTGGAGGATTTGATGGCAGGCAAGAAGCTGCAGCTAGGCGAGGCCGCGACGGCCTACTCCAACGAGTACGATCCCTCGCTCCTGCGCCCCATAGAGCGCGCGGCAGGCCGCGCGCCGCTTAAGATGCGCACATTCCAAGGCTACGATCTCTGGCGCATGTACGAGATGACCTGCCTGGACCGCGACGGCGTGCCCCACGCGCTGTGCGGCACCCTCAGGGTCGACGCCGAATCGCCTCGGATCATCGAGTCGAAGTCGCTCAAGCTCTACCTGCTCTCCTTCACCATGACGAGGTTCGCCTCCAAGGAGGAGGTGGCCCAAGTCATCGCCCATGATCTCAAGCATGAGCTCAAGCACGAGGTGGAGGTGCAGGTGTTTTCAGATGAGGAGTGCCCGTTCACGCCTGAGGTGAAGACTGGGATCCTCATCGACGGCGAGGCGCCGTCGGGCATCAGCTACACCTACAACCCGGACTTCCTGGAATCTGAAGGCGGGATGGTCAAGGAGGAGCTGCGCTCTGACATCCTGCGCACGCTCTGCCCGGTCACCGGCCAGCCCGATCACGCCGAGGTCTTCATAAGCTACGAGGGCGCGAGGATCTCGCATGGGGGGCTTCTCGCCTACCTCATCTCGCTGCGCACCCACAGGGGCTTCCACGAGCAGTGCTGCGAGCTCATCTACAGCGACATCATGTCAAGGCTCAAGCCCTCATCGCTCGTGGTGCGCTGCGCCTTCACCCGCCGCGGCGGCATCGACATCAACCCGGTGCGCACGAGCGGCCCCGATGCCGCCGCGCCCAGGACGCTGAGGCAGTAAGGGTCCTTAACGGCGCAAGCGTCAAAAGTTCACGAAAGGCGCGCTAGAATCACTAGGTCACGCATTGCAAAGGAATAAACAGGAAACATGAGCATACAGGTGGTATGGCCCTCGGGCTCGATGGCGCTTCTGACCCAGATTGAGGCGGACTCCATCTCGAACATCTACCAGGGCGATCTCTACAGCCTCTACCGCAACTGCTCGCTCGCCGTGCTCAACAGCGGCAGCCTCACCGACAACACCAAGGAGCTCCTCGAGAACTTCGAGAACTTCGACATAAACGTGGTGCGCACCGAGCGCGGCCTCAAGATCGAGCTCATCAACCCCCCGAAGTCGTCGGTGGTCGACGGGCAGATCATCAAGAGCCTGCGCAAGCACCTCTACGCGGTGCTGCGCGACATCGTGCAGCTCAACGTCTACAACACCGAGTTCCTAAAGAAGCTCGCAGGCGACAAGAACAGCCAAAAGCGCGACCTCATCACCAACTACGTCTTCCTTATCTTAAGGAACGCCAACGTCCTCACCGCAGGCGTCAAGCCCAACATCGCAGTCTGCTGGGGCGGGCACTCCATCTCAAAGGAGGAGTACGACTACGCCTACAAGGTGGGCTACGCCTTAGGGCTCAGGCGCATCGACATCTGCACCGGCTGCGGCCCCGGCGTGATGGAGGCCCCGATGAAGGGCGCCATCATGGGCCACGTGCTGCAGTGCGCGACCGACAAGTGCAGGCTCATAGGCCTGACCGAGCCCTCGATCATCGCAGCCGAGCCGCCCAACTCGATGGTCTCGGACCTCGTGATCCTCCCGGACATCGAAAAGCGCCTGGAGGCCTTCGTGCGCCTGGGGCACACCATGATCATCTTCCCGGGCGGTCCAGGCACCGCCGAGGAGCTGCTCTTCATACTCGCGCTGAAGCTCCATCCTGACAACCGCCACACCATGCTGCCCTTGATCCTCACGGGCAACGAGAAGAGCAAGGCCTACTTCGACACGCTCGAGCGCTTCCTCGAGGCCTGCTTCGGGCCTGAGATCAAGCGCCAGTACGCGCGCATCGACAACGATCCCGACGCGGTGGCGGTGGAGGTGCGCAAGGATCTCGACACCGTGACGGATCACCGCACGCTGCTGCACGACTCATACTGCTTCAACTGGACATTGACGGTCCCCGAGATCCTCCAGCAGCCGCTCAAGGTCAACCGCAAGACCATGGACGGCTTGAACCTCACGCACGATCAGGAGCCCTGGATGCTCGCAGCCGCGCTGCGCAACGCCTTCTCGGGCATCGTGTCTGGGAACGTCAAGGAGGACGGGATCCGCGAGGTGCGCGAGCACGGCCCGTTCCATCTCCACGGCGATCCCGACATCATCGAGGGCATGGGCAGGCTCATGCAGGACTTCATCGACCAGGGCCGCATCCTGCTCTCGGGGCGCAAGTACACCCCCTGCTACGTCTTCGACGAGGATAGAAAGTAAAAGAAATAGGGGCTGAGCCCATGGGTCAGCAAGGCCGCCTGTAGGCGGCCTAATTTTTGACATCCTCCCCTCTCTAAAGAGAGGGGATCCCTACCGATCTCTTGGGAGATCTTCGGCGGGTTCCTCTTGCTGACCACCAATGTGATTCACTT